>NZ_ANBZ01000065.1:0-53758 GCF_000316965.1 Pseudomonas sp. 313
GGCGGAATAGCGCCACGGCCGGCAGGTCGCGCCCGGCGTGGCGGGCGATGACCTGCAGTTCGCGATGGAAGGTGAGGGCGCCGAGCGATAGCCGGCGCACCCGCGCATGCTCCAGCCAGAGGCCGGCGCAGGGCACCAGGGCCACCCCCAGGCCGTGCTCCACCATCTTGACGATGGCGTCGAGTTCGTCGAGTTCGAGCACCTGGCGTACCGCCAGGCGCTGCTCACGGAGAAAGGCACTGACTCGGCGTCCGCCGAAGGAGTGGCGGTCGTAGCGGATGAAGGGCTGGGTCTCCAGCAACAGCCGGGGATCGTCACCTGTCAGCCCTGGCGGGACGATCAGCACGAAGGGTTCCTGCAACAAGGTGGTGGCGTGCAACTCCTTGGGCAGCTCGAAGGGCGGGCGGATGAGGATGGCCAGGTCCAGCTCGCCGGCGTCCACCTGGCTGAGCAGCGCCAGGGATACGCCCGGCACCAGCCGCGGTTCCAGACGTGGCGCCTGCTGGCGCAGCCGTACCAGGGTGCCGGGCAGCAGGCCAGTCTGGACGCTGGCGATGGCGCCGATGCGCAATTCGCCCTGGATCTCGTCACCGGCGCCGGCCATGCGCGCATAGGTGGCGAGGATCTCTTCGGCCAGCGGCAGGGCCCGGCGACCGGCGGCATTGAGCAGGGCGCTGCGACCATTGCGGTCGAACAGGCTCACGCCCAGATTCTGTTCCAGGGTGCGGATCTGGGCGCTCACCGCCGAGGGCGTGAGGCCCACGTGCAGACCGGCCGCGGCGAAACTGCCGTGGCGCGCGACGGCGAGCAGGGTCTTGAGTTCGCGAAGCATGGCGGTTGCCTGAAGTCAGGAGAGGCCACTGTAGCGAGCCACAAAATTTTTGTCGCTCGGGGGCAGTAAAATACGCTTTATGCACAGGAAAACCTGGGGTGAGAATGGCTGCATTCCCCCTCAGCAGGATTTCCCAGCATGGCCTTGTCGCCCTTCCATCTCGCCATCCCCGTCTACGACCTGGCCGCCGCCCGGCACTTCTACGGGGATGTCTTCGGCCTCGCCGAAGGCCGCTCCAGCGACCACTGGGTCGACTTCGACTTCTATGGCCACCAGCTGGTGATCCACGAGCACCCCAAGACCGCGTCCCAGGACGAGGCTCACACCAACGCCGTGGACGGCCACAACGTGCCGGTGCCGCACTTCGGTATCGTGCTCGGCTGGGACGAGTGGGAAGCCCTGGCCGACCGTCTGCGCGCCCGCGAGACCCAATTCGTCATCGAGCCCTATATCCGCTTCCAGGGCCAGGTCGGCGAGCAGGCCACCATGTTTCTCTTCGACCCCTGCGGCAACGCCCTGGAGTTCAAGGCCTTCAAGGACATGAGCCAGCTGTTCGCCAAATAGCGCGGCTCGGCCGGTCTGCCGTCACGAAACCTAGGCAAAAGACGCGGCAACGGCCATCCTTGAGGTCTTGCCCGTCGCCCGGTCGCCGTCATGAATGCCCGCCAGCCCTTTCTCGATCCCTATCACCAGACCATCCGCCAGCTGTCCGATCGCATCGTCGCGGCCCAGGCGCCGATCCGCATCCTCGATGCGGTGAAGTGGGACGACGGGGTGCGCCAGGGCTTCCTGGACGGCAAGGGCAAGCGCCTGCCGGCGGTGGATCGCGCCTTCTACGAAGGGCGCCCGTTGGGCTTCGACGGCGATGCGCTCAAGGGCGAATTCCAGAGCATCGAGCGGGAGGTCACCCGCCAGCTCGGCCAGTTCAATCCGGTCGGCCAGATCATGAGGCGCATGTGCCGCGAGTACCGCATGGTGATCCGCATGCTGCAGGCGCGCGGCACCCCGGACTTCGGCCTGATTTCCCAGGAGCTCTATGGCGCCGCCTCGGATGCCTTCCATGCCGGCGATCCGACCCTGGCCGACCTGGGCATGATGTTGTCCAGCTACCTGGACAACATCGCCCATCGCGGCGCCCTGGAAGACGAGCCCAAGACCCTGACCGCCAAGGACGCCGTGCCCATCCTGCAGGAACGGCTGAATCGGGTCTTTGGCGAGACGGAAGGCACCATCCGGGTGTTCGAGTCCGACGGTATCGTCGCCGACGCCGCGGCCGGCGCCGACTACATCAAGGTGCGCGCCGACGCCCTGTTCAACGAGCGTGACGTGCGCGCCCTGGAGGTCCACGAGGGCCTGGTGCACGTCGGCACCACCCTCAATGGCCAGAACCAGCCGATCTGCACCTTCCTGGCCAAGGGCCCGCCGTCGTCCACCGTGACCCAGGAAGGCCTGGCGATCCTCATGGAGGTGATCGCCTTCGCCTCCTATCCGACCCGCCTGCGCAAGCTGACCAATCGCACCCGCGCCATCCACCTGGCCGAGGACGGCGCCGATTTCCTCGAGGTCTTCCGCTTCTTCCAGGAGCAGGGCTACGACCTGGAGTCGGGCTACCAGAACGCCAGCCGGGTGTTTCGCGGCTCGACGCCGACCGGGCTGCCCTTCACCAAGGACCTGTCCTATCTCAAGGGCTTCATCCTGATCTACAACTACATCCAGCTGGCGGTGCGCAAGGGCAAGCTGGAGCAGATCCCGCTGCTGTTCTGCGGCAAGACCACCCTGGAGGACATGCGCATCCTGCGCCAGCTGGTGGACGAGGGCGTGGTGGTACCACCCAAGTACCTGCCGGCGCAATTTCAGGACCTCAACGCCCTGGCGGCCTGGATGTGTTTCTCCAACTTCCTCAACCACCTGAGCCTGGATCGGATAGAGGCGGATTACGCCAATATCCTCTAGGAGCCTGTTCAGGCGCTGACATGAAAAAGCCCGGCGGACCGGGGCTTTTGCGTTTCAGGGCGTCGCGGGTATCACTCGCCCTTGAAGGCCGCCGCGATGCTGCGTTCGCCGTCACCCGCGCGCGGGTCAGTCGAACGTTCCGGCACGAAGGCCAGGGCACGGTTGAGGGCGCCGCAGGCTTCCAGGCCGCTGGCGCGGGCGATGGCTTCGGCCACGGCACTGCCGGGAATGGTCTCGTCGCGCAGCAACTGGTCGGTGATGTCGTCCAGCGCCGGCTTGAGTTCGGTGATCAGCGCCAGGCAGCGATGATCCAGGCTGTGCAGCAACTGGTCGGCAGCGGCGATGCTGGGCGCGGCGTCGAAGTCGATGCCGGCGTCGCGCAGGGCCTGCAGGCTGAGCAGCGAGCCGCTCGGGCCCATGCCCAGGGAGGCGACCATGGACAGCGCCAGCTTGGAGGCTTCCTGCAGATCCTGGGCGGCACCCGAGGAGACCTCGTTGAAGTACAGCTGCTCGGCGCAGCGACCGGCCAGCAGCATCTGGATGCGACCTTCGAGTTCCGACTTCAGGTGCAGGCGCTTGTCTTCGGTGGGGGTGATCAGGGTCACGCCCAGGGCCTGGCCACGGGGCAGCAGGGTGACCTTTTCCACCCGACCGACATTGAGCACGGCGGCGACCAGGGCATGACCGGCTTCGTGCACGGCGATGCGGGTACGCTCGGCCGAACCCAGCGGGGTGACACCGACCGGTTGCTCGCCGATGCGGCAGGTCTCGATGGCCTCGACGAAGTGGGCCATGGTCACGGCGCTGGCGTTCTCGCGGGCGGCCAGCAGGGCGGCGTGGTTGCTGATGTAGGCGATGGCCGCCGGGGTCAGGCCCACGGTGCCGCGGGAGAGGGCGGCCAGATCCAGCTCGCCCTGGCAGGGCAGCTTGCCGGCATAGAGTTCGAACAGTGCGCGACGGTCTTCCAGACTCGGCAGCGGCACGGCGATGGTGCGGTCGAAGCGGCCTTCGCGGCGCAGCGCCGGATCCAGGGAGTCGGCGAAGTTGGTGGCGCCCAGGACGAGTACGCCGCTGGTGCCATCGAAGCCGTCCAGCTCGGTGAGGAACTGGTTGATGATGCGGTTGGCTTCGGCATCGCTGGAGCGCGACTGCTCGGCGCGACGACCGATGCCGTCGATCTCGTCGATGAAGATGATGCAGGGCGCCTTCTTGCGCGCCGTGCGGAACAGCGACTTGACCTTCTGGATGCCTACGCCGAAGAACATCGAGGAGAAGTCGCTGCCGGTCACCTGGATGAAGTGGGCGTTGCACTCGGTCGCCAGGGCCTTGGCCAGCTGGGTCTTGCCGGTGCCGGGTTCGCCGGTCAGCAGCACGCCCTTGGGCGGACGGGCACCCAGGGCGGCGAAGGCCTTGGGATTGCGCAGACAGGTGGTGACGTCTTCCAGGGCGCGCTTGGCTTCGGCGGCGCCGACCACGTCCTTGAAGGAGATGCCGGTGCCCTTGCGGTGCAGCTTGAAGGGGCTGGCGAAGCGCAGCGCCAGGGGCACGGCCAGCAACAGCAGGAGCAGATAGCCCGGCAGGTTGAACAGCAGGGCATCCAGCCAGGGGTGGCGCTGGCCGGACTCGCTCCAGGTGGCGATCGGAAACAGCGGCTCGGCCTGGGTGGCGTAATCGGCCAGCAACCGGTCGGTCAGGCGACCGCCATTATCGGTCACCGCGTAGTGCTCGCCGCGGGTGGTGTCGACGTAGAGGGTACGGTCACCGATCACGGCGCCACTGATGACGCCGGCGCGCAGATCGGCCAGCAGCACGGAGAAATCGCGGGGCTCCTGGGTCCAGTGTTCGGGGGCCTGCTGCACACTGGCGAGCATGGCCGTGGCGGTCGGAGCCGGAGTGGAAGGCTTGAGCCACCACCAGCAGGCCAGGCTGACCAGGGTGACGAGGGCGAGAACGCCGGCGATCAGCAGGCGCGGATACTTGGAAACGACGGACTTCTTCATTCACATACCGTTAGGGTAGGAGCGACATCGGACGCGGACTCCCGGATTATCGGCCTGTGGCGAAAAGGGTGAACCTCAGTTCCCCGGAAAACGATGAGTGGACTCACCATCCGTCGAGTAGCGTCACACTTTCGCCCTTTTCCGCGGTCCGCAAGACCCTGTTGTTTTGCCGCAGATGTCAGGAGCCAACGCCTTCATGCCCGATCCCATCGATTGCCGAGACGGCCTCGCCGCCTTACCGCCGGTGCTGCTCGACCGCCTGCGCCAGGCCGACGAGGTGCTGGTGCTGACCGGTGCCGGCGTGTCGGCGGAAAGCGGTATCGCCACCTTTCGCGAAGCCCTGACCGGCTTGTGGGCGCGCTTCGATCCGGCGCAACTGGCGACGGCCGCAGCCTTCGTCGAGGACCCGGTCCGGGTTTGGAGCTGGTACGAGTGGCGCCGTGCCCAGGTGCTGGCGGCCCAGCCCAATCCCGCGCATCGCGCCCTGGCGGACTAGGGTAGCCGGCACGGGCGGCTGCGCCTGGTCACCCAGAATGTCGACGACTTGCACGAGCGCGCGGGCAGTGGCGACGTGATTCATCTGCACGGCAGCCTGCATGCGCCGCGCTGCTTCGAATGCGCGCGGCCCTTGGCAGCGCCGGCGTTACCGGAAGCCGAGGATCAGCTCGTGGCGCCACCACGTTGTGCCTACTGTGGCGGTCTGGCCCGGCCTGGGGTGGTCTGGTTTGGCGAGTCCCTGCCCGAGGCGGCCCTGGCCAACGCCTGGGCGCTGGCCGAGCGTTGCGACCTCTGCCTGGTGGTCGGCACGTCGGGACTGGTGCAGCCGGCGGCCAGTCTGCCGGAAGTGGCGCGCCAGCAGGGCGCCACGGTGGTGCGCATCGATCCGCAACCGGCAGTGGATTTCAGTGGCGACTGGCAACTGCTGGGCGCCGCCGGGGTAATCCTGCCGGCGCTGTTGGAGCGTCTCTAGAGACCTAGTGCAACGCCTGACCGCCGGTCCCCAGGGCATCCAGGGTGCGTTTGAGCGCGGTGTAGGCCTGGCGCTGGTCGTCGTCTTCGGTGAGCAGGCCATCGAACAGGGTGGCGACCAGGGCCGGATCCTGGGCGACGAAGCGATCGATGAGGACGTCGTTGTCCTGGCGCCCGGCGGTGATCAGCAGCACGGCGAGCTGGGCGACATAGCGTGCGGCCAGCGGATAGGCCTTGAGGAAGACCTTGAAGGGCGCATCGGCCAGACCCGGCGCGAAGCCCTTGGCCAGCCCCTGCTGGGCCGCGGCGATGGCCTGGCGGACGGCGTCCTGCCAGTTGCCGGCGGTCACCGCCCCTGCCGGCAGGGCGCGGCGCATCTGGCCCAGCAGGCTGTTGAGGAAGATGCGGCGATTGGCCTGGTAGTCGTCATCGGTATCGAGCAGTTCGCGGCGGATACGGGTCAGGACGCGATCGTCCTCGGCATCGGCGGTCACCGCCTGCTTGAAGGCCAGGGTCAGTTCGCGATCCAGCAGACCGGGTTTGCGGCCCTCCAGTTCGGCCTGCAGCAGCGGGCCGCTGGAGTCGGCGAAGAAGAAGCGTTCGGCATGGGGCGCCAGGCGCTCGCGCAGGCGCGGCCAGAGCTCCGCCGCGAACAGCTGCTCGGCCGTGCCGCCGGAGACGATGACGCGGTGCTGCGGCGCCTCGGCCAGATAGTCGAACAGCGCAGGGCTATCGAGCGCGGTGCGATCGACGATGAGGTAACGGTGCTTCACGGCAACTCCTGAATACGACGGCCGGACCTTTCGAGGGGCGGCGGGATGGCCGTTAGTCTATAGGAAGGTGGGAACGCTTGGCCCGGCCTTTGGCCTAATCAGGCAGGGTGCAGCCCGCGACACCCTTCCTTTCGCGGCCGGAGGACACCAAGATGCGCAAGACCCCGCTGATCCTCGCCCTGAGCGCTACCCTGGCCCTGGTGGCCGGTCCCAGTCTGGCCGCCAGCAGCAACGACGCCGGAGTGACCGGCAACGGCATCGGCGCGCCAGGCAGCTCCAACACCAGCAACAGAGACAGCGCCGACGACACGTCCAGCGCCAAGCCGTCCACCCAGAAGAAGGCCGACAAGACGCCTGCCACCAAGGCCCAGGGCAGTCAGCAGAAGCGTGTGCTCAACGATTGATGGACAAACGAAAGGCGCCTCGCGGGGCGCCTTTGTTCGACCGCTCGATGCGATCTCAGGAGGCACGGGTGTAACGCACCTGCCAGTCGAGTCGCTCATGGGTCGCCCGCTCGATACGGGCGCGGCTGTCGCAGATGAAGGCTTCCAGCAGCGAATTATCCAGCAGATCGACCCGGGCGATGCGGCGTTGCAAGAGGGCCGTGCCATTGGGTGCATAGACCTCGACGTTGAAGGTCGCAGGATCCTGGGCGGTCATGGCGCACAGCATCGGTTGAAAAGCGCCCTTGATAATGGTGTTCGCATCCGTGAACTTCAGCGGCTCGGCCATCGCAATCACTCCTGTCAGCTATAACGCTTCGACCGATTCTTGCGGTGCCCGTTCGATTTTCGCCATGACCGACTGGCAGATTTGTGATGCAGGCAATGGCCTTGCCTGAGCACGGGACAGCCGGTCAGTTGATCAGCGTACCAAAGGCCTTGTCCGCCTCTATGACTTCGGGCAACTCGCCCAGCAGGTGATCCAGATCCACCCCTTCCAGCAGTGGATTGGCCAGGGCGGCCTTGGCCTGGTCATTGATGCCACCGTGGCGGCGCAGGACAAAGGACACCAGCCGGGCCTGAGCGACCATCTGCGCCTGGGTGGAATCCTCGGGTGCATCCTGGGGATGCAGCTGGTAGGCGATGGCATGCTGGATCACCACCGGCAGTTGCCAGCGGCGGGCCAGCTCCGCGCCCACCTCGGGGTAGCCGAAGCCGATGGCCTGGTCGGCGGGCACCGGCGCGCGTTGCTCGGCGTCGATGCGCGCGGCGATGTCGGGCGCCGCCGTCTTGATCAGCAACTCGCCGATGCTGTGCAGCATGCCGCAGGTAAAGGCGGTCTCGGGATCGGCGCCGGCCTGGCGGGCGAGAACGCGGCAGATGCTGGCCACATCGAAACTGTGCTGCCAGAAATCCCGCGGATCGAAGCTGGGATTGTGGCGGAAGGCCGCGGTCACTGCCGAGGCCAGCACCAGGGTGCGCAGGGCGTCGAAACCCAGACGGATGGCCGCCCCTTCGATGCTGGTGGAGGGACGGACGCCACGAAAGCGCACCGAATTGGCCAGGCGCAGGACCTTCGCCGACAGCACCGGATCCAGGGCCAGATTGCGGGCCACGTCTTCGATACTGCTGTCCGGATCGTCGAATTGCTGGATCAGCTCCTGAGCCACCTTGGGAATGCTGGGAAGGGTATGCAGGTGATCGAACAGAGCATCGATTTCCATGATGGCGCCTGGTTTGTTCTATACCGGTAGTGGAAGCTGATAAAGCCTTGGAAGCATGAACGACGGCCTGGGCACTGCCAAGCCTAGTCGAAACTCCCGAAGCGAAGAGCTTAGCGGGACGGGCGCGCCGGTCCGCAGAGTGAGCTGACCGATGGCGTCATTTCGCCGCCGTCCGTTTGGTCAGTCTGCTCGCAGGCGTGGTCCTATGCGGTCTCGTCACCAGCAGTGCGCTGTTCAGACGTCTATTGTCTTGCTTGAGTCCGCTTCCCGCCGACGACGGGCCACGAATGGGATAGCATCCGGTGATATCGGTTGGCCACTAAATTTGGCGTTCGAGTTGTGCAATGACTTATCAGGCTCATATCCGCCAGATGCTGCAGTTGCCCAATGTGCTGGCGCAGAGCACCGGCATCCTGGGCTGGTTGATCAGCGTGCTGATCAACCCCTTTCTGACCGCCGGGGTGCCGGTGTGGGGCTGGCTGGCCTTTGCCGGCATGATCGGCTCTTGCCTGGCGATGACCACTGCGCGCCGCTTTGCCATCTGGCGCCTGTTCGCCCTGGTGTTCGTGCTGTTCGAGGCCCTGGCCTTCCGCTTTCAGATCCTCGGCATGGGCGAGGCTGGCCATGCCTGGATGATCCCCACGGCCATCGTCATCATCCTCGGCTCGACCATTCTCTTTTCCCATGTGCTCGATTACGGCATCGCCGCCGGTGCGGTCTGGCTGCTGCTCTTCTATGGCGAGCTGGACACCGTCACGGCGGCGGCCCTGCCGCTGTTCGCGGTGATGCTGGGCGCCAGCCTGGCGCTGGGGCTGCTGCTCAACGCCACCTTCGTGCGTATCGTCGCCACCACCCTAGAGCTCAAGGAGCGCTATCGCCTGCAGGCGGAAACCGATGCCCTCACCGGGATCAGCAACCGCCGTGCGCTGATGCTGGACGCGGAGCAGGTCTGCCGTGAGGGCTCCCCGTCCTGGTATTTCGTCATGCTCGACATCGATGACTTCAAGCGGATCAACGACAGATTCGGCCACGACGTGGGCGACCAGGTGCTCAAGGAAACCGCGCTGATCCTTGGCCGGCATTTCCCCGACGGCCATTTCGGACGCCTGGGCGGCGAGGAATTCGGGGTACTGCTCAAGCCCGACGACGAGCGCCACCTGGCGCAGCGGCTGCAGGCGCTGCTGGACGACATCCGCAGCAACACCCGCACCGGCACCTGCTTTTCCTTCAGTGCGGGCGTGGCGCGCTTCGCGCCGGGTTACCAGCCCTCGGACCTGCTCAAGCAGGCCGACAGCGAGCTCTACCAGGCCAAGCGCGCGGGCAAGGACCGGGTGCACTATCGCGGCGGCATGATCTGCGGTTAAGGCAGGCCTGACCGGTCCTGGACGGCGTCCGTCTCCGGCGGTGGATGGGTGCGATTGCGGCCCAGGTGCTTGGCGCGATAGAGGGCGGCATCGGCGCTGGCCAGCAGGTCGGCGGGCTGCGGCGGTGGCGATTGACCAGGCGGCTGGACGGCGATGCCAAGGCTGACGGTGATGCGGCCGAAAGGACTGGTGGCATGGGCCACCTCCAGCACCTGCAGGCGTTCCTGGACCGTGGCGGCTACCCGCTGGGCGCCGATCTCGTCGCAATTGGGCAGCAGTAGGACCATCTCCTCGCCGCCGTAGCGTGCCGCCAGATCGCCCGGGCGTCGCGCCGCCGAGGCCACCACGCCGGCCACGGCCTGCAGGCAGCGATCGCCCGCTGGATGGCCATAGTGGTCGTTGTAGGCCTTGAAGTGATCGATGTCGATCATCAGCAGGCTGAGCGACTGAGCGTTGCGCTGCGCCCGGGCCAGCTCCACCGGCAGCAGGTTGTCGAACTGGCGACGATTGCCCAGCCCGGTCAGGCTGTCCTTGAGGGTCAGCAGGTGCAGCTCGTCGTGGGCCAGACGCAGGGCCGCCGCGCTGCGTTCGCCGGCGCGGATCTCGCGCAGCAGGCTGAAGCCGAAGATCAGCATGCCGACGATGATGAGGCCGACCACCGTCACCGATCTCAGCATGTCCTGGCGCCAGCTGGCGAGGATATCGCTCCTGGAGATACCGGCCAGGGCCACCAGGGGATAGCCTTCCAGATGCTGGAAGGCATAGAGGCGTTCACGGCCGTCGATCATGGCCCGCACCAGGGCGGTACCGTTGGGCGCCTGGGTCACGTACTGGCGAAACAGCTCGCTGCTGGCGAGCGGGGTACCGACGTGCGCGGGTACATAGGGACGGCGGACCATTAGGGTACCGTCATCCTGCGCCAGGGTGATGGCACCCCGGGCATCCAGCTTGAACCGCTCGTAGTAGTCGACGAAGTACTGCAGGCGGATGGTGGCGAGCAGCACGCCAGCAAAGCGACCGTCGCGGTCCTCCAGGCGGCGTGATACCGGAATGATCAGCTCCTGGGTGCTGCGACTCTCGATCACCGTGCCGACGTGCAGCACATCGGCGGCATGCTGGCGGTGAAACTGGAAGTACTCGCGATCGGCGTTGCTGGCCCGGGGCGGGTCACTGCTCTTGTCGGTCACCCGCCAGCCGCCGTCGCGATCATAGATGAACAGCCCGTGCAGTTGCGGCAACAGGGCGGCCTGGCGCGCCAGCAGGCGATGCACCCGAGGGCGGTCCAGCTGGTCGAGGGGTTGATCTTCCAGCCGGTCACGGATACTGACCAGCAGCGAATCCGCTTCCTTGATGGCGTCATCGGCATGTTGGGCCGCCGCCAGGGCGATGTTGCCGACATCACTGCGCGCACTGGCGAAGGCGTTCTGGTAATTGCGCCACACCTGCCAGGATTCCAGCGCCAGGATCACCGCCACGGCGCAGACGAGCAGCCACAGCGCCCGGCGCTGGGTGGCCGGATTGCGTGGCGGGAGGGGGGTATCGTCAGCGTCGACCATGGCGGGGCTGCTTCCTCGTCCTCGGTGTGCAGGAGACCGCTAGCCGGCCGATTCACGCCACTACACGGGGATAAAAGTCAGACAAGTCTACAGTTTCGTCGGAATCTTGCAGAGAGAACGAATCGTCGTGGCGGGCCCGTGGTCATTAGCGATACGGCCGTCGCTGGGACGGCGCCCTGTCAATGCCCGACCAGGAGGTCACAGATGTCGCAGATCGCCGAACAGATCGTCGAAGACGCCATGCAGCGCATCGAGGAGAACGAGTCGCAGCATGCTGCCGATCCCGTACGCAATTTCTCCCTGACCCTGACCGATCCCGCGGAGATCCGGGTTGGCGCGGAGATCTACTTTCTCTTCGAACAACGCCTCAAGGGCTTCTATCCGGATGCACGGGTGGTGGTCCGCGGCCATGCCGCCGAGGGCTACAACATCACCGCCCAGGTCGAGCGCCGCCGCTCGGCCTGAGCGCGCCGCCCGCATCCTCCGTCAGGTGCGGGCCAGCTTGACCAGTTGCCGGGCCAGTAGCGGTCCGGTCAGCACCACTCCGATCAGGCGCAACGCCTGCATGGCCAGTACCAGGCCGACATCGGCATGGGCATCCACGGCGATGATGGCCATGGAATCCAGTCCGCCCGGACTGGTCGCCAGGTAGGCCGTGAGAAAGTCCACGTGCATCAGCTTCGCCATCAGCAGCGCCGACAGGGCGCAGAGGGCGATCAGCAGCAGGGAGGCAAAGATCATCTTGGGCAGGGCGCGCCAGACATAGGCGACCGTGGCCCGATCGAATCTCAGTCCCACATAGCAACCCATGGCGCCATAGGCCACCGCGAGCAGCAGATGGGGCAGGGTGATGTCCAGCCAGCCATTGAGTTGCAGGAGCGTACCCAGGGCGATGGGCAGCAGCAGGGCGCCGGCGGGGAACAGGCGGCCGCCCAGCCAGCTGCCGGCCAGGGCCACTGCCAGGGTCAGCATGAGATTGAAGGCGAAATGGCCGTCCAGGCTGACCACCGCGGCCTGATGGCCGGTGCCGCTGCCCTCGGCCCCCAGCAGCCGGCCGACCAGGGCACTGATCAGCACCACGCAGACCACCCGCACGTATTGCATGGTGGCGACGATCCGTGGATCGGCGCCGTACTCCTCGGCCATGGCCACCATGGCGGCGGCCGCGCCGGGCGTGGTGCCCCAGGCGGCGGTGCTGCCAGGCAGGCCGCCGAAGCGCACCAGCAGGGCGCCAGTGAGCAGGCTGAGCAGCACGGTCAGGGCGGTGGCCAGCAGCATCACCGGCCAGTGCTCGGCAACGGTGAGCAGGACCGCGGCGGTCATGGCGTGGGCGATCAGGCAGCCCACCACGCCCTGGCCAGTCTGGAACAGCCGACGGGGCAGACGGATGGTGGCGCCGCAGACGCCGAAGGCGATGGCCACCAGCATGGGGCCGAGAAAGAGGGCCGCGGGCACCTGCAGCCAGCTTAGTCCGCCCCCGACCAGAGCGGAGCAGAGGATCAGGGCCAGCCATTGCAGCAGGGGAGGATAGGGCGAGGGTGCAGGTGGGGTGGGCAAAGCGGTCTCCGAACGGCGGGGGACCGGCGAGGCGTACCGACCCCGGGGCCGGCACGGGGCCGACCCTGGGGCGATTATACGACCTTTATGGCTTTCAGTGGCCTTTCAGTCATTGAAAAAACCACTGGTTAACGGACCAGGTGCAGGAACTGCAGGTGGCGTTCGTACTGGTCGAGCATGTCGTTGAGGATCTGCTCGCGGTTGTAGCCCACCAAGTCGTAGTCCTGGCTGCCCTCGGTGAGATGCACCTCGGCGCGGTAGTAGCGACGATTCTTCAGGTGCAGGCCACCGATGCCGGCGCGGGCGAAGGAGGGGGTGAAATAGCCCTGCATGATCACCTGGTAGATGAAGGGATGCTCCTCGCCGTGGCCGATGATGAGTTGCAGGTTGGCGTTGGTGGCGTCGAACTGGGTCTCCACCACCAGACCTTTCTCCCGCGAGACCTCGACCATCTCTTCCATGGCCGGACGCACGGTGCTGTCCATGAAGCGATAGACCTCGTCCCGCGAGGGGAAGTACACCGCCTGGGACAGCCGCTGGCGCCAGCCGCCGTGCCGTGCCTTGCCGTTGGTCGCCACCGGCGCCAGGGAGTGCAGCCGCGCGCGCTGGCGCTGGGATTCCAGGTGCAGCGCCTTGTGCAGGCCCCACATCATCAGCAGCACCACCACCGAGAAGGGCAGCGAGGTCAGCACCACCGCCGATTTCAGCGCATCCATGCTGCCGGCGAACAACAGCCCGCCGGTGACCAGGGCCACGGCCGCGCCCCAGAACACCCGCAACCACTTGGGACCGTCTTCGTTGGCTTCACCGCCCTTGGACGACAGGGTGGACAGCACCACGGTGCCGGAGTCGGCCGAGGTGACGAAGAAGACGAAACTCACCAGCACGGCGACGCTGATCACCGCGCGGCTGGCCGGATAGGTTTCCAGCACCTGGTAGAAGGCCATGGCCGGATCGGTGAGGGCGGTCTGCGCCAGACCGGTCATGCCCTGGCCAAGCACCAGTTCCAGGGCGCTGTTGCCGAAGATCGACAGCCAGGCCAGGGTGAAGCCCAGGGGGATGAACAAGACGCCAAAGACGAATTCGCGAATGGTGCGACCGCGGGAGATACGGGCGATGAACAGCCCGACGAAGGGCGCCCAGGCGATCCACCAGGCCCAGTAGAACACCGTCCAGCCACCGAGCCAGTCGGAGGGCTCGTCATAGGCGTAGAGGTCGAAGCTCTTGCCTGGCAAGGCCGAGAGGTAGTCACCGATGTTCTGGATCAGGGTGTTGAGCAGGTGCTGGGTCGGACCGGCGAACAGCACGAACAGCAACAGGGCGACGGCCAGCACCATGTTGATGTCGGACATGATGCGCACGCCCTTGTCGACGCCGGACACGGCCACGGCGATGGCCGCGCCCATCATCAGCACGATGAGGATCAGTTGCACCCAGTGGCTGTGGCTGATGCCGAACAGGTAGTCCAGTCCGGCATTGAGGTGCAGCACGCCGAAACCCAGGTCGGCGCCGAGGCCGAAGATGGTGGCGATGATGCCGAAGGCGTCCACGGCATGGCCGATGGGACCGTTGATGCGCTTGCCGATCAGCGGATAGAGCGCCGAACGCAGGGCCAGTGGCAGGTTGTGGCGATAGGCGAAGTAGGCCAGCGCCATGGCTACCAGGGCGAAGACCCCCCAGCCGTGCAGGCCCCAGTGCAGGAAGAGGATCTGCATGGCCTGGCGCGCCGCCGCCGGATTACCCCCTTCGCCGGCGGGGGGCTGGGCGAAGTGGGTCAGGGGTTCGGAGACGCAGAAGAAGAACAGGGTGATGCTGATGCCCGCGGCGAACAGCATGCCGGCCCAGGACAGGTAGCTGAACTCGGGTTGGTCGTGGTCGGCACCGAGCTTGATCTTGCCGTAGCCGGACAGGGCGGTGACCACCACGAACACCAGATAAAGCGACATGGCCAGCAGGTAGTACCAGCCAACTGTGTTGGCGGCCCAGGTCTGGGCCTGCAGCAGCCAGGCACCGGCCTGCTCGGGACGACCGATGACGGCCAGGGAAAACAGCAGGATCACTGCAGCCGCGCAATAGAAGGCGGGGGGATTCAGCTTTACGGTGCCGGATGAGGGCGTCGCACTCATGGGGACTCCTTGCGAACTGCCAAAGGGAGAGAATTCTTTTTTTATTGATCGTTCGATTAAAAAAGAATACCACAGGAGGCCCCTGAGGTGAACGCTTCGAGTCAGCGAAGCGCTGAAAGTTGCCGTCTAGAAACCTTGCTTATGCCGGTGGTCGACTTTGGTCGAGCCCAAGCCGAATGGTCAGAACCGTGACCCCTTGGCAAAGTCTGTAGGTTATGACTCAAGCATCTTCTCCACTCGGCTCCTATCGTCCACTACTGTTGCTGGTAGAGGACGAGCCGTTGCTGCGGGAGTTGGCCACCGAGGCGCTGGAGTCCCTGGTGGATCTGCAGGTGGTGGCCGTATCGACCGCCGATGCGGCCTTGAGCTATCTGGAACAGACCGGTGCCCGCATCGATATCCTCTTTACCGATGTGCGCATGCCGGGACGGCTGGACGGCGAGGCCCTGGCCCAGTTGGTCTCCCAGCGTTGGCCGCATATCCCGGTGATCCTCACCTCCGGCGACCGTCTGACCGTACCCCGCGGCGCCGGTCGCACCCGCTTCATGCCCAAACCCTGGCATATCGACGACATGGCCAATTGCGTCAACGAGGCGCTGGGGCAGAGTCGGGTGGCGTGAGGAGGCTGGCTTCCCAGCGGCATCACCATCACTGCTCGAAGTTGACCGGTAGGAGCGGCCCATGGCCGCGATTGCAGCTATGCAGGCGGCTCGGTCTAAACCCTGAATTACTCAAGGGTAACCTTGCGGCTGCGGCCCCTCACCCCAACCCTCTCCCAGGGGGAGAGGGGGCTGCCCGGGCAGGCGTTTGGCTACCTTCGTTTGGCACCGTAGCGTGGAAAACGGCGCAGCCTTTTCCACAGTAGCTACGTACCGCGCTGTGCCCTCACCCCAACCCTCTCCCAGGGGAAGAGGGGGCTGCCCGAGTGGGTTTCTGGCTTTATCCGCTCCAGCAGGATCGCGATCAGCTATCGGGCTGCACCCGCAGGGGCGGCCGCATCGACTCACCCTACGGCTGCCATTGCGGATCCTTGCCGCTCAGCTTGCGATCCAGGAAGAAGGCGGTGCTGATCAGGGCCAGGTGTGACAGGGCCTGGGGCAGGTTGCCCAGCGGGTAGCCGCGCTTGTCCAGTTCCTCGGCGTAGAGGCCCAGGGGGTTGGCATAGCCCAGCAGTTTTTCGAACTCCAGGTGGGCTTCGTCGACACGACCGGCGCGGGCCAGGCATTCGACGTACCAGAAGGAGCAGGCTACGAAAGCGCCTTCTTCGCCCTTGAGGTTGTCCGCTGGCGTATCGGCCGGGTTGTAGCGACGGATCATGCCGTCATAGGCCAGGTTGGTCTTGATGGCGTCCAGGGTGGACAGCCACATGGGATCGGTGGCGCTGACGAAGCGCACCAGGGGCATCAACAGCAGGGCGGCGTCCAGGCTCTTGCCGTGGCGGGTCGAGGTGAAGTGCCCCAGTTCGGCGTTCCAGAAGTTGTCCCAGATGTCTTCCTGGATGGCGGCGCGCGCGGCGTACCAGCGTTCATAGGGCATCGGCAGCGAACGCTTGACCGACAGGCGCATGGCGCGGTCGATGGCCACCCAGCACATCAGCCGTGAATGCAGGAAGTGCTCGGGATCGCCGCGCATCTCCCAGATACCGGCATCGGGTTGGTTCCAGTTCTCGCAGACGTGGTCGATCATCCGCACCACGTCCTTCCAGCCATGGTGGGAGATGGCTTCGCCATACTTGTTGGACAGGTAGATGGCATCCATCAGCTCGCCATAGATGTCCAGCTGAATCTGCTGATAGGCCTCGTTGCCGATGCGCACCGGACTCGAATTGGCATAGCCCGCCAGGTGGTCGAGGGTTTCCTCGGGCAGGTCCAGGCCGCCGTCCAGGCGATACATGATCTGCAGCTTTTCCGGAGCGTTGTGGCTGTTTTCCACGCACTGGCCGACCCAGTGGGTGAAATCCTTGGCTTCCTGGGTGTAGCCCAGGCGCATGAAGGCGTAGACGGTAAAGGAGGCGTCGCGGATCCAGGAGGCGCGATAGTCCCAGTTGCGTTCACCGCCCAGGGCTTCGGGCAGGCTGAAGGTGGCGGCCGCGGCGATGGAACCGTGCTTGCAGGAGGTCAGCAGCTTCAGCGCCAGGGCCGAGCGGGTGACCATCTCGCGCCAGCGGCCCTGGTAGTGACTCTTGGCCGCCCAGGAGGTCCAGTAGGAGAGGGTATCCTCGAAGCAGAGATCGCTCTGGCCGGCGACGACCTTGTCGTCTTCCTCGCAGCCAAAGACGAAATCCAGCTGCTGCCCCTGCTCCAGTTCGAATTCGGCCAGGGCGGCGTTGCCGTCCACCTGCAGGGTGACGCTCGAGGCCAGGCGCAGGGTCGGCTGGCCCTTGGCCTCGAACAGCGCGCCACCCTCCACCAGGCGCGCGCGGGTCTCGGCGCGGGCATAGTCGTGGGCCGGGGCGCAGACCAGGCGGAAGCGGCAGCGTCCGGCCACCACCTGCACGCGGCGGACGATACGCGGCTTGGTGTCGTCGCTGCTGCACACCGGCATCAGGTCGGTGACCTCGGCGACGCCGTCCGCCGACAGCCAGCGGGTCTGCAGGATGTTGGTATCGGGTAGGTAGAGCTGCTGCTCGCGGGCGTCTTCCCAGACCGGGGCCAGGCTGAAGTAGCCGGCCTTTTCCGAATCGAGCAGGGCGGCGAATACCGAGGGGCTGTCCAGATTCGGCCAGCAGAAGTGGTCGATGGTGCCGTCGGTGGCGACCAGGGCGCAGGTGCGCAGGTCGCCGATGACACCGTGGGCGCCGATACTGCGGCGGGCGTGCACGGAGGAGGAATCAGCCATTGTCTTCGAATCCCGGATAGAGGCACATGCCGCCGTCGACGAACAGGGTGGTGCCGACGATGTAGTCGGCCAGGTCGCTGGCGAGAAAGACCGCCACGTTGCCCACGTCGTCGACATGGCCGACGCGCTTGTAGGGGATCAGCTTGAGCAGTTCGCGTGCCTTGGCCTCGTCACCGGTCACCTCTTCGTTGATGGCGGTGGCGATGGCGCCCGGGGCAATGCTGTTGACGCGGATGCCCTCGGCGGCGACTTCCTGGGCCAGGCTGCGCATCAGCAGGTTGACCCCGCCCTTGGAGGCGGCGTAGTTGACGTGCCCGGCCCAGGGAATGACCTCGTGCACCGAACTCATGTGGATGATCTTGCCGAGGGCGCGGGAGATGTTTTCGTCGCGGCCCTGCTGGCGGAACTGGCGGATCGCCGCCCGGGCGCAGAGGAACTGGCCGGTGAGGTTGGTGTTGATCACCGTGTTCCAGTCCTCGAGCGACAGGTCGGCGACCGGTGCGTCCTTTTGCAGGCCGGAATTGGCGACCAGGATGTCCAGGCGGCCGAAGGCTTCCAGGGTGCGGTCGAACAGCGCCTGGACCTCGGCCTCGTCGCCGACGTCACCGCCCACGGCGATGGCGCGACCACCGGCGTCCTGGATGCGCTTGGCCAATTCCTCGGCCGGTTCGGCGCTGGAATGGTAGTTGATGGCGACGGCGGCACCGGCCTTGGCCAGGGCCTCGGCGACGGCGGCGCCGATCCCGGAGCTGCCGCCGGTGACCAGGGCGACCTGGCCGTTGAGGGAAAGCTGCATGTCCAGACTCCTGCACGGGAAAAGGTGTCTGACTGCTGACCGTCACGCGCGCGTCTAGGTTCAGCCCGCAGGCGTTGCCGGATGTTCAGGCCGAGGCCGTGCGGAACAGGCTCATGCGCCGCTCCAGATCCTCGGCCAGTTCCGCCAGCTGGCGACTGGCGCCGGCGATCTGCTGCGAACCGCTGGCGGTTTCCAGGGTGGCGGCATGGATGCGGTTGATGTTCTCGTTGACCTCCTCGGCCACGGCGGTCTGCTGGGCCGCGGCGGTAGCGATCTGCGCATTCATGGCGTTCACCGAGCCGACGTCCGCCTGGATGGCCGCCAGCGCCGCGACGGCGCGCTGGGTCAGCGCGGCGGTCTCGTGGGCCTGGCCGCGGCTCTCTTCCATTTGCGCCGAAGCGCGCCCGGCGCCTTCCTGCAGGGTGGCGATCATGGCGCGGATCTCGCGGGTCGATTCCTGGGTGCGGGTGGCCAGGTTGCGCACCTCGTCGGCGACCACGGCGAAGCCGCGACCCTGCTCACCGGCGCGAGCGGCCTCGATGGCGGCATTCAGCGCCAGCAGATTGGTCTGCTCGGCGATGCCGTTGATGACGGCGACGATGTTCTCGATGCTGGCGCTGTCGCTGGATACCTGTTGCACGGTGACGCTGGCCTGCTCCAGCGCCTGCACCAGCTGGCCGATGGCCTGGCCGGAACGGGTCACCAACTGATTGCCAGTGTCCACCTGGGCGCTGGCATTGCCGGTGGCCTGGGCGGCCTGGGCTGCGTAGCCGGCGACCTCGCCGATGGTGGCGGCCAGCTCGGTGACCGCCGCGGCCATGTGCTGGGCCTGGTTGGACTGCACATCGGTGTGGCGTTGGTTGGTCTGGGCGGTGCCTTGCAGCTGGGCCGCCGCCGTGGCGACCGAGCTAGCGGTATGGCGCACCTGGACGATGGTCTCGCCCAGGTGTGCGGTGGCGCTGCCCAGGGTGCCCATGACGCTGTCCGGGTGACGGGTGGCAGGGCGCTCGTCCAGCCGGCCCTCGGCCAGCCGGCGGATGGCGGCGGCCACGGCGTGGGGTTCGCCGCCCAGGGTCGCGCCCATCTGACGGATGATCAGCACGGAAACGGCCACGCTCAGCAGCAGGGCGAGGGCACAGGTCACCAGCATCAGCCAGCGGAAGCCACCGGCGATGCCGCGGACCTCGGCCAGATGGCCGCTGGCGATGGCCTCCTCGTGATCGATGAGCGCATTGATGCGCTTGAGCCACTCGACATAGGCCGGCGAGACGCGCTCCAGCAGGAACACCCGGGCGCCTTCCAGATCACCGACCTGGCGCAGTTGCAGCAGGCGGTCGGTCAGGGGCAGGGCGGTGCCTTCGATGTCCTTGATGGCCGCCAGCAGGCGCTGTTCCTTGGCGGTGGCGCCCTGGCTGACGAACAGCTGATCCATGGGCTCGGCGGACTGGCGATAGAAGGCCTTGAGCCGGTCGATGTCGGCCAGGCGACTGGCCAGGGGCGCGGCGTCGTGGATCAGCACCGTATCGCGAATGGCGATGGCGCGGTCGTGCACGCTGCCGCGGAAGTTGATGGCATAGCGCTGCTTGACGCTGGCGCCCTGGCTGACAGCGGTCAGGGTGTCGTCGATGACGCCGACGCGCTGGACGCCGACGAGGGTGATCAGCAGCATCAGCACCAGGATCAGGCCGAAGCCCAGGCCCAGGCGGGCGGCCATGGAAAGAGGGGTACGCATGCAGACCTCAACGCTTGAAAGGATGTGACATGGATCACATTTTGCGACAAAGGTTTGCGCGATAAGGTTATTCCGGAGCGAGCGGTCATCCCCTGGGTATGAGTGGCAATTCGGGTGACAGGGCTGGATTCAGCCGTCCTGGCGCGGCTCCGTCAGCCGGTCGCGCCTGGCCAGGCCCGGGAACAGCTTCATCCAGACCCCGGTGATCACCAGAGTGCCGACGCCACCCAGCACCACCGCGGGCACCGTGCCGAAGAAGTGCGCGGTGACCCCCGATTCGAATTCGCCGAGCTGGTTGGAGGCACCGATGAACAGGCCGTTGACCGCACTGACCCGACCGCGCATGGCATCGGGGGTTTCCAGCTGGACGAAGGAACTGCGGATCACCACGCTGACCATGTCGGCGGCGCCCAGCACCACCAGGGTGGCCAGTGAGAACCACAGCGAGGTGGACAGCCCGAAGGCGATGGTGGCGACGCCGAACAACGCGACCGAACCGAACATGATGCGGCCCACGTGGCGATTGAGGCTGACGTAGGCGAGCAGAAAGGACATGCCCAGGGCGCCCACGGCCGGCGCCGAGCGCAACAGGCCCAGGCCCCAGGGACCGGTGAGCAGGATGTCGGCGGCGAACACCGGGAGCAGGGCGGTGGCACCGCCCAGGAGCACGGCGAAGAGATCCAGGGAGATGGCGCCGAGCACGTCCGGGCGACTCTTGATGAAGCGGATGCCGGCCAGCAGGTTGTCCAGGGTCGGCTTTTCCTTCTGGCTGGGCGTCTGCCGCGCCGGCAGGCTGGAGACCAGCAGGATGGCGATGCCATAGAGCACCAGCGCCGGGCCATAGACCCAGGCGGCGCCCAGGGCATAGAGCAGGCCGCCCAGGGCGGGGGCGATGATGGTGGCGCCCTGCATGGCCGAGGCCGCGGCGGCGATGGCGCGCGGAAAGATCGAAGGTGGCACGATGTTGGGCAGCAGCGCCTGGGTGGTGGGCTGCTCGAAGGCGCGCGCGGTGCCCAGGCAGAAGGCCAGGATGAAGATCAGTTCGCGAGTCACCGCGTGATTGAGGCTGCCCACCAGCAGCACCAGGGCGATCAGGCCCTGGCCGGTCTGGCAGAGGGCGGCGACCCGGCGGCGGTCGTAGCGATCGGCGACATGCCCGGTGTGCAGCATGAACAGCACCCGTGGCAGGAATTCCACCAGCCCCACCAGGCCGAGATCGAGCACGTTGCCGGTGAGGGAATAGAGGTGCCAGCCGATGGCGACGGTGAGCATCTGGAAACTGCCGGCGGTGCAGATGCGGGCGAACCAGAAGGCGACGAAGGGGCGGTGGTGACGCAGCTGCAGGGTATCGCCGGACATGAGGGGGGCTCGCAGGGACAGAGGCGGCATCTTAGGCCACCTCAAGGCTAATCGTCAGACAACTTGCCGTGGTGGTTCAGCAGTTCACTTGAGGGGTGGCGAGTGATTCTTGCGGTTCGGCGCGTCCATGGGGCCAGGCGCGACGACGCGGCATGGCAGAGGTATGGCGAGGCGTGGCCACGACGTCCAGAAGCAAAAAGCGCCGTCCAATGGAGTAGGTGACTGCCGAAACACCGTCCTTGGGGTGCGACAGCCTGCCCGATGCGACATCGAACCACGTAAGCAAATGTATCCAGGAGGACTATTCTAAAGCCTGACGTTGATCCACGTCAGCTTCCGACCTGGTCCTTTGGGCTAGCAGCGGCGCCGCCTTTTTAGCGTCCCGCTAGAACCCCAGGCGACGCCGGAGGTTCGAACCTCGGTCAGCGTCATCTCGACCGGCTGCCCTCGACAGCCGGCGTGCCTGAGAGGAATAGCTATGTTCGGCCTCGAAGCCCTGGATCTCGCCCGGATCCAGTTCGCCTTCACCGTGTCCTTCCACATCGTCTTCCCGGCGCTGTCCATCGGTACCGCGAGCTTTCTCGCCGTGCTCGAAGGGCTCTGGCTGAAGACCGACAACCACGTCTACAAGGATCTGTATCACTTCTGGCTAAAGATCTTCGCGATCTTCTTCGGCATGGGCGTGGTGTCCGGTCTGGTGATGGCCTATGAGTTCGGCACCAACTGGAGCGGTTTCGCCGACTATGCCGGCGCCGTGACCGGTCCGCTGCTGACCTACGAGGTGCTCACCGCCTTCTTCATCGAAGCCGGCTTCCTCGGCGTCATGCTGTTCGGCTGGAATCGCGTGGGCCGCGGCCTGCACTTCTTCTCGACGGTCATGGTCGCCATCGGCACCCTGATGTCAACCTTCTGGATCCTGTCGTCCAACAGCTGGATGCACACCCCGAGTGGCTACGAGATCGTCGATGGTCGCATCGTCCCGGTGGACTGGCTGGCGGTGATCTTCAACCCGTCGTTCCCCTTCCGCTGGGCGCACATGACCATCGCCGCCTACCTGTCGGTGGCCTTCCTGGTCGGCGCCTCGGCGGCTTGGCACCTGCTGCGCGGCAACGACAACCCGGCGGTGCGCAAGATGTTCTCCATGGCCATGTGGATGGCGCTGCTGGTAGCGCCCATCCAGGCGTTCGTTGGCGACGCCCATGGCCTCAACACCCTGGAGCACCAGCCGGCCAAGATCGCCGCGATGGAGGGCCACTGGGAGAATCCTCCGGGCGAAGCGACTCCGCTGATCCTGTTCGGCTGGCCGGACATGGAGCGCGAGGAAACCCGCTTCAAGCTGGAGATCCCGGTGCTCGGCAGCCTGATCCTCAAGCACAGCCTCACCGAGCCGATCCCGGCGCTCAAGGACTTCCCCAAGGAAGACCGGCCGCCGGCCTATGTGGTGTTCTGGTCGTTCCGCATCATGGTCGCCCTGGGCATGCTGATGATCGCTGCCGGTCTGTGGAGCGCCTGGCTGCGCTGGCGCGGCAAGCTGTACGAGACCCGCGGCTTCCTGCGCCTGGTCACCTGCATGGGCCCGGTCGGCCTCATCGCCCTGCTGGCCGGCTGGTTCACCACCGAGGTGGGCCGCCAGCCGTGGATCGTCTACGGCCTGTTGCGTACCAAGGACGGGGTATCCAACCACAGCGTCACCCAGTTGAGCATCACTCTGGTGGCCTTCGTGGTGGTTTACTTCGCCGTGTTCGGCATCGGCACCCTCTATGCGCTGCGCATGATCGGCAAGGGTCCGCACACCGGTGAAGGCGACCTGCCCACCTCCGGCGGCCCGGGCACCGATCGTCATCCCAAGCGTCCGCTGTCCGGCGCCGATGGCGGCCTGGAAGAAGACAATCCCAATGACCAGCTGACCGGAGACCGCACATGAACGGCATCCCTGGCATCGACCTCCCGCTGATCTGGGCGATCATCATCATCTTCGGTCTCATGATGTACGTGGTCATGGACGGCTTCGACCTGGGCATCGGCATCCTCTTCCCCTTCGTCAAGGGCAAGGAAGATCGCGACGTCATGATGAACACCGTGGCGCCCATCTGGGATGGCAACGAGACCTGGCTGGTGCTCGGCGGGGCGGGGCTCTATGGCGCCTTCCCGCTGGCCTACTCGGTGATCCTGCCGGCCCTGTACCTGCCGCTGATCTTCATGCTGATCGGCCTGATCTTCCGCGGCGTGGCCTTCGAATTCCGCTTCAAGGTCCAGGAAGGCAAGGAAGCCCTGTGGGACAAGTCCTTCATCTTCGGCTCGCTGCTGGCCAGTTTCTGCCAGGGCGTGGCCCTGGGCGCCTTCATCGAAGGCTTCCCGGTGGAGAATCGCCAGTACGTCGGCGGGCCGCTGGACTGGCTGACGCCCTTCTCGATGTTCTGCGGCCTGGGCGTCATCGCCGCCTATGCGCTGCTGGGCAGCACCTGGCTGATCATGAAGACCGAGGGCCCGCTGCAGGCGACCATGCGCCGCCTGACCAAGCCGTTGCTGTTCCTGCTGCTGGCCTTCACCGCGGTGGTGAGTATCTGGACCCCGCTGAGCCAGGCGGCCATCTCCGCCCGCTGGTTCAGCATGCCCAATCTGGTCTGGTTCCTGCCGGTACCGATCCTGGTGGGCGTGGTGACCCTGGCCCTGCTGCGCGCCATCCTGCGCGAAGACTCGCACCATGCGCCCTTCCTGCTGACCCTGGCGTTGATCTTCCTTGGCTACAGTGGCCTGGGTATCAGCCTCTGGCCGAACATCATCCCGCCGGGCGTTTCCATCTGGGAGGCCTCGTCGCCGCCGCAGAGCCAGCTGTTCCTGCTCATCGGCACCCTGTTCATCATCCCCATCACCCTGATGTACACCTTCTGGGGCTACTACGTGTTCCGCGGCAAGGTACGCGCGGGGGAGGGCTATCACTGATGGTCGGCCGCTCGCGCGAACCCAACCCCGCGGACAACAAGCCGCTCTGGCAGCGGCTGGCCTGGATGGCCGGCATCTGGGCCTGCAGCCTGGTGGCGCTGGGCGTGGTGGCCTGGGTGCTGAGATTGGTGCTGACGGCGGCGGGGCTCAAGTCGCACTGACCCTTCCATGTGTCGGTGGATGAGGCTGCGCCGTCATCCACCCTACGCAGGAGCTTGTACTTGCGTAGGAAACTTATCCCGCACACCGGATTACCCCCTCTCCTGCTTGCAGGGGAGGGTTGGGGTGGGGGAGTACGCTTATATCTGCTCGGATCGCTCAGCTGATTTACGGTGTACTCGGTAAGCTTTTGTTCCGCCCCCGCCGGGCGGGTTACTTTTTGCAGTCGCCAAAAAAGTACCAAAAACGCTTGCCCCGACTGGCCGGTCCTGCGCCTTGCGCAGGATGTCCTCACGTCAGCGCCGCTCCAGCGGGCCGGGGCCGAAGGGCCGTCCTGGCCCTTGGCCCCTTTCGCGGCATCCATGCCGCTCACCCGATTCCGCGACACTGCCGTTCGGCCGGCCAGACGGGGCACTGGGGTGCCGGCTGATACTTCGGAGTTATTCGGTCTGTGTTGGCCCGTCGTAGTACGGCTTTTTGGCACTATTGCTTAATGCCATACCGAAAAACGCGAAGAGCTGACCAGTTTTCAAAGGGACCTTCAGCCGGCACCCAGCGCCCTGTTCAGTAGGCCGAGCACAGCCGTTCTGTAGGTGGGTGAGCGGCAAGGATGCCGCGAAAGGCGTCGAGGGCCAGGACGGCCCTTCGACGACGGCCCGCCGGAAGGACGGCGCAGCGAGGGAACGCGGCGCGCAGCGCCGGGCCGGATGACCAGGGCAAGCGTTTTTGGTCACTTTTGCCGCGTCTGGCAAAAGTGACCCGCCCGGCGGGGGCGGAATAAGAAGCTTCCTAATACACCGAGAATCAGCTTGGCGAGAGCCCCCCACCCCAGCCCTCCCCCGCAAGCGGGAGAGGGGGCGGTCTAGCGTGGAGGAGGCATCCGGAGTACAGGGACCATCAGCACAGGGAATCCACTGGTTCCGCGAATCAGCCAAACTCCCCAAACCTACAACTTTTCCCAGTTATCCCCCGCCCACCTACCCGCTAGCCTGACCCCGTTCCCATCCAGACGAGGAAGGCACCCATGCAGGTTCGAGAAGGCTACGCCGATTTCCAAGGCCATCAGACTTGGTACCGGGTCACCGGCGACCTGGCCAGTGGACGGTTGCCGCTGGTGGTGGCCCATGGCGGTCCCGGTTGCACCCATGACTATGTCGACAGCTTCAAGGACCTGGCCGAGCACGGCTGGCCGGTGGTGCATTACGACCAGCTGGGCAATGGCCGTTCCACCCACCTGCGCGGCATCGATCCGGGGTTCTGGACGGTAGCGTTGTTTCTCGACGAGCTGAACAACCTCCTGCGCCATCTGGGTATCGGCCAGTACGCGCTGCTCGGCCAATCCTGGGGCGGGATGCTGGCTGCCGAGCACGGGGTGCGTCAGCCGGCAGGGCTGCGGGGGCTGATCATCGCCAATTCGCCTGCGTCCATGGCGCTCTGGCGCGAGGCGGCGGCTGGGCTGCGGGCCGAATTGCCGCTCGAGGTGCAGGCCACCCTGGCGCGACACGAGGCCGCCGGCACGACCGACTCGCCGGAGTACCGCGCCGCCAGCCAGGTCTTCTATGACCGCCATGTCTGCCGGGTGCAGCCGCTGCCGGCCGAGGTGGCGCGGACCTTCGCCGCCATCGACGCCGATCCCACCGTCTATCACGCCATGAACGGCCCCACCGAATTCCATGTCATCGGCAGTCTCAGGGACTGGAGCGTGATCGAGCGGCTGGCGCGGATCCAGATGCCGACGCTGCTGATTTCCGGGCGCCATGACGAAGCCACACCGGCCTGCGTGGAGCCCTTCGCCCAGTTCATCCCGAACGTGCGCTGGCGCATCTTCGAGGACTCCAGCCACATGCCTCACGTGGAAGAGCGCGAGGCCTGCATGGCCCTGGTGGCGGACTTTCTCGCCGAGGTGGAGCGCGGCTAGGCGTCCGCGTCCAGGGCCGCGGCGATCTCGTCGATACGGGTCTGGCGGTCGTCGGCTTGCAGGCGCGCACGCGGATTGAGCGCCGACCATTCCGGGTGGGCCCGGGCCACCTGCACGGCGGCGGGCAGCTTGCCTTCGCGCCAGCGCTGCTCGTCAGGCGCGGCCACTTCGACGGCGCCCTGGGCGGCGTGGCCGCGAATTTCCAGCGCCGCCAATAGCTGACGCTGCCGTAGCGCCAGCAGGCGCAGCACGGCATCGTCGATGGACAGCTCCCGCCCGCCGCGCAACTTGCCGAACAGTCGTCGGCCATAGTGGCCGCCGGTCTGTGCCAGGCCGCCGGCCAGGGCGCCCAGTACCGTGGCGGCGCCCAGGGTCAGGCCACCGGCGAGCAGGTCGAGACCGACCCCCGCCGCGGCACCGGCCGCCACCCCGCCGCCCAGCCGAATGCCCAGCAGGCGCAGGGTTTCCGGATTGAACAGGTCATCGCCCCAGCGGCCGTCCAGCAGTGGCAGGTCGCTGGCATGGGCGTCGCCCGGGCGAAAGCCGAACAGCCGCAGGAGTTCTTCCACGCAGCGTTGTTCACGGGTGCGCAGGGCGTCGCGCAAGTCGGCGGTCGCGTTGCTCACCTCGGCTTCGCCGGGCGCCACGCTGCGCCGGGCAGCGGCGGCGTCCACCAGCAATTCAGCGATCAGCCGCACGCCTTGCTGATGGCGCCGGCGGGCCTGTTCGGCATGGTCGGCGATCAGCCGTTGCAGCGCCGGGCGGCCGCTTTCCAGCAGGGTCGCCAGGCTTTCATAGAGACGCGCCTCGCCATCCGCCGGCGGGGCGACGCTGTCGAAGCGCACCAGGGCGTGCAGGCCGAGACGGGCCAGGGTGGCGCGCCAGTCGTCGGCGCGGTGACCGTCGGCGGCGACGAAGTTGAGCACCGGCACCAGCGGCCGCCCGCAACCAGCCAGCACCGCCAGTTCGTCGCGGTACTTGGCCAGCACCGGCTCGCGGGCGTCGATCACATAGAGCCCGGCATCGGAGGCGCGCAGCTGGCGGATCACCTTGGCCTCCTGCTCGAATCTCTGGCGGGCTTCCACGCTGTCGAGAAAGCGATCGAGCAGGGTGGCGGCGTCCAGGCGTTCGCCGGGTCTTTCCAGCTGCTCCAGGTAGTCGCGCAGGGCGATGGCGTCTTCCAGGCCGGGCGTGTCGTAGAGCTCCAGCAGGGCCTCGCCATCCACCGACAGGCGTGCGCCCTCGACATGACGGGTGGTGCTGGGGCGATGGGAGACCTCGCCGAAGTCGACGTCGCGGGTCAGGGTGCGCAGTAGCGAGGTCTTGCCGACATTGGTATGGCCGACCAGCGCCAGGCGCAGGGGGCCGCTCATGGATTCGTCTCCAGCCAGGCCAGTTCTTCGAGATCGCCCTCGCAGTGTGCCAGACGCAGGGCGTCCAGTGCCTGGCGCCAGTCGTCCAGGCGGACCGGATCGAGCTTGCCACCCAGGGGCGCGGGCAATAGCCAGACGCGGGTCGCCGTGGCGCAGCGCGACAATTCCGCCAACAGCGTCAGGGTACCGCGATCCGGCGAGCGGCGGGGATCGCAGGCGATCAGCAGGCGGCGCGCCGGATAGCGGGTCAGCTGTTCGAGCAGATGACGGCGGCCCTGGCCGTCGTCGAGCACGCCGGCGTCACGCACGCCCTCGGGCAGTGGCGGCGGCCAGGTGTGGTCGGTGAGTTCGAGACCCACCAGCAGCGCCTCGTCGCCGGTGCGGGCGAGGCCACCGGCGTCCTGCTGGGGCAGGTGGGCGGGAGCGGCGTCATTCACGCCCAGGCGTTCGCTGGTCGGCAGCAGGCGTTCGCGCAGGTGCAGATAGCCGGGGCGTTCCACGTCCAGCCGCAGGCGCCCGCGCCCGCGCCGCCAGCGCCACAGGCAGAGCAGGGTCAGCAGCAGCCGTGGCAGCAGGCCATAGACCAGCACCACGCCCAGCAGCCAGCCGGCCCAGGCCTGGCGCGCTGTGGCCAGGGGGCTGGCGGCATCGCCGCTGGCGGCGATGCTGGCCGGGTCGGGCAGGGGAAAGCCCAGCAGCTGGGGCAGGGCGCCCAGCACCTGGGTCAGCAGCACGAAGGTGTCGCTGCCGAGCAGGGTGGTCTCCCAGACGAACAGATAGCTGCGTCCGGAGAGCAGTGCCAGCAGGGTTGCCAGGGCACTGCCGAGGATCAGCAGCCAGAGGCCGTGCACCAGGCCGCCCAGGGCCCAGGGCAGCAGCCGCGCGCGACCCAGCAGCCCGACCAGTGCCGGCCCCAGGTGCAGGGCTCGGGCATCCCGCGCCAGGCGGCCGGAGAGCCACAACCAGAGTCGCGCCAGCGGTGAGGCCAGTTGCCGTCCACCGCCCAGCAGGCCAAGGGCCCAGACCAGCAGGCTGAGCAGATTGAGGCCGAGCAGACTGCCCAGCGCCCAGAACACATTGACCGGACGACTGCCGTCACCCAGGGCGCCAGCGGCGAGGCCAGCGCCGCAGAACAGCGCCACGATGCCCAGCAGCCAGGCGGCCAGCACCGCACCCTGGCGCCAGCGACGCCGCGCGGCCAGCAGGCCATCGCGCTGGCCGAGCAGCCGGGCACGGGTCACCAGGCGTGTCTCGAAGGCGCCGCCGGCCGCCCGCGCCTGGCGATTGGCTTCGGCGTCGTCCAGCGGGCCGCTGTCTTCCTCGGTCAGGCGCAGGGCTTCGGTCAGCCAGAGGTCTTCGAAGGCGGGGGAGGGGGTTGCGGTCACGCGTCGGTGCCCTTGCGGCAAAAACGCCGAGGATAGTCCCTGGCGCCCCGGCTGTTAACGCCTCTGTTATGCTCTGTCACCATGAAAACCTCTCTTCCCCTGAGCCTGATCGTCGCCGTGGCCGACAACGGCGTCATCGGCATCGACAATCGTCTCCCCTGGCACCTGCCGGCGGAGCTCAAGTATTTCAAGGCCGTGACCCTCGGCAAGCCGCTGGTCATGGGTCGCAAGACCTGGGATTCCCTGGGCCGCCCGTTGCCGGGTCGGCTGAATCTGGTGGTCTCCCGTCAGACTGATCTGGTGGCCGAAGGTGCCGAGGTGCGGACGTCGCTGGCCGCTGCGGTCGAGCGCGCCGAGGCCTGGGCCCTTGAGCACCAGGCAGCCGAGATCATGCTGATCGGCGGCGCCCAGCTGTTCGCCGACGCCCTGCCCCAGGCGCAGCGCCTCTACCTGACCCGAGTTGCCCTGGCGCCGCAAGGCGATGTCTTCTTTCCCCCATGGCAGGAGAGCGACTGGCAGCTTGTCTCGCGCCAGGAACACGCGGCCGAGGACGACCGTCCGGCCTATGCCTGCGAGGTCTGGGAGCGCCGGGCCTAGGGGCGGTCGCCTGCAGCCTTCCCGCCTAGCTCTGGTCATTGTTCCGACCTTAAGTAAAACCTAAGACGGGTGTGGCATAAAGACGCTGAGGCAGGCCGCCTGGGCGGCCGGAGGGCACGACCATGAGGGCGATCGACAGCCAGACTTCGACGGCAATGGCAGGGACTCAGCCTGCCAATACGAGCGCTACCGGCAATCAGGGCGCACCCGCCGCCGATTCCGCCAGCGCGGGGGGAACCCAAGCCGGCACCGATGTCGCGGTGGACCTGTCGCCCGCCGCCCAGCTCATTGCCAGGCTGTTGCCGGGCCAGTCGAACGGTAACAGCGATCTCGACAGCTTCATGCAGATCCTCCAGCAACAGATCCGCAGCCAGGGTACCGACGCCGCCGTGCTCGGCGAGCTGCCCGAGGGGGCCAGTCCCGACCGTATCCAGTTGGCGAAGCAGGCGGCCAATCACCTGTTGGTGAGCTATTACCATGACGACAGTCGCTATGCCGACGCCTCCACCCAGGATCCTTTCGCCAACCTGGACAGCGACAGCCTGACGCGTATCGCCAGCGACGATTCGGGCACCTTCACTTCGGCTGAACGTCAGCTCGCCTATTTCGAAGGCGCGCAGCGTGGCACCGATGCGGCCAACGTGGCCTTCTCCGGGCTCTCCCCGCAGGATCAGGGTGCCGCGTCCTGGAACTGGGCTCCCGCCGCCACGGAAGACGCCAGTATCCTCGGTACGCTGAATCCCGGTATGCCGGATTGGCAACCCAATCAGTTGAGCAGCCAGCTCATCGACGGCCTGAGTCCTGGCGGCGTGGCGACCGCTGCCGCCCAGGAAACCGCCCAGTTGTCGGCGCCGACCTTCAACGTCAGCACCGGTGCCGATGGTGCACCCCAGTGGACGGTGCTGCCGGTGGACGAACAGGGCGCAGGGGCAAACACCGCGCTGGATGGCAGTATCCTCACCCAGATGACCGGCACGACCGCCGCGCCGGCGCTGTCGCTCTATCGGCAGATCGCCGCGTTCGGTTGAGTAGGGCTGTTGGGCTAGGGCCTGCTTGTTGGGCTTCGACGATGGAGCCGTCTCAGCCCAACCTACGGTGCGGTAGGTTGGCGCTGAGCGCAGCGAAGCCCAACATCGTGGTGCTTAGGTCTATCTGTTGGGCTTCGACGATGGAGCCGTCTCAACCCAACCTACGGCGCAGTAGGTTGGCGCTGAGCGCAGCGAAGCCCAACATCGTGGCATCCGGGTTGCCCATGGGACTTCGACGATGAAACCGTCTCAACCCAACCTACGGCGCGGTAGGTTGGCGCTGAGCGCAGCGAAGCCCAACGCCAAGCTGACCTCAGATCGCCCGCAGTTTCTTCGCCGGTAGGTAGTCGCGATGGACGCGTTCTTCCACCAGGTACAACCAGCAGGGGCCTTCCACCTGGGGAAAGAGGCGCACTTCCTGGATGCTGCTGGGCTTGGGTTCGCCATTGCCGACCTGCACGGCCACCGTCTGGCCGAGGCGGAAGCGCGGGACCACGCCGGCGTCCACCACGCTCTGCTCGGCCTTGGTCGCCGGACGGCCCAGGTATTCGCCCAGGTCCACCGGACCGGAGGGGCCTTCGGCCACGGTGTCCACATGGAAGCTGTAGGCGGTGGCCAGGCCTTCGTCGCCACCGTGGGTCTCACCCTGCTTGATGCGCGACACGGCCTGGTCGAGGGCGGCGTCGAGCGTCAGTTCATTGTTCGATTGCAGGGTGATGACGATGCGGCGTTCGAAGGGGTACTGGCTCATGGTTTCGACTTTTTCGGCAGATAAGGAAAAGAAGGGACATCTTGTGCCCCCTTTGGCCGGCCACTGTCCAGCCGGGGGCGCCCGATCGGTGATCGCGTTTGCAACCCCAGGTGTCCAGGAGGCTCGACGGTCATTCGCGGATGACCGTGCTCGCTGCGCTCAGGCTAGTCATTACGCCGCTTGAGCTGGTCCTTGAGCTGGGTCGGCACCTCGCGAATGATCAGCAGATCCTGGCCTTCGTCGTATTCGATGCGCGAACCCAGCAGGTGCGCTTCGAAGCTGATCGACAGGCCTTCGGCGCGACCGGTGAAGCGGCGGAATTGATTGAGGGTGCGTTTGTCCGCCGGGATCTCCGGCGCCAGGCCGTAATCCTTGTTGCGGATGTAGTCGTAGAAGGCACGCGGGGCCTGGTCGTCCATCAACTCGGACAGGGCGTCCAGGGCCATAGGTTCGCCGCGCTTGGCCTGGCTGCTGGCGTAGTCCACCAGGGTGTCGGTCTTTTCCTTGGCGGCTTCCTCGGGCAGGTCTTCGCTTTCCACGTAGTCGCTGAAGGCCTTGAGCAGGGTGCGGGTCTCGCCCTTGGCGTCGACGCCTTCCTGGCAGCCGATGAAGTCGCGAAAGTAATCCGAGACCTTCTTGCCGCCCTTGCCGCGAATGAAGGAGATGTACTGGCGCGACTGCTTGTTGTTGCGCCACTCCGAGAGGTTGATCCGCGCGGCCAGGTGCAGCTGGCCCAGGTCCAGGTGCTTGGCGGGGGCCACCTCCAGGCTCTCGGTGACGGTCACCCCCTCGCTGTGGTGCAGCAGGGCGATGCTCAGGTAGTCGGTCATGCCCTGCTGGTACTGGGCGAACAGCACATGGCCGCCGGTGGAAAGGTTGCTGCTCTCCATCAGCCCCTTGAGATGCTCCACCGCCTGGCGACTGAAGGCGACGAAGTCCTGCTCGCCTTCCAGGTAGGCATGGAGCCAGCCGCTCAAGGGATAGGCGCCGGATTCCTCGTGGAACAGGCCCCAGGCCTTGTTGGGCTTGGCGTTGTAGCTGTCATTGAGATCGGCCAGCAGATTCTCGATGGCCTGGGAGTCGGCCAGTTCGGCGTCCCGCGCGTGCAGGGTCGCGGGCTGGCCGTCGGGCTTCTTGTCGATCAGATGGACGATGGCGTGACGGATCGGCATGGCGGACTCGGGTGACGGGAAAAGTCCACCAGTCTAACGCCCCCGCGCCCTGGCGGGCAGGCCCTTGGCGCCGCAGGCTCAGCGCGCCGCCGTGGCCTGCTTTTCCTGCAGCGCGTTGCCGAGATGCCGGGTCATGAAGGTCGCGGCTTCTTCACGGCGATCCTCGAGCAGCAGGTCGATCAGCTCCAGGTGCTCCTGGCAGCGGCGCTGGGCCTGCTGGCGATCCACCGACTTCTGGTATTCGATCAAACGGCGCAGGCGATTGAGCCGGCGCAGCGCATCGAGGATGAAGGCATTGCCCGAGCAGCGGGCGATGGTCTCATGCAGGCGGGTGTTGGCGTCGAAGATTTCCGCGGGCGAGGCCTCGAACACCCGGCCCGCGGCCAGCAGCGCCTGCTCGTCGCGGCAGCGGCGCAATTCGCCGGCATCCAGGGTGAAGCCGGCGTCGCGGATGCCGGCGGGTTCGATCAGCAGGCGGAAGGCATAGCTCTGGGCGTAGGCGTCGGGCGAGGTGAGGCCTTCGACGAAACTCCAGCCATAGCCCGGCAGGCGCTCGGCCCAGCCTTCCTGGACGATGCGTCTGAGAATGTCAGCCAGTTGCCCACGGGTGACCTGGTAGCGGCGGATCAGCTCGTTTTCCGTGACCTTGAGCGGCAATTCGCCCTCGATGCGGTCGCGGGCGATGGTCAGGTACAGGCGTTCGCTGGCGGATACCTCTTCGCGCGCCTGGGGCGTGGCGTCCAGGGCCGCGGCGGCCACGGCGAAACCACCCTCGGGATGCCGCGCCAGCAGGCTCTGGTCGGCCATCTGCTGCAGGGCGCTGCGCACCGGCGAGCGCGACACCCGCAGCCGCTCGGCCAGGGCGCGCTCGGGCAGCCGGGTGCCGACCGCCAGCTGGTGCGAGGCGATGTAGGTGAGGATGTCGGGGATCAGTTGGGAGGCGAGGGTGGTGCCCATGGCAGCGCTGGCGAGTCGATCGGAAAGATCCGGGATGCTAGCACGGGACCCGCCGGGCGCAGCCGGTGGGTCCCGCTGGCGGTCGCTCAGTCCCCGCTCGGACTGACGTCCATGTCCTTGAGCTTCACCAGGCGGCTCCGATGCTTGAAGCGGTAGCCCAGCCAGACGGCGAGAAACAGCGGCAGGCTGATGTAGGTGGCGGCCAGGCCCAGCCAGTCGACGCCGTTCGGCCCGAACAGGGCGGCATAGTTCTGCCCCAGGGTGATCACCAGGCAGAGGGCGAAGGCCAGCAGCGGCCCGAAGGGAAACAGCTTGGCGCGGTAGGGCAGGTCTTCCAGGCGGCGACCCTGGGCCAGGTAGCCCTGGCGGAAGCGATAGTGGGAGACGGCGATGCCCAGCCAGGCGATGAAGCCGCACATGCCCGAGGTGTTGAGCAGCCAGCCATAGAGGGCCTTGTCGCCCACCAGCGAGGTAAAGAAGCACAGGGCGCCCACCGCGGTGGTGGCCAGCAGGGCGTTGCGCGGTACGCCATTGCGCGCGACGCGGGCGAACAGCCGCGGCGCCTTGCCCTGTTCGGCCAGGCTGTGCAGCATCCGGGTCGAGGCGTACATGCCCGAGGTGCCGGCGGAGAGCACCGCCGAGAGGATCACCGCGTTCATCAGGCTGGCGGCGAAGGCCAGGCCGGCGCGCTCGAACAAGAGCGTGAAAGGCGAGACGGAGACGTCGGTGGCATCGTTCTGCAAGAGGCGCGGATCGGTGTAGGGGATCAGCATGCCGATGACGAAGATCGCCAGCACATAGAACATCAGGATGCGCCAGAACACCTGGCGGATGGCGATGGGCACGTTCTTGCGCGGATTCTCCGATTCACCGGCGGCGATGCCGATCAGCTCGGTGCCCTGGAAGGAAAAGCCGGCGATCATGGCCACCCCGACCATGGCCTGCAGGCCGCCGACGAAGGGCGCCTCGCCCTGGGTGAACACGGACAGGCCCGGCGGCTCGATGCCGCTGAAGATGCCGAGAATGGCGGCCAGGCCCAGGCCGATGAAGACCACCACGGTGGCCACCTTGATCAGCGCGAACCAGAATTCGCTCTCGCCGAAGCCGCGCACCGACACCGCATTGAGCAGGAACATCAGCGCGAGAAACAGCGCGCTCCAGATCAGCCCCGGTACCTCGGGAAACCAGAAGCCCATTACCAGCTGCGCCGCCACCAGTTCGGCGGCGATGGTCACCGCCCAGTTGTACCAGTAGTTCCAGCCCAGGGCGAAGCCGAAGCCGTCCTCGACGAAGCGACTGCCGTAGATGGAAAAGGAGCCCGACACCGGCTGGTAGGCGGCCATTTCGCCGAGGCTGGTCATGAGGAAGTAGACCATCAGGCCGATCAGCGCATAGGCCGCCAGGGCGCCGCCCGGGCCAGCGGTGGCCACGGTGGCGCCGGAGGCGACGAACAGGCCGGTACCGATGGAGCCGCCGATGGCGATCATGTTGAGGTGGCGGGGCTTGAGCCGGCGCTGCAGACTCGGAGAGGCGGTGGACATGGAATTTCCAGCTGGCAGTTGAAGGGGCCGGACGTTGGCTCTGGCGGCCATTCTCGGTCATGGGGTGCAGGGCGGTGCACCCACCGCCTGCGGCGACCTGCACAGGCAGGTGGCAAAAAAGCGGCGAAGCTTAGCAGGCTAAGGGCGTCAGGTGGGATGGCGGTCGTCGGTGCGAAGCTGTCGCAGTCCGATCATCGCCAGGCTGAGCTTCGGCTAGCATGAGCCCAAGGTCGGAGAAGGCAGCACAGCGTGATCGATTCAAGAACCTTTGGTAGCGGTATCCAGGGCAAGAACTACCTGCAGTTGCAGTCGACGCGGCCGCGACCGGAATTTTCCCGGCTGGTCGGCTTCATCCTGCTCGATCACTTCTCCCTGCCGTCCTTCACCCAGGCGCTGGATACCCTGGTGACCGCCAACCTGCTGGCCGCCGGCACCTTCGCCACCCAGACCTACAGCCCGACCGGCGCCGAGGTGCTCAGCGACCTCGGCATCGTCATCCGTCCGGATGGCGACTACCGCGCCGTGGAGCAGGCCCGCTTCGACCTGCTGGTGGTCTGCGGCGGGCTGCGGACACCGCTGGAGCTGGATCCGCGACTCAAGGCGCTGCTGCTGCGCGCCGCCAAGCAGCAGGTGACCTTGTGCGGCCTGTGGAATGGCGCCTGGCAACTGGGTCAGGCCGGGGTACTGGACGGCTATCGCTGCGCCATCCATCCCGAGCACCGCGGCGCCTTCAGCGAGCGGATACGTGGCTGCAAGACCTCGGCGGAAAGCCATGTGCTGGATCGCGACCGCCTCACCGCCGCCAGCCCCAGCGGCGCCTTCCACCTCTTTCTCGAATGGATCGGCGCCCAGTGCGGCAGCGCCCTGGCCGATGGCCTGGTCAATATCCTGGCCTTCGAGGAATCGCGCTTCCGCCAGGTCAATCCGACGCTCAAGGTGCAGATGACCCCGCCGCTGCGCGAGGTGGTGACCCTGATGGAGGCCAACATCGAGGAGCCCCTGACCATCGAGCAGCTGTGCGACTACGCTGGCCGCTCGCGGCGGCAGGTCGAGCGGCTGTTCCGCGAGCAGCTCGACACCGCGCCCATGCGCTACTACCTGGAGTTGCGCATCACCGAAGGGCGGCGCCTGCTGCAGCATTCCACCCTGTCGGTGCTGGAGGTGGCGGTGGCCTGCGGCTTCACCTCGGTCACCCACTTCAGCAAGAGATACTCGGCCTACTTCGGCTATCCGCCGTCCAAGGAGCGGCGGTTGAAGTACTAGCCTGCCGGTACGCCGCCAGGCAATGACAATCGTCAAGAAAACGCCTGCATGGCCTACTTCAGAGTGTTTCGTCGGTGCGCTGGAACGGCTGCGCGCCGTCCCGCTCGAAACATTACCCCCGGTGCAACACCGCCCGCATGATGCGTCGATGGGGATCCGAATGACCTACCAAGCCAAGGAAATCCCATGACCGATCCACGCAACGTCGCCCACGACAAGAAAGTGCAGCAAGAGAAAAAGCATCATGGCGAGGACATCGCCCCCGACGCCGAGCACGCGCCGCAACCAGGTAAGAAGCCTGCGCTCAAGGATCACGACGAGCAGGCTGACGAAAAGGAGTGAGCATGGGCGCGCCTCGTATCGAACGAGGCGCATGACGATGCTGACAGCCGTCAGCATCGCGTTCTGGAGACCCTCATCTGCCCAGTGTCGGCTCCAGGCGGCCGCTCCGCTCCGCGGCATTCAGGCACAGCAGCCCCGCCAGGGCGAACAGCAGGCCCAGTAGCATGCCCGGGGCCAAGGGTTCGTCGAAGCAGGCCCAGGCCCACAGCAGCGCCACCGGCGGACTGAGATAGAGAGCGCCACTCACCGCCTGGGGGCTGCCCTGACGCAGGCACAGCCAGTAGAGGCCGAAGCCGAGCAGGGTCGGGATCAGCAGCCACAGAACCGCCAGGGCGAAGCCAAGGGTCAGCGGTGGAGTCAGCGGGCCTTCCACCCCAGCCACTCCCAGCATCATCAGGCTACTGGCTGCGAGCTGGATGAACAGCTGGGTCCGCAGGGCCAGGCGGCTGGGTGGCAGGCGACTCTGCACCAGGGTCGCCAGCGCCAGGGCCAGGGCGCTGCCCAAGGGCAGGGCATAGGCCCAGGCAGGCGCCACGCCCAGCCCCAGTCCGGCGCCGGTCGCGAGCAGGACCCCGGCCAGGCCCAGCCCCAGGCCGAGCCACTGACGCCCGTTGGTACGCTGGCCCGGCAGCAGGCAGCAGCCCAGGGCCACCAGCAGCGGCGACAGATCCGAGAGCAGTGCCGCCAGCCCGGGCGAGACGCCCAGTTCGATGGCCTTGGCCGCCGGCCCTACCACTCCGGCGAAGGCCAGGACGCCAATACCCGCCTGCTGGCCGATGATCTTCAGGGGTAATCGCCGCACCTCGGTCCAGGCGAACGGCAGCAACAGCAGGGCGGCCAGCAGCAGGCGCCAAAAGGTCACCAGCAGGGTAGGGGCCTGGTCCGCTGCATAGCGATAACCGACGAAACCGGCGCTCCAGCACAGCACCAGGGCGAGCTGGCGGAACAGCGTAGAGGAAAGAGTCGAAGGCATGGCCAAGCTCCAGATGACGGGATGCCTTGAGCCTGAATCGGGATGCTAATACACTCAAACGACATTATCCGTAGCTATGCTTCGATAAAGGTGCATCATGCCTGCTCCTCTCGATATCGACGTCCTGCGCACCTTCCACACCATCGTCCGGCTGGGGCAGTTTCGCGCCGCCTCGCTGCAGCTCAACCGCAGCCCCTCGGCGGTGAGTAGCCAGATCCGCCGGCTGGAAGAGCAGACCGGCGGCCGGCTGTTCGAACGCGACAACCAGGCCGTGACCCTGACCCCGCTCGGACGTCGCGTACTGCTGGAGACCGCCGAGCTGCTGCAGGCCCACGACCGCATCCTCGCCGGTCTCACGGGGCAGCCGGTGGTGGGCGAGGTGCGCCTGGGTGTGGCCGAGGACTATGCCGCGCGCCTGCTCAAGGCTGTCTTCCCGCGCCTGCAAGGCGAGCATCCTGGCATCGTTCTCGAAGTGCTTACCGGCAATAGCGGCCAGCTCCGCCGCTGGCTTGGCCAAGGGCTGCTGGACCTGGCGCTGCTGGTGGGGCCGCCGCGCACCGACCGGGCGGATGGCCAGCTGTTCGGCCATACCCAGCCGGTGTGGGTCGCCGGTCCCGGTCTGCAACTGAGCCCGGACGCTAGCGTGCCTCTGGCGCTGCACGGCGAAGGCTGCAGCTATCGCGAGTTGGGCATCGATCTGCTGATCCGCCAGGGCCGGCGCTGGCACGCGGTGGTGACCAGCGCCGCCTCGTCGGCGCTGGAAGCGGCGGTCGAACTGGGCCAGGCCGTGGCCATCACCGACCGGGCGCGCATGACCCCGCCGATGCGCGAATTGACGCCGGAGGAGGGCTTTGTACAACTGCCGGTGCACGAACTGCGGTTGGCCTCGCCACCGGGCGAACGCAGCCCCGCCTGCGCCTCTCTGGCCGGGCTGATCGCCGAGGATTTCCGCCTCTAGCCCGGCGGCCCCACGTTTGACCGGACGGCGGCGCAGCCACTAAGGTGCCCGCCTTGGCGCACGACCTCCGGCGCCTATCAAACCCAGCCCCACCCCCGAGACACGCGGGATCAGTCCGCCCGTCCGGCCCGCTACAGCCGCTCCTGTCCGCTTTTCTGGAATCCTCCGCCTGTCATGAATGCCCCACCCGCCATCCCTCGTCTCATCTATCTGCTGGCCCTCACCATCTTCGCGCTGACCACCGCCGAATTCATGGTCGCCGGCATGATGCCGACATTGGCCGCTGATCTCGGCGTCTCCATCGGCCAGATCGGCTATCTGATCTCCTGGTATGCCCTGGGCATGGCCTTGGGCGGCCCACCCCTGACCCTGCTGTTGCTGGCCCTGCGCCTGGCGGAAAAGTCGGCGCTGCTATGGCTGCTGTCGCTCTATCTGGTGGGCGCCGTGGTGGCCGCGCTGGCGGCCAGTTATCCGGTGATGGCGGCAGGCAGGGTGCTCATGGGCGTCGCCAGCTCCGCCAGCATAGGGCTGTGCCTGACCCTGGGCGCCAACCTGGTCACGCCGGATCGTCGCGGTCGGGCCGCCTCGCTGATCCTGTCCGGCCTCATGCTGGCGCCGGTGTTTGGCGTGCCGGGTACGGTATTGATCGAGCAACAGGCCGGCTGGCGCGCCAGCTTCTGGGCGGTCGCCCTGCTGGCGGCCTGCTGCACCCTGCTGGTCGGTCTGTGCGTGCCCCGCTCACCGGCGCGCGCGGCCGGACAGTTGCGCGGAGAACTGGATACCCTGGTCAGTGCCCGGCTCTGGGCGGCCTACCTCACCAGCGGCCTGATCATCGGTGCGACCTTCGCCGGCTTCAGCTACTTCTCGCCCATCCTCATCCAGGTGACGGGTTTCGCGCCCACCACCATTCCCTGGTTGCTGATGGGCTATGGCCTGGCCAATGTGCTGGGCAATCTGCTGGTGGGTCGGCTGGCTGATCGCCATACCCTGAGGGTACAGGGCGTCGGCCTGGCCGTGCTGGCGCTGGGCTTCGCCTTGTTCGTCGGCTGCGCCGACAGCGCCGCGCCCAGCCTCCTGGCCCTGACCCTGATCGGCCTGACCGGGGTGGCGCTCAACCCGGCCATGGTCGCTCGGGTCATGGCCGCGGCCACGCCAGGCCCCCTGGTCAATACCCTGCACACCTCGGTGATCACCGCGGGCCTGGCGGTAGGTGCCTGGGCCGGTGGTGCGGCCATCGATGCCGGTCAGGGCCTGCGCGCGCCGCTGTGGGTCGGCCTGGGGATGGCGCTGCTGGGGCTGCTGAGTCTGCTTCCCCTGGGCTTGCGAAGGGATGCGGCAATCGCGGCACGGCCCTGCGCGGAGTGACCGCTCGGCCGTGCGTACCGGCGCGGATTTCCCTCGGTGCAGCAGGAGGAGGATACTGCGCCTCTTTGCCGCTCTGACCGCCGATACCCATGGAAAACCTCCCGCTGTTCGATCTGCCCGCCGCTGCCCCCGAGGAAAAATCCAAGCCCAGGCGCGCCCGCAAGGCCACTGCTCAAGGCGGCCTGCGCCTGCTGCACACCTCCGACTGGCACCTGGGGCAGCACTTTCTCGGGCGCACCCGCGAGGCCGAGCATCGCGCCTTTCTCGCCTGGCTGGTCACCCAGGTGGAGGAGCAGGGGGTGGACGTGGTGCTGGTGGCGGGAGATATCTTCGATACCGCCACGCCGCCGAGCTATGCCCGCGAGCTGTACAACGGTTTCATCGTCGCCCTGCGTGGTACCGGTGCCAGCCTGGTGGTGCTGGGCGGCAACCATGATTCCGCCGCGGTGCTGGCCGAGTCCCGCGAGTTGCTGGCCTGCCTGGACACCCGGGTGATCCCCTGCGTCAGCGAGACGCCGGCCGATCAGTTGCTGGAGTTGCGTCGCCGCGATGGTGAGATCGGCGCGCTGCTCTGCGGCATTCCCTTCGTCCGCCCACGGGACGTGGTGCAGAGCCAGGCCGGGCAAAGCGCCGATGAAAAGCGCCAGGCGCTGCAACAGGCCATCCAGGGGCACTATGCCGAGTTGCATGGTCTGGCCGAAGCGCGCCGCGCCGAGTTGGGCATGGCTCTGCCGATCATCGCCACCGGCCACCTGACCACCGTGGGCGCCAGCGCCAGCGAGTCGGTGCGCGAGATCTATGTCGGCAGCCTCGACGCCTTTCCCACCAGCACCTTTCCGCCGGCGGACTATATCGCCCTCGGCCATATCCATCGACCCCAGCGCGTCGGCGGCCTGGAGCAGGTGCGCTACAGCGGCTCGCCACTGTGCCTGAGTTTCGACGAAGAGCGCGCCAAGCAGGTCCTGCTGGTGGAGTTCGGTACCGCCCTGGAGCGGGTGACGCCCGTGGCGGTACCCTGTTTCCAGCCCCTGGCCGTGGTGCAGGGCAGCCTCGATACCCTGGGTGCGGCGCTGATCGAGGCCGCTGCCGATGGTCGCCCCGGGTGCCCGGTGTGGGCCGAGGTGGTGGTGACCGGAGACGACTACCTGGCCGATCTGCAGCCACGCATCGCCGCCCTGGTCGCCGAGTTGCCGCTGGAGGTACTGCGCGTCAGGCGCGCACGCAGCGCGATGGCGCCCACCCTGCAGGGCACCCAGCGCGAAACATTGGAAGAACTCAGTCCCCTGGACGTCTTCAGCCAGCGCCTGGCTGAAGAGTCCCTGGACGACGAGCTGCGCACCCGCCTGGAAGGGCTTTACCGCGAGGTTCTTGGCGAGTTGCCTGCCTGATCGCAGCGAAACGCGTCCATCGGACCGCTTTTCCCCTTCGGAACAACGTCCCGCGCGCTGGGGTCACCCTCTCTATGTAGCCCATACCGGAGGAGACCCCATGCACGACCTTTCCCAACCCCTCGCCGCCACGCGCCATGAGCGTTCCGACAACCAGGTCCCCAACGTCCAGGGCACCGAACGTGTGGTTTCCCTGCTCGGCGGCGGTCTGCTGATCCTTGGCGGCCTGCGCCGCGGTGGCCTGACCGGCTGCGTGAAGATGGCCCTGGGCGCCATGGCCCTCAGCCGCGGGGTACGCCAGCGCTGCGAACTCAAGGCCGCACTGCAGCCGTCGCCCTTCGAGCAAGCCTTGGGCGAACGCTGGGGCTGGCGCAATCCCACCGCCATCCAGCGCAGCGTGACCATCGCCAAGCCGCGTGAAGAGGTGTTCGCCTACTGCGCCGATCTGCAGCACCTGCGCGAGCTGCTGCCGTTCGTTGATCGCATCGAGCTGGGCGCCGATGGCGACAGCCACTGGCATGCCTCCGGTCCCCTGGGACGCACCCTGAGCTGGACCCTGGAGCAGAGCGAGCGCCGCGAGAACGAGTTCCTGCTGTGGAGCACCGTGCCCGGCACCTTCATGGCGCACAAGGCCAGTCTGACCTTCAGTGACGCCCCCCAGGGCCGTGGCACCCTGGTGCAGGTCGTGCTGGCCTGCGAAGCCCCGGCCGGCCTGCTCGGTCATGCCGTCACCGAAGGCATCAGCCGCTTCACCGGCAAGGCGGTCAACCTCGGCCTGCGCCGCCTCAAGCAGCAAATGGAGACCGGCGAGATCGCCACCCCCGAGGTCTCGCGCAGCGGTCGCCCGCTGGCGCCGCCCCATCCGCCGGTGACTCGCCCGGCCGATGAGCCCTCGGCTGACATCGACGCGGGCCTTGGTACTCCGGGGAGGGCGAACTGATGCGTGCCCTGACCTGGCAAGCCCCCAACCGTCTGCAGGTGGAAACCGTCCCGGATCCGGAGATCCTCAATCCGCGCGATGCCATCGTGCGCATCATCATGTCCTCGGTGTGTGGCTCGGACCTGCACCTGCTGGGTGGCTATGTCCCGGCGATGAAACCCGGCGACATCATCGGCCACGAATTCCTCGGCGAGATCGTCGAGCTGGGCAGCAGCCTGCGCAACCAGGGCCTGGCCGTGGGCGATCGGGTGGTGACCGTCTCCATCATCGGCTGTGGGGACTGCGAGCACTGCCAGCGCGAGGATTATAACTGCTGCGACAACAGCAATCCCAAGCCTGAAATGACCGAACTGGCCTACGGGCAGCCCTGTTCCGGCATCTTTGGCTACAGCCACGCTTTCGGCGGCTATGCCGGCAGCCACGCGACCTACGTGCGGGTGCCCTATGCCGACGTCAACCTGTTCAAGGTGCCCGACGGCGTCAGCGATGCCCAGGCGGTGTTCGTGTCCGACGCCGTGCCCACCGGCTACTACGCCGCCGACATCGCCGACATCCAGCCCGGTGATACCGTGGCGGTCTGGGGTTGTGGTGGCGTTGGCCAGATGGCCATTCGCAGCGCCTACCTGCTGGGCGCCGAGCGGGTCATCGCCATCGACCGCTTCAGTGATCGCCTGCAGCTGGCGGCCGAGAAGGCCGGTGCCATCGTCCTCGACTACGAGACCACCAACATCCATGAAGCCTTGCTGGAACTGACTGGCGGGCGCGGCCCGGATCGCTGCATCGATTGCGTCGGCATGGAGGCCCATGGCACCCAGTTGGATTACGCCTACGACAAGACCAAGCAGATGCTGCGCCTGCACACCGAGCGTGGGTCGGCGCTACGCCAGGCCATCCGCGCCTGTCGCAAGGGCGGTACGGTGTCGGTGATCGGGGTCTATGGCGGCTTGATCGACAAGTTTCCCATGGGCGCCATCGTCAACAAGGCCTTGACCCTGAGGTCGGGTCAGCAGCCGGGGCAGCGCTATGTGGAGCGGCTGTTCGAGCACATCCAGAAAGGCGAGCTGGATCCGTCCTACCTGCTCACCCACCCGATGAGTCTGGAGGAATCGCCCTATGGCTACGAGCTGTTCAAGTCCGAGGACAAGAACTGCATGAGGGCGGTGTTCATGCCTTGAGGGGCCGCCCGGCGATCCCAGGATCGTCGGGCTTTTTATCCGCTAGACCAGCCAGGTTGTCAGCGGCTGCCAGAGCGCAGCGGTCTTGTCATCACCACCGCAACTGACCAGTGCCAGGATGCCCAGGCCGATCAGCAGCGGCATGCCAAGAAAATCGAAGGGAGACAGAGGTGAGCGCACGACGGATCCTCCCGGGAAACGTTGTTGCAAGGCGGTACCTTTCTGTTGAGAACGGAGCGGGAGGCAAGTTCAGCAGCGGGCATGACCATAGGTCGAATGGTCGGTTGGCATGGGCGCGCGCGCCCAACAATGCCAGAATCGGCGGTTCGCCGAGTCGTCCTGGAAAAGCCCGATGAAGATCCTCACCCTGCGTCTGAAGAACCTCAATTCCCTCAAGGGTGAGTGGAAGATCGACTTCACCGCCGAACCCTTCGCCAGCAGTGGCCTGTTCGCCATCACCGGACCGACCGGGGCGGGCAAGACCACCCTGCTGGACGCCATCTGCCTGGCGCTCTATCACCGCACCCCACGCATGAGCAAGGTGGGCGGGGAGAGCAACGAACTCATGACCCGCCACACCGGCGACTGCCTCGCCGAGGTGGAATTCGCCGTGCGTGGCGAGCGCTACCGGGCCTTCTGGAGTCAGAGGCGCGCGCGGGATCGGGCCGATGGCGCCCTGCAGCCACCCAAGGTTGAACTGGCCCGGCTCGATGGGACCATCCTCGCCGAAAAGACCGGTGACAAGCTCAGGCTCACCGAAGAGCTCACCGGCCTCGACTTCGAGCGCTTCACCCGCTCCATGCTGCTGGCCCAGGGGGGCTTCGCCGCCTTCCTGGAGGCCAGTGCCAGCCAGCGCGCCGAACTCCTGGAAGAGCTGACCGGGACCGCTGTGTACGGCCAGATCTCCCAGCGGGTATACGAGCGGGCGCGGGAGGCCAAGGGCGTGCTGGACGGCCTGCGCCAGCGCGTCGCGGGGGTCGAGGTACTGGACGATGAACGCCGTCAGGCACTGGCCGCCGAGGGTCTCGGTCTGGCGCAGCGCGAAGAGCAGCTGGGCGCCGACCTCAAGACCTGGCAGACCCAACGCCAGTGGCTGACCGCCCTGGAGCAGGCGGTGGCGGGCGAGCAGCAGGCCGAGGCGCGCCTGGCCGCGGCGCAGCAGGCCTGGGAGGCCGCCGAGCCGCAGCGCCAGCGATTGGCGGCGGCCGAACCGGCGGCGCGATTGCTGCCCATCGAACAGGCCTGGCGCGAGGCCCAAACCCGCGAACAGCGCAGCCGGGAAGAGCTGGAACAGCTCGATCAACGCATCCAGATTCTGGCCAGTCGCCGTGACGTTGCCCTGGCCCAGGCCCTGGGCGCCAGTGGCGAACAGCTGCGCCAGGCCGAAGCGGAGCAGGCGCGTACGCTCGAGGAGCAGCACCACCTGACCGAGAGCCTGGCCGAGCGTAGCCGCCATGCCGAACTCGGCGAACGCCTGGGCGATTGGCGCAGCCAACTGGCGCTACGCGACGAAAGAGCCGAGGCCCTGGCGCGCCTGACGCGGCGTCAGGAGGAGCAGACCCGCCAGCTGCAGTTGCTGGCCGAGGAGCGCGAGGCCCAGCAGGGGGCGCTGACCCGCGCCCGCGAGCAAGCCACCCAGGCCCAGGCGGCGGAGCACGCCCAGACCGAACGCTGGCAGGCGGCGCTGGACGGGCGCGACGAAAAGGCCTGGCGCGCCCTCTGGCAGGCTGCGCTGGGCCGGGTCAATGAGGTGGACCAGCTGGATCAGCTGGTCGAGCGTCGGCGCCAGCTGCAGACCCAGCTGGAGCGCCTGGCCCGCAGCCAGGGCGAGCGCCAGCGCCAGCATGGCGATCATCAGGTGCGCCTGGATGCCCTGCGCGGACGCTATCGCGAAGTGGCCCAGCAGGTGCGCGAGCGCGAGAAGCTGCTCGAACAGGAGCGGGTCATCCGCAGTCTGGAGGCCCAGCGCGCTGCATTGCAGCCCGACGAACCCTGTCCGCTGTGCGGCTCTCGCGAGCATCCCGCGGTGGCCGACTATGCCGCTCTGGACGTCTCCGCCACCCAGACCGCCCTGCAGGACGCCAAGGCCGAGCTGGAGCGCCTGACCCAGGAGGGCAAGGAGCTCAGCGAGGCCCTGGCCGCGCTCAAGGCGCAACTCGATCAGGCCAACGAGCAGCAGACCGAGGCCAGTCAACAACTGGAGCAGTTGGGCGAACTCTGGCGCCAGCGTTGCACGGCCCTGGGCGCCGATCCCGAGGCGCCCGGCGCGGTGGCCGAATTACGCCGGCGTCAGGATCAGGAACTGGCGCGCATCCAGCAGGTGCTCGCCACCCTGGATGGTCTGCGCCAGCAGCGCGAGGAAAGTCGCCAGGAGGCCTTGCGCCTGGCGCGCCAGCAGGCCGATGCCGAACAGCGCCTGGCCCTGGCCGAGGCGGCCTGGGAGCGGGCTCGCCAGGCGCTGGCCGAGGGGGCCGACGAGCAGCGCGAAGCCCAGGCGCAACAGACCAGTGCCGAGCGTCGACTGGGCGAGGAGCTGGCCGGCTGGGGCCATGAGGTACCCCGTCGCGCGGCAGAATGGCTGGCCCAGCGCGACCAGGAATGGCGAGTCTGGCAGGCCGATTGCCAACGGGCGCAGGCGTTGCAGCAGCGCTTGAAGGACAGCGCCCAGCGCCTGGCCACGCTTGCCCCGCTGGTGGTGACCTGGCGCCAGCGCGCTGGCGAGGTCGCGCCTGCCACGGTAGCGCCGCAAGACGCCGCCGCCGTCCTCGTTGAGGCCACCACGACCTGGGAGGACTGCCGCGAGCAGGGCGCGGCGCTGCAGGGGACCCACCAGGCGCTGCACGAGCGGCTGGCGGGTGAAACACGCCAGGCCCGCGAGGCCGACGAGCGCTGGCAGGCCGCCCTGGCCGCCAGTGCCTTCGCCGATGCCGACGCCTGGCGCGCCGCGCAACTGGACGACGGCGAGCACGCCGCCCTGACCGCGGAGCGCAGCCGCCTGGAGACCGCCCTGACCGAGGCTCGCGCCCTGGCCGGTGCGGCGCAGGAACGCCTGGCAACCTTAAACGCCGCGCCGCAGACCGAGCGCAGCGCCGCCGAGCTGGATGCCGAACTGGCCGCCGCCAACGCCGAATTGCGTGCGCTGGGCCAGCGCCAGGGCGAGGTCAACGCCGCCCTGCGCGAAGACGAACGGCGCCGGGACGGCCTGCAGGCCCTGCTCGGCGAGATCGCCGCCCAGGAGCGCGATCACGATCTCTGGCAGCACCTCAATGGCCTGATCGGCTCGGCCGACGGCGCCAAATTCCGCAAGTTCGCCCAGGGCCTGACCCTGGATCACCTGGTGCACCTGGCCAATGGTCAGCTCATGCGTCTGCATGGCCGCTATCGGCTGATCCGGCGCCAGGCGGCGGAACTGGAACTGCAGATCCTCGACACCTGGCAGGCCGATGCTCTGCGCGACATCCGCACCCTCTCCGGTGGCGAGAGCTTCCTGGTGAGTCTGGCTCTGGCGCTGGCCCTGTCGGATCTGGTCAGTCAGCGCACCGGCATCGATTCGCTGTTTCTCGACGAGGGCTTTGGCACCCTCGATGGCGAAACCCTGGAGGTCGCCCTGGATGCCCTCGATCAGCTCAATGCCAGCGGCAAGACCATCGGCATCATCAGCCATGTGGAGGCGCTCAAGGAACGCATCCCGGTGCAGCTCAAGGTGCGCAAGGGCGTCGGTCTGGGCCATAGCGGTCTGGAGCGGCGCTATGCCGTGGAGAAAAACGCGACCGAGTGAGTAATTTTTCCGGCGCAGTGGTCGAAGCGCAGCGCGAAGCGAAACGATGAAACTGTTAACGTAGACAGGTTCGCCGTCTTTGATGGCGTTATGACATCTCCTTTTCCTACCGGCCACCTACCCACCATGTCCCAATTCCTTGCCGTCGGCCTGTTCGAATACGATCCCAGCCGCGCCGAATGGCGCGCGGATGCCGCCTGTGCGGCCATGCTGGAACGGGACGCCGAGGCGCTGGCCCGGGGCCTTCCACCCGCCGAGGTGCTGAGCGGCCTACAGAGTCGCAGTACGCCGCCCGAGGGACTGCTGCCCGCGCCAGGGCAGGTCTGGGAGGCCTGGCACCAGGGTGCCGATGGCCAGTTGCGCTGCCTGCAGTTCCAGCGGCGCGAGGCCGGCGGCGTACTGCTGGACGTCACCGCGCAGCGCCGCCATGAGGCGGAACTCTGGCAGGGCGAGGCCTTCAAGCGCAGCGTCATGGTCTGCAGCGTCGACTGCATCAAGCTGATTGATCTGGAAGGGCGCCTGGAATACATGAATCCGGGCGGCCTGATGGTCATGGAGATCGATGACTTCATTCCCTTCCAGGGGCGCCTCTGGGCCGAACTCTGGCCCGAGGGGCAGCGTCACGAGGTGCTGGCCGCGATCGAGGCGGCGCGCCACGGCGGCATCGGCCGCTTCACCGGGCTCGCGCCCACCGCCAAGGGCACCCGGCGCTGGTGGGACGTGGTGGTCACGCCGATCCTGGGCGATGACGGCACCCCCCTGAAATTCCTCTCCATCTCTCGCGACGTCAGCGAAACCGTGCGGGCCCGCGAGGCCCTAGACGAACTCAACCGCAACCTGGAAGAGCGCATCGAGGTGCGCAGCCAGGAGCTGGTGGCCCTGGAAGAGGAACTGCGCCAGGCGCAGAAGATGGAAGCCATCGGCCAACTCACCGGCGGCATCGCCCACGACTTCAACAACCTGCTGACCGGCATCGTCGGCTCGCTCGACCTGATGCGTCGGCGGGTGCAGCAGGGACGCATCCAGGAGCTGGAGCGCTATCTGGACACCGCTACCCGCTCGGCCGAGAACGCTGCTGCCCTGACCCAGCGCCTGCTGGCCTTCGCCCGCCGTCAGGTGCTCGAACCGCGCCCGGTGGATGCCGGTCAGCTGGTGCAGGGCATGCACGAGTTGCTGCGCCACAGCCTGGGCAAGAAGATCCGCAAGGACGTCCAGCTGGACGCCGACCTCTGGCTGCTGCATTGCGATCCGCACCAGTTGGAAAACGCCATCCTCAACCTGGCCATCAACGCCCGCGACGCCATGCCCGAAGGCGGCAACCTGAGCATCCGGGTAGAAAACGTCAGCGGCCCCCTCAGCATCGGCTTGCCGATCGAGACGGTGGCCGGTGATTTCGTCCGTATCCAGGTCTGCGATACCGGCACCGGCATGGACGCCGATACCCTCAAGCGTGCCTGCGAGCCCTTCTTCACCACCAAGCCCAGCGGTCGTGGCACCGGTCTCGGCCTGTCGATGATCTATGGTTTCGTCCGCCAATCCGGCGGCCAGGTGGAAATCCACTCGGTGGTGGGCGAGGGCACCTGCATCAGTCTCTATCTGCCGCGGTTGCTGGCCCAGCCCGAGGTGCAGCCCACCCCCAGCGAAGCCGAAGGCCCGGTGCTGCCGGAAGTCTCCGGTGACTGCGCGCTGATCGTCGAGGAAGAGCGCGAGGTTCGCGTCATCATCGGCGAGGTGCTGGCGGAACTGGGCTACACCCCGCTGGCGGTGGCCGACAGCGCCACCGCGGTTGCCCTCATCGCCTCGGGCACCCTGCGCATCGATCTGCTGGTGACCAGTCTCGGCCTCTCCGGGCTGGATGGCCGGCAACTGGCCGAGCAGGCCAGGGCCACCAGCCCCGGACTGCCGGTGCTCTATCTGTCCGGCCAGGCCGATCCCGCGTCCTTGCCGGAGCTGGCCGAGGAGGGCGTCGAACTCATCGGCAAGCCCTTCGGCCTGGAGGAACTGGCGCGCAGCGTGAGGCGTCTGCGCCCGGGTAGCTGAGCCCGTCGCGGCGAACTGTCGCGGCGCTTCAGGGTCGATCCTTTCGTGTCGCAACGTCTGTTGCGGCTGCTGTCGTGTCGACAAGAAAAGGAGCGCTTCATGAAACGCCTGCCACCTGCGCCACCCGCGCGGATGCTCGTCCTGTCCCTGTCCATCGCCTTTCTCGCCGCCTGCGCCCATGAGGGCAGCAAGCCGGAAACCCCGACCTGGAGTTGGCGTGACGCCAGCAACGCCCGCGCCGTGCCGCCGGACCAGGCCTATCCCGAGCTGTTCGCCGCGGTGCAGCAGGGCAAGCTGTTCACCGACCAGAAGCATTTCGTCGATGCCCTGCCCAAGCGCAATCCGGCCGACATCCGCCAGGACTACCTGGCTCAGCGCGACAAGCCGGGCTTCGATCTCAAGGCCTTCGTCAGCGCCAACTTCGAAGAATCCGCTCCGATCAAGGCCGAGCCGCCCAAGGCGGGCGCCGACCTGCCCACCCACGTCAAGGACCTCTGGCCGGTACTGACCCGCCATTACGAACAGGTCCCGGCCTACAGCAGCCTGTTGCCGCTGCCCAAGCCCTATGTGGTACCGGGCGGTCGCTTCCGTGAGGTGTACTACTGGGATTCCTACTTCACCATGCTGGGCCTGGCCAAGGATGGGCGCACCGACCTGGTCCGCGACATGGTGGACAACTTCGCCCATGAGATCGACGTCTACGGCCACATCCCCAACGGCAATCGCAGCTACTACCTGAGTCGCTCGCAGCCGCCGTTCTTCGCCTACATGGTCGACCTGCAGGCCAGCCTGGAAGGCGATTCCGCCTATCGTCGCTATCTCCCGCAGCTGCAGAAGGAATACGCCTACTGGATGGCCGGCGCCGAAGGGCTGCAGGCAGGCCAGGCCAACGCCCATGTGGTCAAGCTGGCCGACGGCACCCTGCTAAATCGCTACTGGGACGCCCGCGATACCCCGCGCCAGGAGTCCTATATGGAAGATCTGGCCACCGCCGCCCAGGCCAAGGGTCGACCGGCCGGCGAGGTCTATCGAGACCTGCGCGCGGGTGCCGAGAGTGGCTGGGACTTTTCCTCGCGCTGGCTCGGCGATGGCAAGACCCTGGCGACCATCCGCACCACCGCCATCGCCCCGGTGGATCTGAACAGCCTGCTCTATCACCTGGAACAGACCATCGCCAAGGCCTGCGAGAAGACCGGCGAGGCCAGTTGCGTCCAGGCCTACAGCCAGAAGGCCAAGACCCGCCAGCAGGCCATCGATCGCTACCTGTGGAATCCCGCCGGCTACTACACCGACTTCGACTGGCAGGCCAAGCGCCGCACCGACAAGGTCACCGCGGCGACGTTGTTCCCATTGTTCGTGGGTGCGGCCAGCCAGAGCAGCGCCGACCAGACCGCCGCGACCGTGGCCAACCAGCTGCTGCGTCCGGGCGGCATCGCCACCACCACGGTCAAGACCGGCCAGCAATGGGATGAGCCCAATGGCTGGGCACCGCTGCAGTGGGTGGCCGTGGATGGCCTGCGCCGCTATCAGCAGGACAAGCTGGCGGCGGACATCGGCACCCGCTTCCTGACCCAGGTGCAGAATCTCTACGCCCGGGAGCAGAAGCTGGTGGAAAAATACGACCTCACCGGTGGCCAGGGCGGCGGCGGCGGCGAGTACGAGCTGCAGGACGGCTTCGGCTGGACCAACGGCGTCACGCTCAAGCTGCTCGAACTCTACCAACCGCAACCCGGCACGAAATAAGGCCAAAGAAAAGGTCCGCCATGGCGGACCTTTTCATGATGCGGAATACCCGTAGGTTGGGCTGAGACAGCTCCATCGTCGAAGCCCAACAAACCTGTGCCGACCTGAAAAACGTTGGGCTTCGCTGCACTCAACCCAACCTACGGGCCGCTATTTCCCCCTCTCCCTCCGGGAGAGGGCTGGGGTGAGGGCAAACCCTACGCCTGACCCGTCACAGCGGATCCACCGGCGGCGCATCGTCTTCGTCCGCGGGCAGCTCCGCAGGATGCAGCCCTTCCGGATCTTCATCCTCGGGCAGCGGCAGGATGGCTTTCATCAGCTGTACTCCGGATTGCGCGGATTCTTCTGCGGCAGGCGTTCCTCAACCGGCTTGTCATCCGGATTATCGCCTACGGGCTCTTCGGGGTCGGGCGCGATGTCCGGATCGATGTCCAGGTCGTCGGGGTTTTCCTTGATCTGATCGTTCATGCGGCCTCCGCGAGTGGTTGTTAAGGTTGGGCAGAGCGCCCTGCGCGAAGTTCGCCACCGGCGATCAGCGATAACCCCGGGCCTGCAGATCGAACAGCTGAGCATAGCGGCCGCCGCTGGCCAGCAATTCCTCATGATCGCCACGCTCGCGGATCTCTCCGTCTTCCAGCACCAGGATCTGATCGGCGTTGCGCACGCTGGAGAAGCGATGGGAGATCAGCAGGGTCATGCGTTGTTGCGCCTGGGCCCGAAAGCGCTCGAAGATCACCGCCTCGGCCGCGGCGTCCAGGGCGGCGGTGGGTTCGTCCAGCACCAGGATGTCGGCGTCTTCGCGCATGTAGGCGCGCGACAGGGCGATCTTTTGCCACTGCCCGCCGGACAGCTCCTGACCGCCCAGGAACCAGCGCCCCAGTTGCGTCTCGTAGCCTTCGCGCAAACCAGCGATGACCTCGTCGGCCAGGCCCTGCTCGGCTGCCTTGCGCCAGCGCGTCTCGTCGTGGAAGGCCGCGGTATCGCCGACCCCCAGGTTCTCGCCGGCGGTGAGCTGGTAGCGGATGAAGTCCTGGAAGATGACGCCGATGCGCCTGTGCAGCGCCGCCGGCTGCCACTCCTGCAGATCGCTGCCATCGAGCAGGATACGGCCACGCGTCGGGCTGTGCAGGCGGGTCAGCAGCTTGATCAGGGTGGTCTTGCCCGAACCGTTGGCGCCCACCAGGGCCAGGCTCTGGCCCGGCGCCAGGTGAAAGCTTATGTCCTTGAGCGTCGGCGCGGTCGCACCCGGATAGGTGAAGCCGACCCCTTCGAATCTCAGGCCGTCGCCAGGCTGGCTGCCCGCCGTGAGGCTGCCGCCCTCGGCGCTGGTCGGCTGGCCCAGGTAGTCATAGAGATTGCTCAGGTAGAGACTGTCCTCGTAGAGGCCGCCCAGGGCGGTCAGGCTGGCGCTGACCGCGGCCTGACCCTGGCGGAACAGGGTGAGGTAGAGGGTCATCTGGCCCAGGCTCAGGCGGCCGCGCACAGTATCGAGCACCACCCAGGCATAGGCGGCATAGAAGGCGAGGGTGCCCAGCAGGCCAAAGACGAAACCCCAGCCGTCACGTCTCAGGGTCAGGCGGCGGTCCTCGGCATAGAGCTTGGCGAAGGTGGTGCGATAGCGCTCCAGCAGCAGCGGCGCCAGGCCGAACAGCTTGACCTCCTTGATGTAGGCCTCGTGGGAAAGCAGCGTTTCCAGATAGGTCTGGCGGCGGGTCTCGGGCGCACGCCGGCTGAACAGCCGAAAGGCATCGCCGGAAAAGCGCGCCTCGGCGAGGAACACCGGCAGGGCGCCCACCACCAGCAACAGCAGCGCCCAGGGCGAGAAATGCACCAGCAGCACGGCGAAGCTGACCAGGGAGATGAGGTTCTGCAGCAAGGTGAGGGACTTGGTCACCAGGGCCAGCGGTCGTATCGAAGCCTCGCGCCGGGCTCGCACCAGCTTGTCGTAGAACTCGGCGTCCTCGAATTGCGCCAGCGACAGGGTCTGGGCCTTTTCCAGGATCAATAGATTCACGGTCTGCCCAAGGCGTACCCGCAGCAGCGATTGCTGCACCGACAGCAGCCGCTGGGCGCCCGCCAGGGCCGCCAGTACCCCGGCTTCGGCCAGCACGAACTTCAGCACCGGCCATAGCGGTGCCTGGCCCTGGTCGGCATGCAGCCGCATGGCCGCCACCACGGCATCGACGATGCGCTGCCCCAGCCAGGCGGCCAGCGCCGGCAGCAGGCCGGCGACCAGGGTCGCCAGGATCAGGCTGATCATCAGCGCGGGTGAGGTACTCCAGACCAGGCCGGCGGCGCGGCGCATCTGCTGTTGCACGATAGCGAAGGAGGTCGAGAGGGCCATGGCGGATCTTCGGCGGGGTCAGCATTAGTCGAGGCGGCGATCGCCATGTTCCCCAGGCTATGGCAAAAGGCTTACACCGACTGGTGTCACCTGGCCATGTTGCT
>NZ_ANBZ01000066.1:0-332 GCF_000316965.1 Pseudomonas sp. 313
AGTCAGGATTCGCCTCGGCGAACACTCACTTCTGAGCTTTTCAAGCAATCGTGTTAGCTAGTCGACTTACAGTGACGCGCATGGGCCACCAAGGAAATGGTGGAGCCAAGGAGGATCGAACTCCTGACCTCCTGCGTGCAAGGCAGGCGCTCTCCCAGCTGAGCTATGGCCCCATCGATTGGTGGGTCTGGGCAGATTCGAACTGCCGACCTCACCCTTATCAGGGGTGCGCTCTAACCAACTGAGCTACAGACCCAATCGTCTTACCTTGAGTCTATCTAACTCAATTGCTCTTCTATCAGTGAATCAAGCAATTCGTGTGGGAGCTTGTC
>NZ_ANBZ01000067.1:0-228429 GCF_000316965.1 Pseudomonas sp. 313
CTTTTTTGTGGGCGTCAGGTTTTCAGCGACCGCTGAGCACCTGCACCACGGTCGGATCCTTGAACACCCGGGTCAGGGCATCGCTCAGCACATCGCTGACCAGCTTGGTGTTGGCCTCGGCGTTGGGTGCCATGCCGAAGCGCTGGTTGAGGCTGGCGCCGTAGCGGCCGCGGTAGCCACGCTGGCTGTTGCGCACGTCCACCTGGAAGGCCGCGGCGACATCGGAGGCGGTGACGTACAGTTCCTTGGGCGACTGGTAGTTCAGCTCGGCCAGGGTCAGGGTCAGCTGGGGCGCACCCGGGCCGGCATTGGGCGACGGGGTGAAGCCCATCTGGCGTACGGCCTTCTCGGCTTCCGCCTGCAGCTTGGGAATCACGTCCTGGGTCTGCACCACCACCACGCTGGTGTCGGGATAGAGCCCGCCACGGGTGCCCAGGGTGAAGGAGGAGCGACCGTCGACCACGCGGACCGAGACCGGCTGGCCCTGGCCGACCGGCGCGATGGGCGCGGTGATCTGGGGTTGCGGACTCAATTGCTGAGGGCTGCTGGCACAGCCGGCCAGGGTCAGACCAGTGGCGGCGAGCAGGCCGAGCAACAGGCGATAGCGCATGCAGAAACTCCAGAGAAAGGGACAGGGGGCAGTATACCCAGCCCCCCAGCGGCGTCGATAGACGGGGATGGCGGACAAGGAAACGCCGGCTCGGGCCGGCGTCTCTTCAAACCAGGGTCAGGGCTTGGCCGCCAGTGGCGGTCGCGTCTGGCTGCGCTCCAGCCAGCCACCGCCGAGGGCCTTGTACAGGGTGACCTCGCTGTTGAGCTGGTTGAGCCGATCGGTGATCAGTTGCTGCTGGGCGCTATACAGCGAGCGCTGGGCGTCGAGTACCGTGAGGTAGTTGTCGATGCCCTGGCGATAGCGCAGGTTGGCCAGGTCGTAGTATTCCTGGCTGGCCTGCACCAGGTCCTGCTGGGCCTGCAGCTGGTCGTCGTAGGTGCCCTTCGCCGCCAGGGCATCGGCCACCTCGCGGAAGGCGGTCTGGATCGACTTCTCGTAGGTGGCGACGTTGATGTCCTTCTGGATCTTGGCCGCATCCAGGCTGGCCTTGAGGCTACCGGCCGTGAAGATCGGGATGTTGATGCTTGGCGAGAAGGTCCAGTAGCCGGAACCGGCGTCGAACAGGCCATTGAGATCCCGGCTGGCCGTGCCGCCCTGGGCGGTCAGGCTGATGCGCGGGAAGAAGGCCGCCCGGGCCGCGCCGATGTTGGCGTTGGCGGCGCGCAGCTGCAGCTCGGACTGGAGGATGTCCGGACGCTTCTGCAAGAGATCCGACGGCAGGTTGGCCGGCAGATCGGCGAGCAGGTCCTTGCCATCCAGGCCCTTGCCTTGCGGCAGGTCCGCCGGGATCGAGGTGCCCAGCAGCAGGGTCAGGGCATTGCGATCCTGGGCAACCTGGCGGGTGTACTGGGCCAGATTCGCCCGCGCCCCTTCCAGGGCGGTGCGCGACTGGCGCAGGTCCAGCCCGCTGGCCACGCCGTTCTCCACGGTCTGGCGGGTCAGGTCGTAGGAGCGCTGGTAGGCGGCGAGGGTCTCGCGGGTCAGTTGCAGCATGCGCTGGTCGGTGAGCCAGGCGTAGTAGGCGTTGGCTACTTCCGAGACCAGCGAGATCTGGGTGCTGCGGCGTCCTTCGCTGGTGGCGAAGTAGTTGAGCAGCGCCTGCTCGCTGAGGCTGCGCAGGCGCCCGAACAGGTCCAACTCATAGGAGGTGAAACCCAGGGTCACGCTGTACTGGCTGCTGATGCTGCCACCGCCGCCACCCCCCGCGCCATCGGCGCTGTTGCCGGCGAGCAGTTCGCGGATGGCGGAGACCTGGCTCAGGTCCTCGGGTGACCGGGTACGGGTCCCGGTGCCGCTGACGCCGATGTCGGGAAACAGCTCGGCGCGCTGCACGCGGTATTGCGCCTGATACAGCCGCACGTTCAGGGCGGCCTGGCGCAGGTCGCGGTTGTTGTCCAGCGACAGCTGGATCAACTGCTGCAGCGCCGGGTCGCGATAGAAATCGCGCCAGCCGATGTCGGCCGCCTGCTGGTCGCGATTGACCGTCAGGGCATCGTAGGCCTGGCCGTGGGGCCAGGCGTTCTCCACCGGTGCATTGGGCCGCTGGTAATCGGGGATCAGGCTGCAGCCGGAGACGGCCAGCATGCCCACGACCACCGCCAAGACAGACTTCTTCATATCAGTGTCCTTCCTTGCCATGGGCTTCCTGGTCCTTGGTGGCCTTGTCCTTGAACAGGCTGCTGACCACCACGTAGAACATGGGAATCCAGAAGATCGCCAGTACCGTGGCGGTGAGCATGCCGCCGATCACGCCGGTACCCACGGCGTGCTGGCTGCCGGAGCTGGCACCCGAGGAGATCGCCAGGGGTACCACGCCCAGGATGAAGGCCATGGAGGTCATGATGATGGGCCGCAGGCGCATGCGTGACGCTTCCACCGCCGCGTCGACGATGTTCTTGCCGCCCTCGTGCAGCTCCTTGGCGAATTCCACGATCAGGATGGCGTTCTTCGCCGCCAGGCCAATGGTGGTGAGTAGACCGACCTGGAAGAACACGTCGTTGGCGAGGCCGCGGAAGTAGGTGGCCAACAGCGCACCGATGACGCCCAGTGGCACGACCAGGAGCACCGCGATCGGAATCGACCAACTCTCGTACAGCGCCGCCAGGCAAAGGAACACCACCAGCATCGACAAGGCATAGAGCGCCGGTGCCTGGGAGCCCGACAGCCGCTCCTCGTAGGACAGACCGGTCCAGGCGATACCCACGCCCTGCGGCAGGTCCTTGGCCATGCGCTCGATCTCGGCCATGGCGTCACCGGTACTGTAGCCAGGCGCGGCGGATCCCAGGATCTCCAGCGAGGAGATGCCGTTGTAGCGCTCCAGCTTGGGCGAGCCGTAGATCCACTCGCCACGGGCGAAGGCCGACACCGGCACCATCTCGCCCGAGCCGTTGCGCACGTACCACTTGTTGAAATCCTCGGGATTCATCCGTGCGCTGGCTTCGCCCTGCATGTACACCTTCTTCACCCGACCACGATCGATGAAGTCGTTGATGTAACTGGAGGCCCAGCCGCTGGACAGCGTCTGATTGACATCGCTCTGCGACAAACCGAGCGCCCGCACCTTTTCGTCGTCGACGATGAGCTTGAACTGCGGCTCGTCGTTGAGACCGTTGGGCCGGGTCTGCATCAGCTTGGGATTCTGCGCAGCCATGCCGAGCAGCTGATTGCGCGCGGCCATGAGCGCCTCGTGGCCAATGCCGCCGTTGTCCTGCAGATAGAAGTCGAAACCAGTGGCGTTACCCAGCTCCAGTACCGCGGGCGGTACCACCACGAAGACGATGGCATCCCGGATCTGCGAGAGATAGCCCATGGCGCGTCCGGCAACCGCACCGGCGGCGTCGTTGGCATCAGGGCGCTGGTCCCAGGGTTTCAACTGGATGAACGCCAAGCCCGAACTCTGACCGCGACCTGCGAAGTTGAAGCCGTTGACGGTGAACATCGAACCCACGGCTGGCTCGTTCTTCATCATCTGCTCGCGCATGGTATCGAGCACCTGCTGGGTGCGCTCGGCGGACGAACCGGGCGGTGTCGTGACCTGGCCGAACAGAATGCCCTGGTCTTCTTCTGGCAGGAAGGACGAGGGAATGCGCGTGAACAGGAAAGCCATGCCGGCGACGATGACCACATAGACCAGCAGGAACGGGATCTTGTGGCGGATCACCGCGGCGACGCTGCGCTCGTAACGGTGCTGGCCGCTCTCGAACTTGCGATTGAACCAGCCGAAGAAACCACGCTTCTCGTGGTGCCCCTGCTTGACCGGCTTGAGCATGCTGGCGCACAGCGCGGGCGTGAAGACCAGAGCCACCAGCACAGACAACGCCATGGAAGTGACGATGGTGATGGAAAACTGGCGATAGATCACCCCGGTGGAGCCGCCAAAGAAGGCCATGGGCACGAACACCGCCGACAGCACCAGAGCGATACCCACCAGGGCGCCCTGGATCTGCTCCATCGACTTACGGGTCGCTTCCTTGGGCGAGAGCCCCTCCTCGGCCATCACCCGCTCGACGTTTTCCACCACCACGATGGCATCGTCCACCAGCAGGCCGATGGCCAACACCATGCCGAACATGGTCAGGATGTTGATGGTGAAACCGGCGGCCAGCAGCACCGCGAAGGTACCCAGCAGGACTACCGGTACGGCCATGGTCGGAATCAGGGTGGCCCGGAAGTTCTGCAGGAACAGGAACATCACCAGGAACACCAGCAGGATCGCCTCACCCAGGGTCTTGACCACCTCGTGAATGGACGCGGTCACTACCGGCGTGGTGTCATAGGGATAGACCACGTCCATGCCTTCGGGCATGAACGGTTTGAGGCGGTCGATGGTGGCGTGGACCGCCTTGGCGGTGTCCAGGGCGTTGGCCCCGGTGGCCAGACGCAGGGCCATACCCGAAGCCGGCTTACCGTTGAACTGGGCATCGATGGACGAGTTCTCGCCACCCAGTTCGATCCGCGCGACGTCACGCAGCCGAACCTGGGCACCGCTCTGATCCACCTTGAGGAAGATCTTGCCGAATTCCTCGGCCGAGGTCAGGCGGGTCTTGCCGATGATGGTGGCGTTGAGCTGCTGGCCCTTGACCGCCGGCAGGCCACCGAGCTGACCCGAGGCGATCTGCACGTTCTGGCTGCTGACCGCATTGCTGACATCGACCGGGGTCAGCTGATACTTGAACAGCTTGTCCGGATCCAGCCAGATACGCATGGCGTACTGCGAGCCGAATACCTGGAAGTCGCCGACACCGCTGGTCCGCGCGATGGGATCCTGCATGTTGGAGACGATGTAGTTGGACAGGTCGTCCTTGGTCAGGGAGCCGTCCTTGGAGACCAGGCCCACCACCATCATGAAGTTGCGCTGGTACTTGGCGACGCGGATACCCTGTTGCTGCACTTCCTGTGGCAGCAAGGGCGTCGCCAGCTGCAGCTTGTTCTGCACCTGGACCTGGGCGATGTCCGAGTTGGTACCCTGATTGAAGGTCACGATGATGGTCATGCTGCCGTCGGAGTTGGACTCCGAGGAGATGTACCTGAGGTTGTCGATCCCGTTCATCTGTTGCTCGATGACCTGGACCACGGTGTCCTGCACCGTCTGCGCCGAGGCGCCAGGATAGGTCACCTGGATCGAGACCGCCGGAGCGGCGATGTTCGGGTACTGGTTGATCGGCAGATTGACGATCGCCAGGATGCCGGCGAGCATCATCACCAGGGCGATTACCCAGGCGAAGATGGGCCGGTCGATGAAGAACTTTGACATCGGGCGCTCCCTTTATTGGCCCTGACCGGCCGGCTGCTGCTCGGCGGAGGCGACGTTGCCGGCAGGCTTGGCAGTGACACTGGCGCCGGGTTTAACCTTCTGCAGACCTTCGGTGATGACCTTGTCACCCGCTTTGATGCCTTTGGATACCAACCAGTCGGCACCCAAGGCCCGCTCGGTCACCAACTCGCGCAGCTCGACCTTGCCTTCCCCATTCACCACCATGGCGGTGGGCTTGCCCTTCTGATCACGCGTGACCCCTTGCTGGGGTACCAGGATGGCATTCTGGCGCACCCCCGATTGCAGCTGGGCACGCACGAACATGCCGGGCAGCAGCAGCTTGTCGGGGTTGGGGAATTCGGCACGGATGGTCACCGAGCCGGTACCCTGATCCACCGAGACCTCGGCGAACTTGAGCTTGCCGGAACGGCTGTAGGCACTGCCGTCTTCCAGCATCAGCTTGACCTCGGCGGCGTTCTCGCCCTGCACCTTCTGCAGTTGACCACTGTCCAGCTCGCGGCGCAGACGCAAGAGGTCGGTGGCGGACTGGGTGACGTCGACATAGATGGGATCGAGCTGGGTGATGCTGGTCAGGGCGGTGGTCTGATCGGCGGTGACCAGGGCGCCTTCGGTCATCATCGAGCGGCCAATGCGGCCGGCGATGGGCGCGGCGACCTTGGTGTAGGCCAGATTGATCTCGGCATTGCGCAGGGCGGCCCTGGCCGATTCCACCTGGGCTTCATTCTGCCGTTGCATGGACAGGGCATCGTCGGCTTCCTGCTTGCTGATCGCCTGTTCCTTGACCAGGGCGCCATAGCGTTGGGCCTTGAGCCGGTTCGACGCCAGGGTCGCCTGGGCCTGGGCCAGGGAGGCCTTGGCGGAATTGACGTTGGCTTCGTAGGTGCGCGGATCGATCTGATACAACTGCTGGCCAGCCTTCACGTCGGCACCTTCGGTGAAGGAGCGCTTGAGCAGGATGCCGCTCACCTGGGGCCGCACCTCGGCGATACGGAAGGCGGAGGTACGCCCGGGCAGTTCGTCGGTCAGGGTGACGGTGCGAGGTTGCACCGTCACCACCCCGACTTCCGCAGGCTTCTGCTGTTGCTGTTGCTGCTGCTGGTCCTTGTTGTCCTGCTTGCCGCAGGCGCCCAGGGCCAGGGCCACGGCCAGCAGGGCGGGAGCGAAAAAGGCATGCGCCGGCTTGATCTGCATATCAAAAGTCCTTGAAAGCGGGGAAATGAGCATGCGCAGCGCGCCTTGTGGATCCGCACCGGCTCGAGCATAGGATATTGTTATCAGACAAATATACTTACGTTCACGACTGTTTGTAAATAACCCAAGTGCCATGCTCGGGTATTTCGCCGGATGCTTCGACGCTTCATGAACACGGCGATGGCGACAAAGCCAGGCGCTGCGACCGACCTGGGTAGCAGACCATGAGGCCGGAGGCGAGTTCTGCCAGGGGATCGCGCTGCCGCCCGCCTCGTCACCAAAAACGACCGCCCACAAAAATGCCGGACGAATCCGGCATTTTTGGTTACAACCTGGGGGCGTCCCGTTACTGGCGCACGCCTTCGAAGGACAGCATGAATTCCACTTCCTGGGATTTCGGACCGAGGTCCTTCTGGATGTTGAAATCCTTGAGCTTGAGGGTGGTGGTGCCCTCGAAGCCGGCGCGGTAGCCGCCCCACGGATCCTTGCCCTCGCCCATGAAGTGGGCCTTGATGGTGACCGGCTTGGTCACGCCGTTCAGGGTCAGGTTGCCGGTGACATCGGCAGTGCCGTCGCCGGTGGGGGTGACCTTGGTCGATTCGAAGCTGGCCTGGGGATGGGCGGCGACGTTGAGGAAGTCGGCGCTGCGCAGGTGTTTGTCGCGCTCGGCGTGGTTGGTGTCGACGCTGTCGGTGTTGATGGTCACCTTGACCTTGTCGGCGGACGGATCCTTGGCATCGAAGCTGAAGGTGCCGTCGAAGTCCTTGAAGGTGCCGTACAGCCAGCTGTAGCCCAGGTGCTGGATGCGGAATTGGATGAAGGCGTGCTGGCCCTGCTTGTCGATCTTGTAATCGGCGGCCATGGCCTGGCCAGCGCCCAGCAGAGCGGTACCCAGGGCCAGGGCGGCAACGGTTTTCTTCAGCATTGGATGGAGCTCCATGTGGTGGTGGGAAGCGAACATCAGGAAGGAGTGTGGACCCGGCCGAGCATCCGGACCAGGGTGCCGTCGCGGTCGACGAAATGGTGCTTGAGCGCGGCCACCACGTGCAGACCGGCCAGGACGATCAGCGTCCAGGCGAACCAGAGGTGGATCTTGCCGGCGGTATCGGCCTGATCCGGCAGGCCGCTCAGGGTCGCCGGGACCTTGAACCAGCCGAAGACATCGATGGCCACGCCATCGGCGGTGGAGATCAGGTAGCCGGCCACCATGACGCTGAGCATCAAGGCATAGAGCAGGAAGTGCCCGGCACCCGCGGCGCGACGTACCAGGGGGCTACCCTCCACCGGCGGCGGCGGACTGACCAGGCGCCAGAGCAGGCGCAGCACCAGGGCGATCAGCAAGAGAATGCCGGCGCTCTTATGCAGTTCGGGGGCGGTGTGGTACCAGGTGTCGTAGTAGTCCAGGGTCCGCATCCACAGGCCGGAGGCGAACATGGCGACGATCGCCAGGGCCATGACCCAATGCAGAACCAGACTTACCAGACCGTAGCGAAGGCCGTCGTTGCGCCAGTGCATCGCTTTTCTCTCCTGAAAAAGCTTTGCCTAAGCCTAGCCGCAAACGTATCGATGGAAAGCGGAAAAAGTGTCGAATCAATATCGAAGGAATCGATGGATCGGACGGCGCGCCAAGGCCCCGTCCGCTCCGGCCCAGAAGCTGCGCAGGGGCAGCGTCCGGGTTCGGGTCACGCTCAGAACGACCAGTGGAACAGCTTCCAGAAGAAGCCGTGCTCGCCACTGTCCTTGGCCGGCGCGGCCTCGGTGGCCTTGGGCGCAGCAGCCGGCTGGGCGGTGGTCTTGGCACTGGCCGCGACCGGCATCACGGCCTTGCCGGCCTTGAGGTCGCGGACCTGGCCGGCGGCGCGCTGACCGCTGGCGAGGGCGCCTTCCAGGGTGCCCGGGTGCAGCGGATCGGTGTGCTCGCCAGCGAAGATCACCCGACCGGTGGGCTTTTCCCACAACCGCCAGTAGCGGGTGATCTGGCCCGGACCATAGGCCAGGTAGGCGCCGCCCAGGCCCGGATCGCGGCTGTAGCGGCGGACTTCGTAGCCGGAGAAGGCGCCGCGCGCCTTGGGATAGAAGGCATGGAAGCGGATCAGCACCTGGTCGACCATCTGCTTGTCGCCAAAGGCCTGCACCAGGCGCGCGCTATCACCGGCCAGGTTGACCAGCACATTGGCGCCGCCCTTCACGTCCGGCTCCACCCACAGCATGCCCAGGCCCTGGTCGCTGTAGATCTCGCCGCTCATGCGCGACTTGCTGTCCCACACCGGGGTCTTGAACTTGAGCAGGATCTGGTCACGCCAGCCATAGGTGGTGCCCTTGATCGCCGCCTGCTGGGTGGCATCCAGCGCCGGGGTCATCTGCACCTGGCCGAGGGCGCGCAGCGGCACCGCCATCACCACGTAGTCGGCCTTGTAGCCAGTGGCACCGGCCTTGACCACGACGCCGTCCTTGTCCTGGACGATGCTCGCTACCTTGCTGTCGGTCTTGATCGTCTTGATCTGCTTGACGAAGGCCTGGGCCAGCACCTCGCTACCGCCGGGCAGGCGCGACGCGCGCAGGTCCTTGTCCTCGACGCCGCGATAGACGCGGGTCTGCTGGGCCAGATAGAGCAGCGACAGCCGTGAGGGCTCGTCGTAGCGGACGCGGATGCGCTGGTTGATCAGCTGGCGGGCCACCGGCGGCAGATTCTGCTTGTCCAGCCAGGTGGCGGCGTTGATCTGGTCGAGGGCGTGCAGGGTCGGGGTGGCGGTCGGCTGCAGCGGATCGCTGATGGCGGCGGCCAGGTCGTCCAGGGACTTGTCGACGCGCTTCAAGGCATCGGCCACGGCCGGCAGCTTCTGCGCCAGGTCGTCCTGGGAATAGTACTGGCCCTCGATCAGATAGCCCGGGGTGCGCACAAAGGACGGCGCGTCCACGGTCTTGAGCCTGAAGGTGTCCAGATAGTGATTGAGCACCGGCTGGGCCTTGGTGTCGCCGATCCATTCGCTGGAGGCGAGGCCGGAGCGACCGCCGACGCGCGCGCCGGCTTCCAGCAGAGTCACGTTCCAGCCGGCTTGCTGCAGTTCATAGGCCGAGGCCAGACCGGCCATGCCGGCGCCGACCACGATCACCGAGGGACCACTGGGCGCGGCGGGCGCCGCGGCGGCCTTTTCCGGCACCTTGTGCGTCTCTTTATGGGCCTTCTCGGCAGCGCCTGCGCTCAGGCTGGTAGCGAATACGCCGGCTGCCAAGCAGACGGTAAAACCTGTCCAACGCGACGACATCTTTTCTAGACTCCTGGGACCGGGAAACGGCGGTGGCGCAGCATACGCCAGCGGCTCCGGAGCCACTAGCTGCCGCCACGACCGGCAATCGGCCCGCGCCTTGCTCCCGTCGCGCGCCCTGGCTTAGGCTTGCGCCCCCTTTTTATCGCCGGGCCCGCCGCCAGGAGACCGCCAATGACCAATCACGACTGGATGCGCCGTGACCTGGAGGTGCTCTGGCACCCCTGCACCCAGATGAAGGATCACGAGCAGCTGCCGGTGATCCCGATCCGCCGCGGCGAAGGCGTCTGGCTGGAGGACTTCGACGGCAACCGCTACCTGGACGCGGTCAGCTCCTGGTGGGTCAATGTCTTCGGCCACGCCAATCCGCGCATCAACGACCGCATCAAGGCCCAGGTCGACCAGCTGGAGCACGTCATCCTCGCCGGCTTCAGCCACCAGCCGGTGATCGAACTGTCCGAGCGCCTGGTCGCCCTGACCCCGGCCGGTCTCGACCGGGTGTTCTATGCCGACAACGGCTCCTCGTGCATCGAGGTGGCGCTGAAGATGAGCTATCACTACTGGCGCAACGTGGGCCAGCCGGAAAAGCGTCGCTTCGTCACCCTGACCAACAGCTACCACGGCGAGACGGTGGCGGCCATGTCGGTGGGTGACGTGGCGCTGTTCACCGAGACCTACCAAGGCCTGTTGCTCGACACCCTCAAGGTGCCGAGCCCCGACTGCTATCTGCGCCCCGAGGGCCTGGGCTGGGAAGAGCACTCGCGGCAGATGTTCGCGCACATGGAGCGCACCCTGGCCGAGCATCACGCCAGCGTCGCCGCGGTCATCGTCGAGCCGCTGATCCAGGGCGCCACCGGCATGCGCATGTACCACCCGGTCTATCTGCGCCTGTTGCGCGAGGCCTGCGACCGCTATGGCGTGCACCTGATCCATGACGAGATCGCCGTGGGCTTCGGCCGCACCGGGACGATGTTCGCCTGCGAACAGGCCGGCATCCGTCCGGATTTCCTCTGCCTGTCCAAGGCCCTCACCGGCGGCTACCTGCCGCTGGCCGCCTGCCTGACCACCGATGCCGTCTACCAGGCTTTCTACGACGACTACCACACCCTGCGCGCCTTCCTGCATTCCCACAGCTACACCGGCAATCCGCTGGCCTGCGCCGCCGCCCTGGCGACCCTGGACATCTTCGCCGAGGACGACGTCATCGCGGCCAACAAGCCCCTGGCCCGGCGCATGGCCGAGGCCACCGCGCATCTGGTCGACCATCCCCACGTTGGCGAGGTACGCCAGACCGGCATGGCCCTGGCCATCGAGATGACCGCCGACAAGGCCCGCCGCACCCCCTACCCCTGGCAGGAGCGCCGTGGCCTGGCCGTCTATCAGCACGCCCTCTCCCGCGGCGCCCTGTTGCGCCCCCTGGGCAACGTGGTCTACTTCCTGCCGCCCTATGTCATCACCCCCGAGCAGATCGACTTCCTCGCCGAGGTGGCGAGCGAAGGCATCGAGCTTGCCACCCGCACCTCGGTCAGCGTCGCCCTGAGCGACCTGCACCCCAACCACCGCGATCCCGGCTGATCTGGAGTCCGCCATGCGTCTCACCCGCTGCCACCTCGACCTGCCCCTGGCCCTCGGCCGCCTCGACCTCCCCGAGGCCCAGGCTCACTACCTGGGCCGCGTGCTGCGCCTGGCACCGGGGGATGCCGTGCAGCTGTTCGACGGCAGCGGCCGGGAGTACCTCGGCCAGGTCGCCGCGGTGGGCAAGAAAACCCTCAGCGTCGACCTGACCGAGGAACTGCCCGGCCAGCCCGATTCGCCGCTGCGGATCCACCTCGGCCAAGGCCTGTCCCGCGGCGAGCGCATGGACTGGGCGATCCAGAAGGCCACCGAACTGGGGGTGGCCGAGATCACCCCGCTGGTCAGCGAACGCTGCGAGGTGCGCCTCAAGGACGAACGCGCCGACAAGCGTCTGCAGCACTGGCGTCAGGTCGCCATCAGCGCCTGCGAGCAGTGCGGGCGCTCCACGGTGCCGCTGATCCATCCGCCACAGTTGCTGGCCGACTGGCAGACCGGGCTGGATGCCGACCTCAAGCTGGTCTTGCACCCGGTGGCCGAGCCGCTGGAAAGCCATGCCCGCCCTACCCGTCTGGCGCTGCTGATCGGTCCCGAAGGCGGCCTCAGCGAGGCCGAAGTCACGGCCGCCCGCGCCGTCGGTTTCCAGCCGGCCCGCCTTGGGCCGCGGGTGCTGCGTACCGAGACCGCCCCGGTGGTGGCCCTGAGCGTGGCCCAGCAACTCTGGGGTGATTTCCAGACCCCATGATCTGACCTGGGCCGCTGCCCCGCGGTGGCCCGCCTCTTTCCCCACGGATAGTTTTGGAGCCCTGGATGACCCTGCCCTCTCGCCCCTACGCCGCCTTCCTGTTCGACATGGACGGTACCCTGCTCACCAGCGTGGCCTCCGCCGAACGCGCCTGGAGCACCTGGGCCCTCGGCCATGGCCTCGACCCGGCGGACGTCCTGGCGGTGATGCACGGCGTGCGCGCGGTGGAGACGGTGAAGCGCTTCGCGCCCGCCGGCGCCGATATCGAAGCCGAGACCCGCGCCATCACCGAACTGGAGATCGCCGATGTCGCGGACATCCAGGAAATCCCCGGGGCCGCGGCCTTTCTCGCCAGCCTGCCGGCCGGCAGTTGGGCCCTGGTCACCTCGGCGTCACGCCGCCTGGCCGAAGTCCGCCTGGCCGCCGCGGGCATGGCTCTGCCGCCGGTGATGATCTGCGCCGAGGACGTCACCCAGGGCAAACCCGCGCCGGACTGCTTCCTGGCCGGGGCGCGCAAGCTGGGCGTGGAGATCGGTGATTGCCTGGTGTTCGAGGATGCCCATGCCGGTTTTGCCGCGGCCAAGGCGGCCGGCGCCGATGCCGTGGCCATCACCGCCACCCATCGCCAGCCGTTGGACCTGGGGTTGCCGACGCTGGCCGACTATCGCGGCGTCGGCATCAGCCGTGAAGAAAACGGCGCGATGCGCCTGACCCGACAGGACTAGAACACACCCGCGGCGGCGAGGCGCTCTTCCACCCCGATCAGATCGGGGATGCGCGCCGTGCCGCCTTCGTAGGCCACCGCGCCCAGCTCCAGGGCGGCCAGGGGTACCTCGGCCGCGGCCAGCTCCGGGGTGATGCGCAGCGAACGCGGAATGCTGCGGATCAGCAGGGCCAGGAACCGGACCCGCTCACGCCCACCCAGGGCATTGAGAATGGCCACTCGCGCATGGCGATCGCCGTCGAATTGCGCGGCATGGCCGCTGGAGAGCGCCTCGAAGCTGATCAGCGGCAGGCGCAGATCGCGCCAGGCGACCTGTCCCAGGCACCAGTCGGGCTGCACCGGCAGCGGCCGGATCTCGCGGCAGGGCACCAGTTCGGCCACCGCCGCATTGGGCAGCAGCAGGGTGCGATCGGCCAGGGTCAACAGCAGACCGGTCAGGTGTTCGGCGGGAGCGGCGGTCGACATCGGAGATTCCTTTAGCTTCGCTGCTCGGCCAGGCGCGCCACCAGGGCTTCGGCCAGGCCGCGGGGATCGGCGGTAAGGGTCGCGAGACCCGATTCGCGCAGGCTTTCCGGCATGCTCGGGGCGATGCAGGTGCTCGCCGACTGGGTCCAGAGCGTGCCACCGCGGCGCCGCACATAGGGCGCCGAGGCGGTACCATCGTTGCCCATGCCACTGAAGACGATGACCCCGCAACGGGTGCCGAAGTGCTGCGCCAGGTTGAGCATCATCTGGCTGATCGACGGCGTATAGGGCTCGGGCCAGGCGCGCTCGACGATGTCCAGGGCGCTGTTGACACGGAAGGTGAGTTCCTGCTGGGTGGGTACCACCACCACCTCGCCACAGCGCACCGGCTCACCCGGGCGCACGCCCTGGATGTGCCACTGACTGTGCCGGCCGACCGCGCGCAGCAGGTTGGCGGCAAAGCCGTCACCGATGTGCTGCGCATAGAGAAAACCGACCGGCAGACCGCCCGGCAAGGCATCGAGAAAGGCCTTTACCGCCGCCGGACCGCCCAGGGAGGCGGCCAGCAACCAGACCTCGGGAGCCGGATCGCCGGCGGGCAGCGGCAGATTCGCCAGGGGTTCCGGCAGGGTCAGGCGCGGGGGGCGCGCCTGGTCCTGCAACAGGGTCTCCAGGGCCGGACCGACCGCCGCCACCGGATCGCCGATCAGCCGCTTGAGCTTGCCGATCAGGCGCTTCTCCCACTGGGTGAAGGGATCGGTGAAGCGCTCCGGCGCCTGGCCTTCGCCGAACAGGATGGGCACCTCAGCCCCCTCCAGCAGCGCGTCCACCAGCGGTGATTCCTCGGTCTGGCTCAGGTCGATCAGCCAGAGGTCGGTCGCGACCGTGGGCCAGGCCGCTTCGTCGAAGCGCTCCGGATCGCTGTTGAGGACGACGTGATAGCCATTGTCGGCCAGCACCTGCTGCAGCACGTGACGCTGCAGCGGACTGTCGGCCAGGATGGCGACGCGGGCGGTGTGCATCTCAGTCATGTTCCCTGACCAACCGATGGATGTGGGCCAGGAGTTCGCTCTCCTGGTAGGGCTTGCCCAGGTATTCGTTCACGCCCAGGCTCAGCGCCCGCTCGCGGTGTTTTTCCCCGGTACGGGAGGTGATCATCACGATCGGCAGGTCCTTGAGGCGCGCATCGTGGCGCACCAGGGTCGCCACCTCGAAGCCGTCCATGCGCGGCATCTCGATGTCCAGCAGCAGGATGTCCGGCTGCCGCTCCTGCAACTGGGCGATGGCGTCCACCCCGTCCTTGGCGGTGAAGACCTCCATGCCGTGGCGTTCCAAGAGGCGGCTGGTGACCTTGCGCACCGTGACCGAATCGTCGACCACCATGACCAGCGCCGGTCGGGTGACCTCGGCCACGGTGGCCGGACCCTGCGCCAGTCGCGCCAGCTCTTCGCCACTGGCGCGCTGACTGCGGATCATCGCCAGCAGGTCGAGAATCACCACCACGCGCCCGTCCCCCAGCAGGGTGGCACCGGACAGACCCGGCACCCCGGCGAATTGCGGACCCAGGCTCTTCACCACGATCTCCCGCGAGCCGGCCACCGCATCCACCTGCACGGCCACCGCGTATTCGGCGGCGCGCACCAGCACCACCGGCAGTGGCAGACTCTGACCACTCAGCTTGGGCTGCTGGCCATTGCCGAGCAGGTGCCCCAGGTAGCGCAGGTCATAGTGCTGGCCGCCGTATTCGAAGGTGGCCGCTCCCGGACGGTAATAGCGTTCGAGATCGGCCGCGGTCACCCGCACGATGCCTTCGATGGTGTTGAGCGGCACGGCATAGAGATCGTCGCCGGCATGCACCATGAGCGCGCGGTTCACCGACACGGTGAAGGGCAGGCGGATGGTGAAGCGCGTCCCCTCGCCCGCCACGCTGTGGATGTCCACGCTGCCGCCGAGCTGTTTCACCTCCTGGTGCACCACGTCCATGCCCACGCCACGTCCGGAAATCTGGGTGACGGTTGGCGCCGTGGAAAAGCCGGATTCGAGGATGAATTGCAGCAGTTCCTGATCGGTGAGCTGCGCGTCTTCCGCCATCAGGCCGCGCTCGATGGCCTTGCGGCGCACCGCGGCCAGATCGATGCCACGACCGTCGTCGGCCAGGGTCAGGATGATGTCGCCGCCCTCGCGGCGCAGATCCAGGCTGATCACGCCCTCGGCCGGCTTGCCGGCGCGCTGGCGCCCGGCGGCGTCCTCGACCCCGTGGTCGATGGCGTTGCGCAGCATGTGCTCCAGCGGCGGAATGATCCGCTCGAGCACCGTGCGGTCCAGCTCGCCCTCGGCGTTGCCGACCTGCAGCTCGACCGGCTTGTCCAGTTCGGCGCTGACCTGACGTACCACCCGGTGCAGCCGCGGCACCATGCGCTCGAAAGGCACCATGCGCGTCTGCATGAGGCTTTCCTGCAACTCGGTGTTAACCCGCGCCTGCTGCAGCAATAGGGTCTCGGCATCGCGATTGCGCTGGCCCAGGGTGTTCTTCAGATCCAGGAGGTCGGAAGCCGATTCGAACAGCGCCCGGGACAGCTGCTGCAGCTGGGAATAGCGATCCAGCTCCAGGGGATCGAAATCCTCGTAGCCGGCGCGATCCACGTCTTCGTGGTGACGACTGATGATCTGCGCCTGGGTCTCGGTATCCAGCCTGCGCAGCTGATCGCGGACCCGCTCAATGGTGGCTTCCATCTCGCCGAGGGTGGTGCCGATGTCGCTGACCTGCTGTTCGACGCGACCGCGGAAGATCGAGGTCTCGCCGGCCAGGTTGACCAGCTGTTCCAGCAACGCGGCCGGCACCCGCACCAATTCCTGGGAAGAGCGCCGCTGCGCCGCCTGCTGGCGGACCTGCTGCAGGCGCTGCACGAAGGGCAGCGGCGCAATGGGCGCCGCGGGCGTCTCGGCCGCCACCATGAGCGGCGCCACGGCAACGCCTGCCACCGGCAATTCGGTCGGTGCGTGTTGCGCACCGGCTGCGCCGTCCACGCCTGGAGAGTCTGCAACGTCAGCATCCGCGTCCGTCGCGGCCAGCGGCAGGTCGGCTTCGAAGGACTGCTGCTCAAGGTCGGCGGGCGCGTCCGACGCCTGGGGTGCGACCGTCAGGGGCGTGGCAGGCAGCGACAACTGGGCCACGGCCAGTTGCAGCCCGTCGACTCCCTGGGTCGCCAGGTCGCGAACGCGGTCGCCTGCGCCCAGCCCTACGGCCTGCGAACGCAACTCGACCAGTTGCTGTTCCAGTCCATGGGCTTGCTCGCCCAGGCCATGAAGGCCAGCCAGGCGAGCGCCGCCCTTGAGGGTATGCAGACAGCGCAGCAGCTCGTCCACTGCCACCTCGGGCGCGGCCGGCCAGCCGGCCAGGGCCTCGTCCATGCTGACCAGCAGGTCCTGGGCCTCCTCGATGAAGATCTCGAGGATTTCCGCGTCGGTGTCTGCGTCGAAGACCGGCGTGGCAACGGCCACAGCGGTGGCGGTCACGCTCGCTGCCAGCGGCGCTCCGCGATAATTGCGCAGGGCCTCGATGAGGTCAGTGGCAGGTGCCGGAGCCTGCCCCTGGGCCAGAGCTTCGAGTTGTTCGTGCAGGCGGTCATGGCAACGCTGCAGCAGGCCGCCCAGTTCTGCGCCGGGCTTGATCCGTCCCCGCGCCAGGCCTTCATAGAAGGCCTCCAGGGCATGGGCCAGATCGCCGATGGCATCCACCTCGGCCAGGCGTGCACCGCCCTTGAGGGTATGCAGGTCACGCAGCAGGGATTCCAGCGCGAGACTGTTATGCGGCTCGGCTTCCCAGGCGCGCAGCGAGGTCGCCATGCTGTCGAGCAGGTCGCGACTCTCTTCGATGTAGATGGCCAGCAGCTCAGCGTCAGGACCTTCGTCCGCCTCCGGCACAGCGGCCATGGGCAGCGGTTCCGGGTGCTGGGACTCGGTCTCGGGCGCACTGTCCGCTACCGGGTCATCGATGTCACTGGCGGCATCCACCTGGCCTGGAGCTGGCTCAGATTCACCTGCGGCCAGGTCATCAAGGTGACCGGTACGGATGCGCTGCAAGCGCTCGACCTGCTCGGCATGCTCGCTGACCGGCGTACCCGCCGCCAGCTCGTCCAACTGCGCCGCCAGGCAGCCATGGGCGTCTTGCAGAGGCTGGGCCAGTTCGCCACCACCGGCGAGGCGGCCGTCGAGCAGGCCTTCGTAGATGGCGTCCAGCTCGGTGGCCAGGCGCGCCACTGGCACCACCCCGGCGAGATGGGCACCGCCCTTGAGGGTATGCAGATCGCGCTGCAAGGTGCCGAGGTGGAAGCTCTGCTGGGGCTCCACCAGCCAACGTTTCAGTGCCCGGTCGGCGCTGTCCAGCAGATCTTGGGCCTCTTCGAGGAAGATCAGCTGCATCTCCGGATCGACGGTGGCGGTAGCCTCCGACTCGACCGCCGCGGCGTCCGGCGACTCGGTGTCCGCGGCCTGCGGCAGCGGCTCCTGCGACGCTTCCGGCAGCTCGCGGTCAGGCTCGGCTTCGGCTTCGGCTTCGGCTTCGGCTTCGGCTTCGGCTTCGGCTTCGGCTTCGGCGGGCAGTTCGACGTCGAGCGCCAGCTCGGGTGCCACCGGCGTGGCCGTTTCCGGATCGAAGAGGTCTTCGGGTTCGGGCTCGGCCAGCAGGGTGGTGGCCGCCATGGGCAGCCCGGCGAGAATGCCCGCCAGCAGGGCGCGCAGACCCTGGATCCGCTCCTCGTTGGGGGTGGCCCGCATGCCGCCCGCCAATTGATTGAGCATGCTGATCAGGGCTTCCTGGGCTTCCTCCGCCTCGCGGAAAAAGGCTTCATCGGCCGGCAGCGAACCGCTCGCCGCGGCGGCATAGACCACCTGCAGCGCCTCGGCCAGTTGCTCGACATCGGCCAGGCCGACCCGGGCCGCCCCGTCGGCAAAGGTATTCAGTCGTTCGGCCAGCAGATCCGGGCAGGCCGCCAGGCCACCATCGGTGCGCCAGGCATTCAGGCGTTCGTCGGCTTCCAGCAGCAGCTCCATCGCCGGCATCAGGAAATCGGTCAGGCGCAGGACGTCACGCTGCTCCGGCAGCGGTGCTGCGGGGATCGGCAGCTGCGGATTCAGCTCTTCCAGCAGTCTCTCGCAGTGCTCGATCACGGCCGCCGCGCCCGTCAGAGGGGTCGCCAACGACCCCTCATCGAGGGTAGCCAGCCGCTGCTCCAGCAACTCGGCCCCCTGGGCCAGCAGGGCGCACTCGGGTTCGGCGAAGGCGACATGGGCGAGCTTGTATTCCTTGGCCAGCCGCTCCAGCGCCGACGCCAGCTCGGCCATTGGCGAACTGCCCGCCATATGGGCACTGCCCTTGAGGGTGTGCAGGGCGCGCAGGAGATTGTCGGAGACCGGCTGGACGCTACCGGCGTCGGCCTGTTCGAGGAAGCGACGCACGGTTTCCAGGTGCGCCTGGGCCTCGGTACGGAAGATGTCCAGCAGCTGGGTATCGGCTTCGCCGGCGGCGAGTGCCGCTGCCGCGGGCTCGACGCTCTCCACCTCAGGCAGCGCCGCCACGGAGGGAACTGCGTCGCTCGCCGAAGCCCGCTCGGGCAGGGCTTCGTTGCGCGCCAGCGCATGGGCGGCGTGGGCCAGCCAGTCGACGTCATCACGCTGCCGTTGGCGATCCTCGGCGTATTCCTCGACCAGCTCCGGCAGCAGGGCACAGGTCTGCTCGACCACCGTCTGCAGGGCGGGACTGTGAGCGACGCTATGGTCCAGCCGGCGATTGAACAGATTCTCCAGGGCCCAGGCCAGCTCGCCGATGACCAGCGCCTGGACCATGCGACCACTGCCCTTGAGGGTATGGAAATTGCGCCGCAATTCACTCAGCGCGGTACGCTGCTCGGGGTCTGCCTGCCAGGTCGGCAACCAGCGTTCCAGTTCCACCTGGACCTCGCCGGCCTCTTCGATAAAGACCTCGCGCAGCTCTTCCTCGGCCGGTTCGGCATCGGCCGCCGGTGGCAGCAGCGCCTGCGGCACCTGCGCCGCCGGGGGATTGATGGGATTGACCGGCGCGGCCAGCACCTCGGCGACCGCATCGGCATCGGCGGTCGCCGGCGGCAGGCTGTCCAGCTCGATACCGGCAGGCAGCTCCTCGGCCTCTGCGCCCGCGGGCTCGGCCTCGTCATGCGCCGCGTCAGCCACCACATCGGCCGCTGCCTGCGCGTCCGCTTGGCGATCGGCGGTCAGAGGCTCGTCAGGTTCGGACTGGAATTCGGCGTGGGATTCTGCTTCAGCGTCCGCAGGCTCCTCGATCGGCAGGGCGGTGAGTTCCAGCGTCTCTTCGAGCACCGGCTCCGCTTCCGGCGCCGGCTCTTCCGGGCGATCCAGAGGCAGCGTCTCGACCGCGCTGGAGACCAGGGGCGCCTCCGCCTCCGCCGCCGCGCCTTCGCCGCCCGCCTTGGGCGGATAGCCGAGGGCGATGAGACTCTCGTCGGCGATGTCGAGAATCATGTCGTGGGGCGTGGACGGATCTTCCGCCAGGCGCTCCAGGTAATACTCGACGCTGGTGATGGCGTCGGCCAGGGTATCCAGGCTCTGCCAGTCCGGCACCGCCTGCTTGCCCAGCAGTTGCTGGCAGATGTAGTCGTTGGCCGCCTGCACCTGGGCCGCGGCCCGCTCCAGCGGGATCATCGCCAGGCCGCCACGCACCTGGGTCAGCAGCAGAGGCACCGGCTCCAGGTGGACATGGTTCCACTGGGAGGCGATGAACTCGATGATGGCGTCCTTGGATTGCTCCAGGCCATTGCGCGCCTCGCGCACCACCACCCGGTGCAACTGATCGATGTCGGTGGTGGGCAGGCGGCTCTCTTCGGCATCGCCGACCTCGTTGCCGCTGACCATGCCGGCCAGGGTGGCTTCGACATAGAGCAGCGCCCCGGCGATGTCCATCAGGGCGGCATCGCTGGCGTCGTGCACGCCAGCGGCCAGGTCGGCGACGGATTCGTGCTGCTCCAGCACCACCTTGCGCGGCTGACCGAAGCCCAGCACCGCCAGGGTATCGGCGATCTGCTTGAGCGGTGCCAACAGGCCCCGCAGGCTGGCGGGCTGCTGGCGATCGCTGCGCACGAACAGGTCCAGGCTGTCCTTGATCTGCACCAGCTCTTCGCAGAGCGCAGTCACCACCGAACGCATGGCCTCGCGATCCGGACCGACGATGCGCGAGCGCTCGAAACCCACCAGCTCGGCATCCGGCAGGGCTTCGTCGAGACGGTAGTGGGCCTTGAGCGCGGCGATGCGCGGACTCTGCACCGGCGCCTTGGCCAGATAGAACAGCAGATTCTTCAGCAGATCGGCCGGCGCCGGCTGGTTGAGGGTGGTCACGCCATCGCTGATGAGCCGCTTGAGTTCACGATCCAATTGTCGCAGCAGACCGCGGATCGAGCTGCTGTTGTCCAGCTCGCCGGCCTGCAGCAATTCGGTCAGTCCCGCCGCCACCGGCCAGAGGGCGCCAAAGGGCGAACCGGCGCAGAGCTGGTCCAGGCGCTCGAAGACCCGCAGCAGGTAATCCAGGTGCAACTGGACATCGCGGTCGCGGAACAGCCCGACCTGGGCACCTTGCAGCGCCTGGCGCAGCTTGCGCAGCCGTGGCAGCCAGTCCGGCGCGGCGCGGTCGGCCAGTTCGGCATCGCTCAGCGACAGCGGCGTGGCGGACAGATCCGGCGAGAACAGGCTGGTTTCCGAGAGCAGCTTTTCACCACGCGCCGAGCGCAGGTCGTTGAGCAGCGGCAGGATGGCCAGTGGCAGATCGCGGCGGGCCTCGAGGACCCGATCCAGATAGGGCGGTACCTGCAGGATGGCCTGCATCAGCACCTCCAGCGCCTCGTCCGAGCTGTTCACCCGCTCTTCGTGGAGGGCCTGCAGCAGCAGTTCCATTTCCTCGGCGAGCAGCGCGGCGCCATAGAACTCCACCATCTGCAGGGTGCCGTAGACCTGGTGCACATAGGTCCGACAGAAACCCAGGCGGCTACGGTCGTGCGGGTTGTCGACGAACGCCTCGAGCGCCTTGCGGGCCTGCTGCAAGGTTTCGGCGATCTCTCCCTTGACCCACTCGAGGGCTACGTAGTCGTGTCGATCGATCATCTCGGCTCCTGTCATGCCGGGTGGTCTGGCTGGCGGGTGAACGCCAGGACTTCGGGATGATCGACGGGTACCAGTTGCGGGTGGCTCCAATTGCTCACCTCACCGACACCCAGGACCAAGAGCCCACCCGGTGCAAGCCGCTGGACCAGCTGATTGAGCAGGTCTCGACGCAGCCAGCGGCGGAAATAAATCAGCAAGTTCTGACAAAAAATGACATTGAGCCCCTGCAAGGGGGCCTGGCCCAGTTCCAGCACATTGAGCCGGGCAAAGCACAGTCGCTCCGCCAAGCCGGCGGCGACCTCGAAACTGCCGTCCGCCTGGGCACGGAAATAGCGCTCGCGCAGACTGGCCGACACGCCGGCCAGCCGCTGCAGGCTGTAGCTACCCTGCCGCGCCTGGCGCAGGGCTTCGCTGCTGATGTCGGTGCCGGTCAGGGCGAACGTCAGGGGTCGCGCCTGCCGTGCCAGGACTTCGGCGGTACTGATGGCCATCGAAAACGCTTCCTCGCCACTGGCGCACCCCAGACTCCACAGGGTCAGCCCCTGGCCCTCGGTGGTCCGGGCGAATTCACTCACATAGGCTTCCAGCAGCGCGAAGGAAGGGGGATGGCGAAAGAAGCGGGTGGCCTGGATGGTCAGCCGATCGAGCAGTCGGACCCATTCGATGCGCCCGCTGATGCCCGCGCAGACGACCTGGTAGTAGCTGTCGTAGTCCGCGATCGCCAGTTCGCGCATGCGCGCGGCCAACTGGATCTGCAGAAAGCTGCGCTGGCGATCGTCCAGCACCATGCCGGCGCGGGATTCCAGCAGCTGTCGCCAACGCTCGAAGTCCGCATCCGGCAGCTCGGGAGCACGGCGCAACGCCCAACTCGACTCCCCCACCCCGTCTCCCCCTCGCCACACCACGATGTGGCCGCTGCATTCAGCCCAGCGGCTGCTCGTTCGGCAGATTGAAGCCCGACACCGAACGCCGCATCTCGCTGGCCAGCTTGGCCAGCTCGCCGATGCTGCGCGCGGTGGCGGTGGTACCGGCCGAGGTCTGCGAGGTGATCTCCTGAATCACGTTCATGGTGCTGGAGATGTGGCTGGCGGACGAGGACTGCTGACGCGCGGCGTTGGAGATGTTCTGGATCAGTCCGGCCAGGCTCTGGGAAACCTTCTCGATCTCTTCCAGCGCCACACCGGCGTCCTGGGCCAGGGCGGCCCCGCGCACCACTTCCGAGGTGGTCTGTTCCATGGAGATGACCGCCTCGTTGGTGTCGGTCTGGATCGCCTTGACCAGGGCCTCGATCTGCTTGGTGGCGCCGGAGGAGCGTTCGGCGAGGCGCTGGACCTCGTCGGCGACCACGGCGAAGCCACGACCGGCGTCACCGGCCATGGAGGCCTGGATGGCGGCGTTCAGGGCCAGGATGTTGGTCTGGTCGGCGATGTCGTTGATCAGGCCGACGATGTCACCGATCTCCTGGGACGATTCGCCCAGGCGCTTGATTCGCTTGGCGGTGTCCTGGATCTGCTCGCGGATGCTGTCCATGCCGATGATGGTGTTGTGCACCACCTGGTTGCCCTTGTTGGCGATGGCCACGGAGCGCTCCGCCACCGCGGTGGACTCCGAGGCGTTGGTGGATACCTGATCGATGGACACGGCCATCTCGTTGATCGCCGCGGAGGCCCCGGCGATTTCCTGGGCCTGGTGCTCCGAGGCCTCGGCCAGTACCGTCGCGGTGTCCTGGGATTCCTGGGCGGCGGCGGCCACCTGCACGGCGGTCTGGTTGATGGTCTCCACCAGTTCGCGCAGCTGGTCGATGGAGTAGTTGATGGAGTCGGCGATGGCGCCGGTGAAGTCCTCGGTCACCGTGGCCTGCACGGTCAGGTCACCGTCGGCCAGGTCGGCGATCTCGTCCAGCAGACGCAGAATGGCGGTCTGGTTGCGCTGGTTCTTCTCGTCGGTCTCGGCCAGGCGGCGGCGGGTATCGCGCACCAGGATGTAGCCGATGCACAGGATGGCGCCAAGGGCGATGAACACCAGCAGATAGCTGCCCACGGTGTTGATCTTGCGGCTCTGGGCCAGCGAAGCGTAACCGGCGCTCAGCTCCGAGGCGGAACCGAGCAGTGCCTGGGAGCCCTGGTAGATCAGGCCCACGGCGGAGCGGATCTGCAGCAGTTCGGGCGAGGTGGCGAGAATCTCGTCGACGTTGCCGGAGACGAATTCGAACAGCTTGTTGGCTTCGTTGAGTCGGCTGACCGCCTCGGGGTCGGTGATCTTGGCGATGCCCATGGAGGCATTGCCTTCGCGCATGGCCTTGAGTACCCGGCCGAACAGGCTGGCGTCGCGGCCAAAGCTGTCGGCAGCCTGGACGGCGGCTTCGTCGCCGGTAAGGATCTTGTTGATGGCGCCGAGGATCCGCTCAGCCAGCAGTGCCTGACGCTGGGCCACCACCACCTGGCCGGCGGGCGCGCCGCGCTCGATCAGGATGTCGACGACCTCTTCGTTCTCGACCTGCAACTGGGGAATGGTGTCGGCCAGCGCGCCGGACAGCTGGTGCAGGGACAGTACGGTCTGCTCGCTGCCGAGCATGGTGTCGACCTGCTTGCGCTGGGTCTCCCACTGGGATTGCAGGGTATCCAGACGCGGGCCGAGGATCGCCGGCGAGGGCGGCAGACCGGTCTGCGGATCGCCGCTGCGCAGGATGGTCAGGCGCCGCTCGAACTCGGCGCGCGCCTGGCGCAGGTCCTTGAAGGCCTCGGCCTTGCCGGTGGCGGCCTCACTGGCACTCTTGGCCAGCTGCTGCGAGAGAATCCGCAGCTCGGTGGCCTGACCCTGATACTGGTTGTCGTAGTTGGTCTGGGTGCCCAGGTACGCGAAGTTGGCGAACAGCAGCACGATCGCGACGATCAGCACCACGAACATGCCCGCGACCCACGCGTTGATTTTCCCGGTATTGAGTTTGTTCATCAGCGGCCCCCGCCTGGACCTTGGTTCCTTTAGTTCTATCCTTGTCGGACGCCGGATCGGTTCGCTTGAAGCCGATGCTCGTCGCCCTACCCCCACCCGTCGGCGACGGCTCCTGCCATCCCGACCCCGATCCGCCTCGCAGCGCCCGGACGCCTGGCGACCTAGGCCGCGACGTCCATGAATTCGGGATGCTCGACCAAGGCGCGTGGGCTGCAGACCAGCCAGGGCACGTCGCGTTGGAAGACACCTTCCAGAAAGAAGTGCAGGCCCGACGGCACGTTGTCGGCGTGCTCGCGATAGGCCTCGATGTCGAAATGCTGCATACCCAGGACTTCGTCAACCGCCAATCCGACGAAGAGGTCGCCATGGTCGACGATCAGGATGCGCCGCTGTTTGCGCAGGGCCTGGATCTTCACGCCGAGGAATTGCCCCAGGTCGGCGATCGGCAACAGGCGACCGCGTACGTTGGCCACGCCCTTGAGCCAGGGTTTGACGCCGGGCAGCGCGGTGAAGCGCGGCTCCGGCAGGATCTCGCTGACCTCGCCCATGGGAATCACGAAGCGCAATTCACCGAGACGAAAGCCGATACCGCTCCAGCTGCGCTGGTTTTCCTGTTGCGCCGGCAGACCGGCCGCCCGCTCGCGGCAGCGCAGATCGATCAGGCGCAAGAGTTCATAGGGCGTGGTGGCGTCGCTCATAGGATTCCCTGCCCTGTAGGGCGCTGCCGCGAGAAACGGACGTCGGACGTTAGCCTTGCAGGACACCCGCCAGGGTGCGCAGCAGGGTGTCTTCGTCGATGGGCTTGGTGAGATAGTCCTTGGCGCCCTGGCGCTTGCCCCAGACCTTGTCGGTTTCCTGGTCCTTGGTGGTGACGATGACCACCGGAATGTGGCTGGTCTCGGCATCCTTGGTCAGCTGCCGGGTGGCCTGGAAGCCGTTGAGGCCGGGCATGACGATGTCCATCAGGACCGCATCCGGCTTCTCCTGACGGGCCAGGGCGACGCCATCGGCACCGTTCTCGGCCTTGAGCACCTGATGCCCATGCTTTTCCAGCATGGCGGTGAGCTTGTACATCTCGGTGGGAGAGTCGTCGACGATCAGAATTCGAGCCATGAAAATTTCCTACTAGATAGAATCGCCCGCCTCAGGACACTCAGGACGCTTGTTCGAGCGGAGTGAAACTGGGGACGTGGGTCTTGATCGCACCGATCAGCTCTTCTTTGCTGAAGGGTTTGGTGAGGTACTGGTCAGAGCCGACGATGCGGCCCTTGGCCTTGTCGAAGAGGCCATCACGCGAAGACAGCATGATGACGGGCGTCGCGCGGAAGGCGCTGTTGTTCTTGATCAGCGCGCAGGTCTGATAGCCATCCAGTCGCGGCATCATGATGTCCACGAAGATGATGTGGGGATGACTATCGGCGATCTTGGCGAGCGCATCGAATCCATCGATGGCGGTGATGACCTCGCAGCCAACTTTCTTGAGCAGGGTCTCGGCGGTCCGACGAATCGTCTTCGAGTCGTCGATCACCATGACCTTCAGCCCTTCCGAATACTGTTCCATGTTCAAGCTACCAGCTCATCGTCGATGAAACGTGAATGATGTCGATCCGGGCACTTTGGCGGCGCCTCTTTGTAGCACACAATACCGTGACGTACCACGCAGATCCCCTGGTGGCGGACCACCGGCCCGCCCACCACGACGATCGCGCAAGCATTGGCACTGAAGGGGATCGAAGGGCTATTCTGACGCCTTGCCCACGTAGAACCGAGGTCTAGCGTCAATGAGTATCCGCCTGGGGATCGTCATGGATCCCATCGAACGCATCTCCTATAAGAAGGATAGCTCCATGGCCATGCTGTGGGCGGCCAAGGCGCGCGGCTGGACCCTGCACTATTTCGAGATGCAGGACCTGTACCAGGTCGATGGCGAGGCCCGCGGCCGTGGCCGGCAGCTGGACGTGTTCCAGGATCCGGAGCGCTGGTTCGCCTTTGGCGAAGACGTCGACCTGCCCCTGCGCGAGCTGGACGTGATCCTGATGCGCAAGGACCCGCCCTTCGACAACGAATTCGTCTATGCCACCTACCTGCTGGAGCAGGCCGAACGTGGCGGCACCCTGGTGGTCAACCGCCCGGCCAGCCTGCGCGACTGCAACGAGAAGTTCTTCGCCACCCTGTTTCCCGAGCTGGCGCCGCCGACCCTGGTCAGTCGTCGCGTCGACATCATCCGCGAGTTCGCCCGCAGCCACGGTGACGTCATCCTCAAGCCGCTGGACGGCATGGGCGGCAGCTCGGTGTTCCGGCATCGGGAAGGCGATCCCAACCTCTCGGTGATCCTGGAGACCCTCACCGCCCACGGTACCCAGCAGATCATCGCCCAGCGCTACCTGCCGGGCATCAAGGATGGCGACAAGCGCATCCTGATGATCGACGGCGAACCCGTGGACTACTGCCTGGCGCGCATTCCGGCCCAGGGCGAGACCCGTGGCAACCTGGCCGCCGGTGGCCGCGGCGTCGCCCAGCCGCTGTCGGCGCGGGATCGCGAGATCGCCGCGACGGTGGGCCCGGAATTGCGCAAGCGCGGCCTGCTCTTCGTCGGCCTGGACGTGATCGGCGAGCACCTCACCGAGATCAATGTCACCAGCCCGACCTGCATCCGCGAGATCGATGCGGCCTACGACACCCGCATCGCCGAGCGCCTCATGGATGTGATCGCGCAGAAGCGCGCGCGCTGAGGCGAGGGTCCATGCCGCCCCCAGCGGCATGGACAAGCGCGGACACAATCCGCAGACTGGCGCCAGCCCTGCCGCGCGTCCTCTGCCCTTGCCGACCCAGTCAATGCCCAGCACCGCCTCCTCCCCCGCCGCCCAGGTCCGTCCCGCCGACCGCCTGGGCTTCACGCTGCTCATCGCGACCCTGCTGCACGTCGTGCTGATCCTCGGCGTCGGTTTCTCGCTGCCCGAGCCCAGCCAGATCAGTCGCACCCTGGAGGTGACGCTGGCCAGCTTCAAGAGCGACGAGGCGCCCAAGCAGGCTGATTTCCTCGCCCAGGAAAACCAGCAGGGCAGTGGCACCCTGGACAAGGCGGCAGCGCCGAGCACCCCGGTGCAGGCGCCCTTCCACGACAGCGAGATCCGCCAGGCCGCGCCTCCGGCTCGCCCGCCGGCGGCGGATCGCGCCCAGGCGCCCAAGGCGGCGGTGACCACCCGCGCCCCGCGGCCGACCAAGGCCGAGCCCAGTCGCGAGACGCCCGAACGGGAACAGCGTGACGCTCCGAGCCCCGAATCAGACAGCCAAGCCGCCGAACTCGCCAGCCTGGAAGCCCAGCTCGCCGAGGAGCGCCAGCAATACGCCAAGCGGCCAAAGATCTGGCGGATCAACGCCGCCTCGACGCAAAAGGACAAGGGCGCCCGCTACAAGGAAGAATGGCGGCGCAAGATCGAGCGCATCGGCAATCTCAACTACCCTGAGCAGGCCAAGCGTGACCGCCTCTATGGCAGCCTGCGCCTGCTGGTGGCCATCAACAAGGACGGCTCGCTCTACGAGGTCCAGGTGCTGGAATCCTCGGGCCGCCCGGTGCTGGACCAGGCGGCGCTGCGCATCGTCCGGCTGGCGGCGCCCTTCGCCCCCTTCAGCGGCGATCTGGCCGACATCGACCGGCTGGAGATCATCCGCACCTGGCGCTTCGAGCGTGGCGACCGCCTGTCCAGTCAATAGCCCTGGACGCCGTTGGACTTGAAGCCGGACCGCGCAACCGGGAAACTTGCCGGTCATGAAGCCGACCTCCAGCACCACCCTACAGCACCAGCTCCTGATCGCCATGCCACAGATGGACGATCCTCATTTCGCCGAGACGGTGATCTACCTCGTCGACCACGGCCCGGATGGCGCCATGGGCCTGGTGATCAACCGACCCAACGGCCTGCACCTGGACGACCTGCTCGAACAGCTGCGGCCCGAAGTCCCGGCCACCCTGGAAGACACCCAGGTCATGCTCTATGCCGGCGGCCCGGTGCAGACCGATCGTGGCTTCGTCCTGCATGACGCCGGCCCGGTGTTCCAGAACACCCTGGAACTGGACGAACTCAGCCTCACCACCTCGCCGGACGTGCTGTTTGCCCTCTCCGACGGTACCGGCCCGACCCGCCACCTGATCACCCTGGGCTACAGCGGCTGGGGTCCCGGCCAGCTGGAAGAGGAATTGGCGGCCAATCTCTGGCTCACCACCCCGGCCACCAGCGCCCTGCTGTTCGAGACGCCCAGCGAGCAGCGCCTCGGCGCGGCCGCCGCCCTGCTGGGGGTCGACCTGCGCCTGCTCTCGCGCCAGGCGGGCCACGCATGAGCGCACCCAGTGGCCTCTACCTGGGCTTCGACTACGGCACCCGGCAGATCGGTGTCGCGGTCGGCCAGGCCGTGACCGGTCAGGCCCGCGAACTGCTCACCCTCAAGGCGCAGAATGGCGTGCCCGACTGGCAGCAGATCCAGCGCCTGCTGGACGAGTGGCGCCCCACCGCCCTGGTGGTCGGCCTGCCACTGAACATGGACGGCACCCCCAGCGAGATGAGCGAGCGCGCCGAACGCTTCGCCCGCCGCCTGCAGGGTCGCTACGGCTTGCCCGTGCATACCCATGACGAACGCCTCACCACCTATGCCGCCAAGGGCGAGCGCCTGCAGGGCGGTCAGCGCGACGGCTATCGCGAGCGCCCGGTGGACGCCCTTGCCGCCGCCCTCCTCCTGGAAGGCTGGCTGACCCAACAACTGGAACGGGCCGCGCGCCCGCAATCGGAGTAGCCATGCACCTGCCCTCTCCCGCCGAGCTCCTGCCGCGGCTGGCCGCCGACCTGCGCCTATCGTTGGATCGCCGTGGCATCACCGATCCCGGCTTCGTCGGCATCCATACCGGTGGCCTGTGGGTCGCCGAGGCCCTGCTGGCCGAACTCGGCCTGGATACCCCGCTGGGCAGTCTGGACGTCTCCTTCTACCGCGACGACTTCACCCAGAAGGGCCTGCATCCCCAGGTACGGCCCTCGGCCCTGCCGTTCGAGATCGACGGGCGCCACCTGGTGCTGGTGGACGACGTGCTCATGAGCGGCCGCACCGTGCGCGCGGCGCTCAACGAACTCTTCGACTATGGTCGTCCCGCCAGTGTGACCCTGGTCTGCCTGCTGGACGTCAATGCCCGCGAATTGCCGATCCAGCCCGACGTGGTGGGCGCCACCCTGAGCCTGGCCCCCACCCAGCGCGTCAAGCTGACCGGCCCCACGCCGCTCGCCCTCGAATACCGCGACGCCCCCGCCGCCTGACCTGGATCCGCTGCCATGACCGACGCTACGCGCTCGCTGCAACTCAACGCCCAGGGCCAATTGCGCCACTTCCTGTCGCTCGACGACCTGCCCGCCGAACTCCTCACCGAATTGCTCGATACCGCCGACTCCTTTCTGGAAGTCGGCGCCCGGGCGGTGAAGAAGGTGCCGCTGCTGCGCGGCAAGACCGTGTGCAACGTCTTCTTCGAGAATTCGACCCGCACCCGCACCACCTTCGAACTGGCGGCCAAGCGGCTGTCGGCGGACGTCATCACCCTCAACGTCTCCACCTCTTCCACCAGCAAGGGCGAGACGCTGTTCGACACCCTGCGCAACCTGGAGGCCATGGCCGCCGACATGTTCGTGGTGCGCCACGCCGACTCCGGCGCCGCCCATTTCATCGCCGAGCACGTCTGCCCGGATGTAGCCATCATCAACGGCGGCGACGGCCGCCATGCCCACCCCACCCAGGGCATGCTCGACATGCTGACCATCCGCCGCCACAAGGGCGACTTCGCCAACCTCTCGGTGGCCATCGTCGGCGACATCCTGCATTCGCGGGTCGCCCGCTCCGACATGCTGGCGCTGCGTACCCTGGGCTGCCGCGACATCCGTGTGGTCGCGCCGCGCACCCTGCTGCCGGTCGGCCTCGAAGAACTCTATGGCGTGCGCACCTTTACCGACCTGGCCGAGGGTCTGGACGGCGTGGACGTGGTGATCATGCTGCGCCTGCAACGCGAACGCATGCAGGGTGGCCTCTTGCCCAGCGAAGGCGAGTACTACCGGCTGTTCGGTCTGACCCGCCAGCGCCTAGCCCGCGCCAAGCCCGACGCCATCGTCATGCACCCGGGACCGATCAACCGCGGCGTGGAGATCGAATCAGCGGTCGCCGACGGCGAGCAGTCGGTCATCCTCAACCAGGTCACCTACGGCATCGCGGTCCGCATGGCGGTGCTGTCGATGACCATGAGCGGGCAGACCGCCCAGCGTCAGCTACAGGAGAATGCGCAGTGAGCCTGAGCATCCGCAATGCCCGGGTGATCGACCCGGCCACCGGCCTCGACCAGGTCAGCGACGTCCATGTCGACCAGGGTCGCATCCTGGCCCTGGGCGAAGCGCCCCAGGGCTTCCAGGCCGACGAGCAGCTGGACGCCAGCGGCCTGACCCTGGCGCCTGGTCTGGTCGACCTGGATGTCGCCCTGTGCGAACCGGGCCTGACCCGCAAGGGTAATGTCGACAGCGAGACCCGCGCCGCCGCGGCCGGGGGCGTCACCAGCCTGTGCTGCCCGCCCACCACCCGCCCGGTGCTGGACACCACCGCGGTGGCCGAACTCATCCTCGACCGGGCGCGCACCGCCGATCACGCCCGCGTCCATCCCATCGGCGCCCTGACCAAGGGCCTGGGCGGCGAGCAGCTGGCCGAACTGATGGCCTTGCGCGACGCCGGTTGCGTGGCTTTCACCAACGGCCTGCAGCCCTTCGAGAATCTGCGGGTGCAGCGGCGAGCGCTGGAATATGCCGCCACCTTCGACCTCACCGTGGTCTTTACCGCTCTGGACGCCGACCTAGCCCATGGCGGCCTCGCCCATGAAGGCCCCACCGCCAGCTTCCTGGGTCTCACCGGCATCCCGGAGACCGCGGAGACCATCGCCCTGTCTCGCGACCTGCTGCTGGTGGAACAGAGCGGCGTGCGTGCCCATTTCGGCCAGCTGACCAGCGCCCGCGCGGTGGAGATGATCGCCGCCGCCCAGGCCCGCGGCCTGCCGGTGACCGCCGATGTGGCGCTCTACCAGCTGCTGCTCACCGACGAGGCCCTGCAGGGCTTTTCCAGTCTCTATCACGTCAAGCCGCCGCTGCGCACCGCGCGGGACCGCGACGCCCTGAGAGCCGGGGTACGTGATGGGGTGATCGGCGCCATCTCCAGCCATCACCAGCCCCACGAGGCGGACGCCAAGCTGGCGCCCTTCGCCGCCACCGAGCCGGGCATCAGCAGTGTCGAATTGCTGCTGCCGCTGGCCCTGACCCTGGTGGAAGACGGCCTGCTGGATCTGCCGACCCTGCTGGCACGCCTGACCAGCGGTCCAGCCCAGGCGCTGCGCCTCGCGGCGGGCCGCCTGGCCAAGGGCCTGCCGGCGGACCTGGTGCTGTTCGCCCAGCAGCCGACCGCCCAGGCCGCCACGCCCTGGCTGTCGCGTGGCCGCAACTGCCCCTTCCAAGGCCTCACCCTGCCCGGCCGCATCGAACGCACCCTGGTAGGGGGACGCGCGACCTACCAGCGCGGCGCCTGAATAGAGGCGCCTGAATAGAAAAGGGGCTCCGCGGAGCCCCTTTTCTCTGTCTCTTAGCTGGATTAGCGCACCAGCCGCCGGCGATTCTCTTCGGAGATCTGCGAGTTGAGCGTCCAGAAGTCGTAGAGCACGCCCAGCAGGAAGAAACCCGCGGTAAAGAAATAGAGGATGGCGGTGATCCACTTGCCCAGATAGAGGCGATGGACGCCAAAGATGCCGAGAAAGGTCAGCAGGATCCAGCCCAGACTGTAGTTGATCGAACCGGACTGGAAACGCAGATCCGCCTCGCGATCCATGGCCGGGATCAGGAACAGATCGATCAGCCAGCCGATGCCCAGCAGACCCAGGGTGCAGAACCAGAGGGTGCCGGTGACCGGTTTGCCATAGTAGAAGCGATGAGCGCCGAGAAAACCGAAGATCCACAGCAGATAGCCCATGACCTTGCTGTGGGTGTCCTGATACTGCATGCCTACGACCTCGCGACTGAAGGAAAAGACCCACCTTACCGACACCCTTACATTCACCGTGACTTTATGTCGAAAACTGGATGAATGCCCAGGGAGTCTCACTGGTTGGCGCTCTAGGGACCCCACTTTCCGCTAAAAATTACATAATTTCTTGATGAGAGGTGCACAAAATATCCACAGGGTTGGTATAGAATCCCTCGCTTCGATCTTCAGACACCCCTACGACAATGCGTTTATTTCTTCTGACATGGCTCTCCGCCTGTCTTGTGCTGCCCGCGGCAGTACAAGCGAAAGAGAACTCTGCAGCGCGCACTGCCGCTCCGGTCCACAAGGTCGCAGCCCGGCATGTCACCGCCGCTTCAGCTCCCAAGACCGCCGCCCGGCACGCCTCCGCTGCTCCCGCGCCCAAGGCCGCCGCTCGCCGCGTCGCGAAGGTGGACCCTACCCAGGCAGCCTCCGCCGCCCGCGCCAAGCACGCCGCCCGCGCCACCAGCGCCCTGCACCGTAAGCAGGCCACCGCCCAGGCTGCCACCCGCAACGTCGGCGCCCAGGTCGCGACCCGCGCCATGGACCTGGTCGGTACGCCCTATCGCTACGGCGGGACCAATCCGCAGAACGGCCTGGATTGCAGCGGCCTGGTGAACTACGTCTATCGCGACGTACACAACGTCAAGCTGCCGCGTACCTCCCGTGAGCTGTCCCAGCTCAAGGGCCCCAAGGTCGCCCGTGGCGATCTCAAGGCCGGTGACCTGGTGTTCTTCAAGACCGGTCAGCGCAGCGGCATCGATCACGTCGCCATCTATCTGGGCAACGATCGTTTCGTCCATGCCCCGCGTAGCGGCGAAAGCGTTCGCGTCGATCACCTGAGCAAGCCCTACTGGACCAAGAGGTTCGCCTCGGCCAAGCGGGTGCTGCAACAGCCCACCACCCTGGCAGCGGAAACCACGTCCGTCGCGGACAAGCCGCGTACCAAGCGTACCCGCAAGTCCTGATCCCTCCCCCTCGCTTCGCCGGGCACTACCGCCCGGCGGAGTGTCGCTCCACTCGGCGCCGCCCGGCGCAAAGCCATTGAACGACGCTCCGCTTCCTGGATACTGTATGCAATCACAGTCCAGGAGATCTCGATGGAGCTCGCCGACAAGCTGATCATTCTCGCCGATGCCGCCAAGTACGACGTATCCTGCGCCAGCAGCGGTGCGCCCAAACGCAGCTCGAAGGGCAAGGACGGCCTGGGCTCGACCGATGGCATGGGCATCTGTCACAGCTTCACCCCGGATGGGCGCTGCGTGGCGCTGCTCAAGGTGCTGCTGACCAATTTCTGCCAGTACGACTGCCAGTATTGCGTCAATCGCCGCAGCAGCAATGTGCCGCGGGCGCGCTTCACGCCCGAGGAAGTGGTGCAGCTGACCCTCGACTTCTACCGGCGCAACGTCATCAGCGGGCTGTTTCTCAGCTCCGGCATCATCCGCTCCTCCAACTACACCATGGAGCAGATGACTCGGGTGGCCCAGCTGCTGCGCGAACAGCACCAGTTCCGCGGCTATATCCACCTCAAGACCATTCCCGACGCCGATCCCGAGATCATCGCCCAGGCCGGTCTCTATGCCGATCGCCTGTCGGTGAACATCGAACTGCCCACCGAGAGCAGCCTGATCAAGCTGGCGCCGGAAAAGAACGGCAGCAGCATCCGCAAGACCATGGGCAACATTCGCCTGGGGCTGGAGGAAGCCGAGGCCGAAGCCAAGGCGCCGCGTTTCGCGCCAGCTGGCCAGAGCACCCAGATGATCGTGGGCGCCGATGCCACCGACGACCGCACCATCCTCGATACCGCCCAGACCCTGTATGGCGCCTATCGCCTCAAGCGCGTCTACTATTCGGCCTTCAGCCCCATCCCGGAAAGCCCGGGTACGGTGCCGCTGCAACCGCCGCCGCTGCTGCGCGAGCACCGGCTGTACCAGGCCGACTTCCTCATGCGCGGCTACGGCTTCCAGGCGGAAGAGCTGCCCACCGAAGATGGCCAGTTGCCGCTGGACGTAGATCCCAAGCTGGCCTGGGCGCTGCACAATCGCGCCATTTTTCCGCTGGATCTCAACCGCGCCGACCAGGCACTCATCGCCCGGGTGCCCGGCATCGGTGTGCTCTCGGCCAAGCGGCTGGTGGAGCTCAGGCGCGAGCGGCGCATCCGCTACGCCGACCTGATCCGCCTGAAATGCAGCGTCGAGAAGGCACGGCCCTTCATCATCACCCAGGACTACCGACCGCAGCCGCGCCTGGCGGAATCCCTCGACCTGCGCCGGCAACTCGCCGAACCGCCCGCCCAGCTCGCCCTGCTCTAGATGCAGAGAGTCGACTTCGACGGCACCTTCGCCGGCTGGCGCAAGGAGGCGCGCCGGTTGCTCCAGGCGGGTATCGCCCCGGCCCAGGTGAGCTGGCAGGAGAGTCGCGGCCTGGGCGATCTGTTCGACGAACCGGCCGAGGCCACGCCGCCGCCGCCCAGCGGCGCCATACGTATCCCGCCGCAACTGGCCGAAGCCCTGACCTATGCCGCCTGCTTTCGCAGCGATGATCGCTGGGCGCTGCTCTACCAGGTGCTCTGGCGGGTCGCCCGGGGCGAACGTGCGGCGATGCTGGCCGGTGACGAAGACGGCAGCGAATTGCAGCGTCGGGTCAAGGCGATTCGCCGCGAGATCCACCATGTGCACGCCTTCCTGCGCTTTCGACCGCGTGCGGAGAGCGCGGGGCCGCCGGCCTGGGTGGCCTGGCACCAGCCGGCCCATGACGTCCTGGCCCTGGCGGCGCCGCATTTCTGCGACCGCATGGGCAACAGCAGCTGGCTGATCGCGACCCCCGAGGCCGCCGCGCTCTGGGATGGCCAGGCGCTGCAACTGGTGGAGCCCTGCCCCGCCGAGCTGCAGCAACTGGCGCGGCAGACGCCGGAAGACGATGACCGCAACGCCGGCGACGAACTCTGGCGCGCCTATTACCGCAGCACCTTCAATCCGGCGCGGGCCAATCCACGCACCCTGAGGGGTAACATGCCGGCGCGCTTCTGGAAGGACCTGCCGGAAGGGCCGCTGATCCCGGCGCTGCTCAGCGAGGCGCGAGCCGGTGCCCAGCGCCTAGCCCAGGCCGAGGCGGTGGGTCGCCAGGGCGGTCGCGAGGTATTGATCGCCGCCGAACGCGCCCAGCCGGAACGCCCGCTGCCCACCACCCTCGACGAGTGCCGCCGCTGCGAGTTGTGGGAAAAGGCTACCCAGCCGGTGGCCGGCGAAGGCCCGCGCACCGCCCGCATTCTGCTCTTGGGCGAGCAGCCCGGCGATCAGGAAGACCTGGCGGGTCGCCCCTTCGTCGGACCGGCCGGGCAGGTGCTGATGGCGGCGCTGGCCGAGGCGGGCCTCGCGCGCAGCGAGGTGTTCCTGACCAATGCGGTCAAGCACTTCAAATGGATTCCCCAGGGCAGGCGACGCAAGCACGTCACCCCGGGACCGGAGATCGCGCCCTGCCGCTACTGGCTAGAGCAGGAACTGCGCGACATCCAGCCGACCGTGGTGGTGGCCCTGGGCTCGACCGCCCTGGAAGCCTTGCTCAAACGCAAGCCACGGGGCCTGGCGCAATTCATGGGCCGACCACTGCGGCTGGACGAGCGCTGGATCATTGCCACCTATCACCCCTCTTACATCCTGCGCACCCCGGACGCCGAGCAGCAGGAGCAGGCACGCCAGGCGCTGGTCGCCGCTCTGCGCGAGGCCAGGACCCTGGCCGCCGAGAACGAAGACGAAGGCTAGCGGAAGCGCTTGGGCGGATCGTCGCCCATGTCCACCGAGAGGTTGCGGGTGAGCTGATTGAGGTGATCGGCGTCCGTTTCCGACCCCAGCTTGATCATCAGCCGCAGGTCGTTGGCGGAATCGGCGTGGGCCAAGGCCGCTTCGTAGCTGATCTCGCCGTCGCGATAGAGACCATAGAGCGACTGGTCGAAGGTCTGCATGCCCAGTTCGCCGGATTTCTTCATCAGCGCCTTGAGTTCGTGCACCTCGCCCTTGCGGATCAGGTCGGCGGCCAGCGGGGTGTTGAGCAGCACCTCGATCACGGCACGACGGCCCTGGCCATCGGTGGTGGGCACCAGTTGCTGGGCGACGATGCCCTTGAGATTGAGCGACAGGTCCATCCAGGTCTGGCTGTGCCGATCGGCCGGAAAGAAATGGATGATGCGATCCAGCGCCTGGTTGGCGTTGTTGGCGTGCAGGGTGGCCAGGCACAGGTGACCGGTCTCGGCGAAGGCCAGGGCGTGCTCCATGGTGTCCCGGCTGCGGATCTCGCCGATCATGATGACGTCCGGCGCCTGGCGCAGGGTGTTCTTCAGGGCCACCTCGAAGGATTCGGTGTCGATGCCCACCTCGCGCTGGGTGACGATGCACCCCTGGTGCTGGTGGATGTACTCGATGGGATCCTCGATGGAGATGATGTGCCCCGCCGAGTTCCTGTTGCGATGGCCGATCATGGCCGCCAGCGAGGTGGACTTGCCGGTGCCGGTGGCGCCGACGAAGATCACCAGCCCGCGCTTGGTCATGGCCAGCTTCTTGATGATCTCCGGCAGGCGCAGCTGCTCGACCGTGGGAATGTTGACCTCGATGCGGCGCAGCACCATGCCCACCAGGTTGCGCTGGTAGAAGGCGCTGACCCGGAAGCGACCGATGCCGCGGGCGCTGATGGCGAAGTTGCACTCGCGCTTCTGCTGGAATTCCTGCCGCTGCTCGTCGTTCATCACCCCCAGCACGATGGCTCGGCACTGATCCGGCGTGAGCGAATCCTTGGTGACCGGCGTCATGCGCCCGTTGATCTTCATCGAAGGGGGCACGCCGGTGGTGATGAAGAGGTCGGACGCCCCCTTGTCCACCATCAGCTGCAGGAACCTGTCGAAATCCATCAGAAGTTCTCCGGCGTCTTGGCCTTCTCGCGGGCCGCGTCGCGGCTGATCAGCCCCTTGGCCAGCAGCGCCTTGAGGCACATGTCCAGGGTCTGCATGCCCAGGCCGCCACCGGTCTGGATCGAGGAATACATCTGCGCCACCTTGTCCTCGCGGATCAGGTTACGGATGGCCGGGGTACCGATCATGATTTCGTGGGCCGCCACCCGGCCGCCACCGACCTTCTTGAGCAGGGTCTGGGAGACCACCGCCTGCAGGGATTCGGACAGCATGGAACGCACCATGGACTTCTCTTCCGCCGGAAAGACGTCCACCACCCGATCGATGGTCTTGGCCGCCGAGGTGGTGTGCAGGGTGCCGAACACCAGGTGCCCGGTCTCGGCCGCGGTCAGCGCCAGGCGGATGGTCTCCAGGTCGCGCAGCTCGCCGACCAGGATGATGTCCGGGTCCTCGCGCAGCGCCGAGCGCAGGGCCTCGGAAAAGCCCAGGGTGTCGCGGTGCACCTCACGCTGGTTGACCAGGCACTTCTTGGATTCGTGGACGAATTCGATGGGATCCTCGATGGTGAGGATGTGGTGGTACTTGGTGTTGTTGAGGTAGTCGAGCATGGCCGCGAGGGTGGTGGACTTGCCCGAACCGGTCGGCCCGGTCACCAGCACCAGGCCGCGCGGGACGTCGGTGATCTTCTTGAACACCTCGCCCATGCCCAGCTCTTCCATGCTCAGCACCTTGGAAGGGATGGTCCGGAACACCGCGCCGGCGCCGCGATTCTGGTTGAAGGCGTTGACCCGGAAGCGCGCCACGCCCGGCACCTCGAAGGAGAAGTCGGTCTCCAGGAATTCCTCGAAGTCCTTGCGCTGCTTGTCGTTCATGATGTCGTAGATCAGCGCGTGCACCTGCTTGTGCTCGAAGGCCGGCAGGTTGATGCGGCGCACGTCGCCGTCGACGCGGATCATCGGCGGCAGGCCGGCGGACAGGTGCAGGTCGGAGGCGCCTTGCCGCGCGGAAAAGGCCAGCAATTCGGTGATATCCATGGGACTCCCAGATGTCGAGCAAGCAGGTAGAATGCCGCGCAGCACTGGCGGTCTGACTTGGTCACCGCCACTCACTCATCCGGTACGCCGAGGCCTGCCGGATGCGCCGACGCAAGCAGGGGCTGAATGTCCACGATAGCCGAGAATAGCGCAACCGTACTCGAACGCATCGCCGCCGCCAGCCGGACGGCAGGCCGCGATCCCGCGACTGTCGGCCTCCTGGCGGTGAGCAAGACCAAGCCCGCCGCCGCCTTGCGCGAGGCCGCCGCCGCCGGCTTGCGCGACTTTGGCGAGAACTACCTGCAGGAGGCGCTGGACAAGCAGCCGGCGCTGGCCGACCTGCCACTGGTGTGGCATTTCATCGGTCCCATCCAGTCCAACAAGACCCGCGCCATCGCCAGCCACTTCGACTGGGTGCATTCGGTGGATCGCCTGAAGATCGCCCAGCGCCTGGCCGAACAGCGCCCGCCCGAGCGTGGGCCGCTGAACATCTGCCTGCAGGTCAACGTCAGCGGCGAAGCCAGCAAGTCCGGCTGCCACCCCGACGAACTCCCAGCGTTGGCCACCGCGGTGAGCCAGTTGCCCAACCTGCGTTTGCGTGGCCTGATGGCCATTCCCGAAGCCACCGACGACCCGGCCAGCCAGCGCGCCGCCTTTGCCCGGCTGCGCACCATGAGCGAGACGCTGAACCTGAACCTGGACACCCTGTCCATGGGCATGAGCCAGGATCTGGAAGCCGCCATCGCCGAGGGCGCCACCTGGGTCCGCGTCGGTACCGCCCTCTTCGGCGCCCGCGACTACGGCGTCGCCTCTTCAACCTAGGAAGTCTCGATGAACGACACCCGCATCGCCTTCATCGGCGCTGGCAACATGGCCGGCGCCATCATCGGCGGCCTGCTCGCCCAGGGCGTGCCGGCCCGGCAGCTCAGCGCCAGCAATCGCAACCCGGCCAAGCGCGAGGCGCTGGCCCGGGAGCACGGCATCCGCGTCGAGGCCAGCAACAGCGCCGTGCTCGCCGACGCCGATGTGGTGGTCCTGGGCGTGAAGCCCCAGGTGATGGGCGAGGTCTGCCAGGAGTTGGCTCCCCATCTGCGCCCGGACCAGCTGATCGTCTCGGTCGCCGCCGGCATCACCTGCGCCAGCCTGACACGCTGGCTGGGCCAGCGCGCGCTGGTGCGCTGCATGCCCAACGTGCCTTCGCAGCTGCGCCTGGGTGCCAGCGGCCTGTTCGCCAACGACCAGGTCACCGCCGAACAGCGCGCCCGCGCCCAGGAGATCCTCGCCGCGGTCGGCCTGGCCCTCTGGGTCGAGGAAGAACAGCAGCTGGACGCGGTCACCGCCGTCTCCGGCAGTGGCCCGGCTTATTTCTTCCTGCTGATGGAAGCCATGACTCAGGCCGGCACCAAGCTCGGCCTGCCGGCCGCGGTGGCCGAACAGCTGACCCTGCACACCGCCCGCGGCGCCGCCGCCATGGCCTGTCAGGGCGACCGCAGCCCCGAACAATTGCGTCGTTCGGTGATGTCCCCCAAGGGCACCACCGAACGCGCCATCGAAACCTTCCAAGCCGGGGCCTTCGCGGACCTGGTGGAAGAAGCCCTCACCGCCGCGGCCGACCGGGCTGCGGAACTGGCCCAGTTGCCGGATCGATAAGGAGTATCCATGTCCGCTTTCGCGCAAGCCCTCGTCTACGTCATCCAGACCCTCGGCAGTCTCTATCTGCTGATCATCCTGCTGCGTTTCATCCTGCAGCTGGTGCGGGCCGACTTCTACAATCCGCTGTCGCAATTCACCGTGCGCGCCACCCAGCCGCTGCTCAAGCCCGTGCGGCGCATCATTCCCGGCTTCGGCGGCGTCGATCTGGCGGCCCTGGTACTGGCGATCCTGGTCCAGCTGGCGCTGATGATGGTCGTGGTGGTGCTGCTCGGCGCCAGCATCGGCGGTCTGTTCCCCGCCTTGCTGATCTGGGCCCTGCTGGGCGTGGCTTCGCTGTTCCTCAAGGTGTTCTTCTTCGCCCTGATCGTCAGCGTCATCCTCTCCTGGGTCGCGCCCCAGACCCACAACCCCGCCGCCGAGCTGGTCAATCAGATCTGCGAGCCGCTGCTGGCCCCCTTCCGCCGCATCCTGCCGAGTCTGGGTGGCCTGGATCTGTCGCCGATCTTCGCCTTCATCGTGATCAATCTGCTGGATCGCTTCGTCATCGGCCAGCTGGCCGCAGCCACCGGCATGCCGCAGATTCTCGCCCCCTTCCTCTGACGCACCACTCGCGCACCCGCCACGACCGCCTGCCGCGTCGTGGCGGAGGCGGCATTGACGTCCTCTGGACGCTGGGGCACCGTCCAGCCTTTGCTGTCCAGGTCAAGGAAGTCCCCTATGGAACGCCTGTTCCGCCACGTCGATGCCTATGCCACGTGGAAAGCCGAACTCGACACCCAATTGGGCCGCTACCGCGACTGGTTGCAGCGTAATCGTCTGGCCTCCCCGGCACTGGACGCCGCCCTGGCCAGCTGCCAGAGCGAATTGCAGGCCGACGGCATCACCCTGGCCTTCGCCGGCGAGTTCTCCCGCGGCAAGACCGAGCTGATCAACGCCCTCTTCTTCGCCGACTACGGCCAGCGCATGCTGCCGTCCCAGGCCGGGCGCACCACCATGTGCCCCACCGAGATCTTCCATGACGCCGGGGCCGACGGGCCCTATCTGCAGCTGCTGCCCATCGACAGCCGCCTGGACGAACGCAGCCTGGCCGCCTGGCGCAAGACGCCCGAGGCCTGGCAGCGCTTCGCCCTGGACGACCGCCACCCGGACGCCATGGCCGCCCTGCTGGCCAAGGTCACCGAGACCCGCGAGGTGGAAACCGCCGCTGCCGTGCAACTGGGCTTCGACCCCGAGCAGTTGGAACAGCTCGACAGCGCCGGTCTGGTCAGCATCCCGGCCTGGCGCCACGCGCTGATCAGCATCGACCACCCGCTGCTGCGCCAGGGCCTGCGCATCCTCGACACCCCCGGCCTCAACGCCCTGGGCGCCGAACCCGAACTGACCCTGTCGCTGCTGCCCCACGCCCAGGCCGTACTCTTTCTCATCGGTGCCGACACCGGCGTGACCGCTTCGGACCTGGCGCTCTGGGAACAGTGCGTCAAGCCCTCCCTGGGCGATGCCCCGGAGCGGCTGTTCGCAGTGATGAACAAGATCGACAGCCTCTGGGACGACCTCGGCGGGGTCGCCCATGTCGCCCAGTCCCTGGAAAACGTCCGCCAGGCCAGCGCCCGGCAACTGGCGCTGCCGGCCGAGCACATCCTGCCGCTGTCGGCCAAGCAGGCGCTGCTGGGCAAGGTCCGCGGCGATCTGGAATTGCTCGCGCGCAGCCAGCTCGACAGCCTCGAACAGCTGCTCGCCGAACGCATCGTCGGCGCCCGCGAGCGTCTGTTGCAGCAGCGCATCGTGCAGCAGGCCAGTGGTCTGCTGGGCGCCAGCCGTACCCTCATCGAGCAGCGCCTGGAAGCCATTCGCGCCCAGTACGCGCAACTGGCCGACGAGGAATTGCCCGGTGCCGGCCTGGAATTGCAGACCGCTCGCACGCGCCAGGAATACGACCAGTATCACCGTCGCCTGCTGGACCTACGCACCACCCAGAACATGCTGGCCGGGCAGCGCAAGCTGCTGACCGACCTGGTCGCGTCGGAGCGCCTGGACGCCCATCTGGACACCGCCCGCCGGGAATTCCGCAGCAGCCTGACCACCGTCGGCATCAACCAGTCCATCGCCCGTTTCTTTCGCGTGGTCGAGCATGACCTGCTGGCCCTGGACAACGAGGCGGACCGGGCCAACAAGGTGCTCGGCGCAGTCTACCAGCGGCACAATGTCGAGAATCCGCTGCATCCCCTGGAAGCGCCGCGACTGCGCATCCGCCCCTATGTCCGCGAGCTGCGCCAGCTGCAACTCAAGACCGAGGAGGTCCAGCGTCAGGTCAAGACCCTGCTCACCGAGCAGAGCGCCCTGGCCCGCCGCTTCTTCGCCACCGTGGCCCAGGAGGTCCAGGCGCTGCAGGAAGGCGCCCATGCCCAGGTGCTGCGCTGGAACGACGGCGCCCTGACCCCGCTGGTGCAGCACACCCGCGAACAGAAGCAGCTGCTGGAGACCAGCATGCTGGCGCTCAAGCAGCTCACCCAGCAGAACCTCAACAGCCAGGAGCAGGTGCGCCGGCTACAGGTGCACGAGGACGTCCTGCACGGGCAGCTCAGCGAGGTCAGCGACATGCTCAAGCAGATCAGCCGGCCGGCGCCGTCCCAGCGCCACGACAACGTGGTCACCCTGCCGCTGGCGCGGGTCGGCTAGCGCCATCCGCTACCGTGGCGCGGTCCTTGGCCGCCGCGCCACGCCTGCCCTTGCCGCTCCCGGCGGTGCTCTTTAGACTGGCGAGCCCCGCCCCGGACGAGCCGTCAATGCCCAGCGTCATTCCCGAAGATTCCGTCGGCCTGGTCACCCCCGAGCTGCTGCACTTCAACGAGCCCCTGGCCCTGGCCTGTGGTCGCACCCTGCCGGCCTATGACCTGATGGTCGAGACCTATGGCGAACTCAACGCCAGTCGCAGCAACGCCGTGCTGATCTGCCACGCGCTCTCCGGCCATCACCACGCGGCCGGCTATCACAGCCTGGACGACCGCAAGCCCGGCTGGTGGGACAGCTGCATCGGCCCCGGCAAGCCCATCGACACCCGCAAGTTCTTCGTGGTCGCCCTCAACAATCTGGGCGGCTGCAACGGCTCCACCGGCCCCAGCAGTCCGAACCCCGAGACCGGTCGGGCCTATGGCGCCGACTTCCCGGTGCTGACCGTGGAAGACTGGGTCAACAGCCAGGCACGCCTGGCCGATCGCCTGGGTATCGGGCAGTGGGCGGCGGTGATCGGCGGCAGCCTGGGCGGCATGCAGGCGTTGCAGTGGACCATCAGCTATCCCGAGCGCATCCGCCACTGCCTGGCCATCGCCTCGGCGCCCAAGCTGTCGGCGGAAAACATCGCCTTCAACGAGGTAGCGCGCCAGGCCATCCTCTCGGATCCGGACTTCCACGCCGGCCACTTCCAGGAAAAGGGTGTGATCCCCAAGCGCGGCCTGATGCTGGCGCGCATGGTCGGCCACATCACCTACCTGTCCGACGAGGCCATGGGCGAAAAATTCGGTCGCGAACTCAAGACCGACCAGCTCAACTACGACTTCCACAGCGTCGAATTCCAGGTCGAGAGCTACCTGCGCTATCAGGGTGAGGAATTCTCCGGCCGTTTCGACGCCAACACCTACCTGCTGATGACCAAGGCGCTCGACTACTTCGATCCGGCCCATGCCCACGGCGGCGACCTGGCCAAGACCCTGGCCGGGGTGCAGGCGCGCTTCCTGATCGTCTCCTTCACCACCGACTGGCGCTTCTCGCCGGCGCGTTCCAAGGAGATCGTCAACGCCCTGATGGCCGCGCGCAAGGACGTCAGCTACCTGGAGGTCGACGCGCCCCAGGGCCATGACGCCTTCCTCATTCCCATCCCGCGCTATCTGCAGGCCTTCTCCCACTACATGACCCGCATCGAGGTATAGCTGCCGTGCGCGCCGATCTGGACATCATTCAGGAATGGATCCCCGCCGGCAGCCGGGTCCTCGACCTCGGTTGCGGCACCGGCGAACTGCTCGCCTGGCTGCGCGATCACAAGCAGGTCACCGGCTACGGCCTGGAGATCGACCCGGACAAGATCGCCGAATGCCTACTCAAGGACGTCAACGTCATCGAGCAGGATCTCGACGGCGGCCTGGCCAACTTCGCCAGTGACAGCTTCGACGTGGTGGTCATGACCCAGTCGTTGCAGGCCATGCAGTACCCGGACCGCATCCTCCAGGAGATGCTCAGGGTCGGTCGCCAGTGCATCATCACCTTTCCCAACTTCGGTCACTGGCGCTGCCGGCTGTACCTAGGCGGCAAGGGGCGGATGCCGGTCTCGGACTTCCTGCCCTACACCTGGTACAACACGCCGAACATCCACTTCTGCACCTTCGAGGACTTCGAGCGCCTCTGCCGCGAACAGCGCGCCCAGGTACTGGATCGTCTTGCCGTGGATCGCCTGCACCGCCACGGCTGGGCCAGCAAGTTGTGGCCCAACCTGCTCGGCGAGATCGGCATCTATCGGGTCAGCGCGCCGCATCTGCACGACCTGCGCGTCGCCATATGACGTAAGGCCTGGGCGGCGCGGCCAGCCCGGGCCTGGCTTCGCGTACAATACGCCGCCCTTCCCAATGCGACACGGTGCCCCTCATGTCCGACCTAACCGAACTGGTTCTCGCCAGCCACAACGCCGGCAAGCTCAAGGAACTCCAGGCCATGCTCGGCGACCGGGTGCGGGTGCGCTCGGTGGGCGAATTCAGCCAGGTGGAACCCGAGGAAACCGGGCTGTCCTTTGTCGAGAACGCCATCCTCAAGGCGCGCAACGCCGCGCGGCTGTCCGGTCTGCCGGCCCTGGCGGATGATTCGGGCCTGGCGGTGGACGCCCTCGGCGGCGCCCCTGGTATCTATTCCGCGCGCTACGCCGATGGTCAGGGCGATGCCGCCAACAACGCCAAGCTGCTCGACACCCTGCGTGACGTGCCCGACGCCGAGCGCACCGCCCAGTTCGTCTGCGTGCTCGCCCTGGTGCGCCACGCCGACGATCCGCTGCCGATCCTCTGCGAAGGCCTCTGGCCCGGGCGCATCCTGCATGCCGCTCAGGGCGAGCATGGCTTCGGCTATGATCCGCTGTTCCAGCCCGACGGCGAAGCGGTCTCCGCGGCCGAATTGGCGCCGGCGGAAAAGAACCAGCGCAGCCATCGCGCCCGCGCCATGGCCCAGCTCAAGCAACGGCTCCAGCTGTGACCGACACCTTCGCCTTGCCGCCACTGGCGCTCTACGTCCATATCCCCTGGTGCGTGCGCAAGTGCCCCTATTGCGACTTCAACTCCCATGCCGCTGGCCCGACGCTACCGGAAACGGAGTACGTCGACGCCCTGCTGGCGGATCTGGACCAGGACCTGATCCACGTCCATGGCCGGCCGCTGACCTCGATCTTCTTTGGCGGCGGCACACCCAGTCTGTTTTCCGCCGAGGCCCTGGGCCGCCTGCTGGACGGCGTGGCCCGGCGGCTGAGCTTCGCGCCGGACATCGAGATCACCCTGGAAGCCAACCCCGGTACCTTCGAGCAGGCCAAGTTCGTTGCCTACCGCGGTCTGGGCATCAATCGGCTGTCGATCGGTATCCAGAGTTTCCAGGACGCCAAGCTCAAGGCCCTGGGGCGCATCCACGGCCGCGAGGAAGCCATCCGCGCCGCCGACCGGGCACGCGCCGCCGGCTTCGATAATTTCAATCTGGATCTCATGCACGGCCTGCCCGAGCAGAGCGTCGCCGATGCCCTCGGCGACCTCGACCAGGCCATCGCCCTGGCGCCCACGCACCTGTCCTGGTACCAGCTGACGATGGAGCCCAACACGGTGTTCTGGAGCCAGCCGCCGGAGCTGCCCGAGGACGACACCCTCTGGGACATCCAGGAAGCCGGCCAGGCGCGCCTGGCGGCCGCCGGCTACCAGCAGTACGAGACCTCTGCCTATGCCCAGCCCGGGCGCCAGGCGCGGCACAATCTCAACTACTGGGGCTTTGGCGACTTCCTGGGCATCGGCGCCGGCGCCCATGCCAAGCTGAGCGCCCCGGACGGCACCCTGCTGCGCACCTGGAAGACCCGTCTACCCAAGGACTATCTGGACCCGGCCAAGGCCTTCCAGGCCGGCGCAAAACAATTGGAGCCGGCCGACCTGCCCTTCGATTTCATGATGAACGCCCTGCGCCTGGTGGACGGGGTACCGGCCGCCTGGTATCCGCAGCGCACCGGCCAGTCGCTGGACAGTCTGGCACCCGCGCTGACCGCGGCGCGCCAGGCCGGCCTGCTGGCCGAGGATGCACAGCGCCTGCGCCCCACCGCTCGCGGCCAGCTGTTCCTGAACGACCTCTTGCAATCCTTTCTGCCTGACTGACGAGGAGCTCTGCCTTGGACTTCGTGCTCGACCATATCGCCGACCTCTCCCGCTGGAGCCGCAGCCACCTGGACGAGGTGGCCCTGGCGGTCACCGCCACCCTGCTGGTGCTGTTCGGCAGCCAGGTCAATGGCTTCATCCAGGCGCGCCTGGGCAGCCTGCCGACCGCCATCCGCGTCCCGGCCTTCGCCCTGGCGTGCCTGGCGATCTACGGCGCCGCCATGACCTTCCTGACCCCCTGGGTGGTCAAGGGTCTGGCGCAGTTCAACAACTATGCCCTGGCCCCGGTGCTGCTGATCGGCGTCTGCCTGCTGGGCGTGCTGGCCGAGCGGCGCGGCTAGGGCTGGCCCCGCTGGCAGACGCGGATACTGTCCAGCAGGCACTCCAGTGATTGCGGGCGCCCCAGCAGGAAGCCCTGGAAGGTGTCCACGCCCAGGTCCTTGAGCAATTCGAACTGGGCCTGGGTTTCCACCCCCTCGGCGACGATCTGCATGTCCAGCGCGCGGCACAGGCTGACGATGCCGGCCAGCAGTTGCCGGGATCTGTCATCGGCGTCCACCGCCAGCAGAAAGCTGCGGTCGATCTTGATGGTGTCGAAGGGCAAGCGGTGCAGATAGCCCAGCGACGAATAGCCGGTGCCGAAGTCATCCATCGCCACCCGAAAGCCCTGCTCGCGCAAGGCGGCCAGGCGCCGCTCCGGCGTGCCCTTCTGCAGGAAGACCGACTCGGTCACCTCCAGCTCCAGTGCCCTGGGCGCGATACCGAATTCGGCGCAGGCCGCCGCCAGGACCTCGGCCAATTCATCATCGGCCACCTGCAGCGGCGAGATGTTGACCGCCACCGGGATCTGCAGGCCGGCGTCCTGCAGGGCGCGGGCGCAACCGGCCGCACGGCGGATGGCCAGGCGCCCGAGGGCCGAGGCCATGCCGTTCTGCTCGGCCAGGGCGACGAAGACATTGGGCGGCACGGCCCCGACGCCCGGGCAATTCCAGCGCGCCAGCAACTCGGCGCTGATCATGCGCTGACGGGCATCGAACTTGGGCTGCAGCACGAAGGTGATGAGCTCCGCCTCGATGGCGCCATGCAGATGAGCCAACAGGGTCACCTTGCTGCGCGCCTCGCTGGTCAACTGCGGATCGTAGCAGCGCACCCGGCTCTTGCCGGCCGCCTTGGCTGCGTACATGGCGGCATCGGCATTGCGCAGCAGGGTTTCCACATCCAGCCCTTCTTCGGGGGCCAGACTCAGGCCGATGCTGGCCGATACGCGGATATCGTGGCCGGCGATGCACTGCTGCCGACCCACCGCCTGCACCAGTTGCTCGGCCACCTGGCGGGCCTGCTCGCGATCGCTCACGTCCAGCAGGGCGACGAATTCATCGCCGCCCCAACGTGCCAGCACCTCGTCGGCGCCCAGCACCTGGCGCAACTCCCGCACCAGGGCGCAGAGCAGCTCGTCACCGGCGGCATGGCCCAGGGAGTCGTTGACCTCCTTGAAGCCATCGACATCGATGAACAGCACCGCGAGGTTGCCGGTCTCCTCCAGGTTCTGCAGGCGCGTCTCGAAATCCTGGTAGAAGGAGGTCCGGTTGGGCAGCTGGGTCAGGGCATCGCTCAGGGCCATGCGCTCCAGGGCCTGCTCGGCGCGCTTGCGCTCGGTGATGTCCCTCAGGCTGGCGACCACATAGCCTTCGCGATCCGCCTCGCCGGCAAAGCGACTCAGGCTGATCTCCACCGGCGTGACGCGTTTGGCGGAGACGTGGAACTGGGCTTCGCACAGGGCATAGCCGTCGCGCTCGAAGGTGCGGATGGCCGCCTCGGGCAGCTTGATGTAATGCGACAGGTACTGGCCGCTGACACTGCGCTCCGCGCTGAGCATCAGGGCGCGCAGGGCGTCATTGGCTTCGATGATCTGACCGCTTTCAGTCAGCACGGCCATGGCGTCGCGGCAGAGGGCGAAGGCCGAGGCGATGAGGTGCAACGAGCGTTCGGTACGCTGCCGGGCGCTGCGTTCGACTTCGAGCCAGCGCCGTACGGCGTGCAACTCGGCCGCTGGCGAGTCGGGGCGTACCAGGTCCGTCATCGGATCCGCTCTGCACGAAGGGCGGCGCGGAGCCGGTTGGCATTCTCGGGAAGGGCTGACATCCAGGTGTCTCTGTGAATTCGAATGCAACCGCCATCACAGCAGGGCAATTGGCCATCATGCCAATTGTCCCTCACCAGCTCAAGCTCGATTCGTCAGAGATACACGGTCAGCTCTGGCGTTCGAACTTGAGATCCCAGACGCCATGCCCCAGGCGCTCGCCACGGCGTTCGAACTTGGTGATGGGTCTTTCCTCGGGACGCGGTACATAGCCCGAGGCGTCGCCGAGGTTATGGTAACCGGGGGCGGCGTTCATGATCTCGAGCATGTGTTCGGCATAGGCCTGCCAGTCGGTGGCCATGTGCAGCACCCCGCCGACCCTGAGCTTTTGCCGAACCAGCTCGGCGAAGGCCGGCTGGACGATCCGCCGCTTGTGGTGGCGGCTCTTGTGCCAGGGATCGGGAAAGAACAGCAGCACCCGGTCCAGGCTGGCGTCGGCCACGCACTGGCGCAGCACCTCCAGGGCATCGCAGCTGTAGACCCGCAGATTGGTCAGCCCCTGGGTCATGGCGCCATTGAGCAACGCGCCCACGCCCGGACGATGCACCTCGACGCCGATGAAATCCTGCTCCGGCGCGGCGGCAGCCATTTCCAGAGTGGAATGGCCCATGCCGAAGCCGATCTCGAAGGTACGTGGCGCCTGGCGCCCGAACACCTGGTCGAAATCCTGCAGGCCGACGGTCAGCTCCAGACCGAAGCGTGGCCAACCCTGGTCGAGACCGCGTTGCTGGCCTTCGGTCATGCGGCCGGCGCGCATCACGAAGCTCTTGATGGTGCGCCGGGGGCGGTCGGGGGTTTGGTCGTCTTGATGATCGGTCATGGCGTTATCGATAGTGGGAAAAAGAGAAGCCCGGCACAGGCCGGGCGCGTGATGGAGGGCGCCAGGTCTAGTTGACCAGGCCGTCCAGCGGCGAGGACGCGGTCGCATAGAGCTTGCGCGGCATGCGCCCGGCCAGATAGGCCAGGCGACCGGCGACGATGGCGTGCTTCATGGCTTCGGCCATCAGCACCGGCTCGCGGGCATGGGCGATGGCGCTGTTCATCAGCACCGCTTCGCAACCCAGCTCCATGGCGATGGTGGCGTCGGAGGCGGTACCCACCCCGGCATCCACCAGCACCGGCACCTTGGCCTCTTCGAGGATGATGCGCAGGTTGTAGGGATTGCAGATGCCCAGGCCCGAGCCGATCAGACCGGCCAGCGGCATGACGGCGATGCAGCCGATGGCCTCCAGCTGGCGCGCGACGATGGGGTCGTCGCTGGTATAGACCATGACGTCGAAGCCGTCGGCGACCAGGGTCTCGGCGGCCTTGAGGGTCTCGATGACATTGGGGAACAGGGTCTTCTGGTCGGCCAGGACTTCCAGCTTGACCAGGTTGTGACCGTCGAGCAGCTCGCGCGCCAGGCGGCAGGTGCGCACCGCTTCCACCGCGTCATAGCAGCCGGCGGTGTTGGGCAGGATGGTGTAGCGCTCGGGCGAGATCACGTCGAGCAGATTGGGTTCGCCGGGAGTCTGGCCGATGTTGGTACGGCGCACCGCCACGGTGACGATCTCGGCGCCGGAGGCCTCGATGGCCAGGCGGGTCTCTTCGAGATCGCGGTACTTGCCGGTGCCGACCAGCAGACGCGATTCATAGGTGCGCCCGGCCAGGGTAAAGGGAGTGTCTTTCATCTGGATTCCTCTTGCGCGGCTAGCCGCCGCCGATGGCGTGGACCACTTCCAGCCGGTCGCCGTCCACCAGGGCGGTGGTGGCGTGCTGGCTGCGCGGCACGATGTCGAGGTTGCGTTCCACCGCCACTCGCCGCCCGGTCAGGTCAAGACGCACGAGCAGGTCGGCGACGGTGGCGCCGTCCGGCAATTCAAGGGATTCGCCGTTCAACAGAATCTGCATGGCAAAGGCATCGTCACGGGGTGAGCCGGCATTCTACGCCGGTCGGGCGTGCATTGCAGCGACGCCAGACCGGGAACGACGGCCAGTGCTCGGTCAGAGGCTGCCGAGGCGCCAGGCGAGGATGGCCAGGCAGGCCCAGCCGGCGAGAAAGCACAGACCGCCGAAGGGGGTGATGATGCCCAGCCGCGAGATGCCGGTCAGCGTCAGCAGATAGAGGCTGCCGGAAAACAGCAGGATGCCGGCGATGAAGAAGCCACCGGCCCAGGCCACCAGGCGCCCCTGAAAGTGCAGCGACAGGAGCGCGACGCCGAGCAGCGCCAGGGCGTGGATTAGCTGATAGAGCACGCCGGTCTGGAATACGGCCAGGTAGTCGGCGGTCAGCCGGCCCTTGAGTCCATGGGCGGCGAAGGCGCCGAGTCCGACACCGGTGAAGCCGGCCAGGGCGGCGAACAGCAGGAAGAGACGCAACATGGGTTTTACCGGGCGATGGAAGAGAAGCGCTGGTTATAATGGCCCGCTAACCGCCAAAGACCAAGCCGATGCTGCTCACCCTCCTCCGCCGTCTCCTGCGTATCGCCCTCTGGTTCGCCGTCCTCAGCGCCGCCCTGGTGCTGATCCTGCGCTGGGTGCCGCCGCCGGGCAGCATGCTGATGGTGGAGCGCAAGGTCGAGTCCTGGATCGACGGCAAACCCATCGACCTGCAGCGCGACTGGCGACCCTGGAAGGAGCTGCCGGACGATCTCAAGATGGCGGTGATCGCCGGCGAGGACCAGCACTTCGCCGAACACTGGGGCTTCGACATGACGGCGATCCGCCAGGCCTTCAGCCACAACGAAGCCGGCGGCTCCCTGCGCGGCGCCAGCACCATCAGCCAGCAGACCGCCAAGAATCTCTTTCTCTGGAGCGGCCGCAGCTACCTGCGCAAGGCCTTCGAGGCCTGGTTCACCGTGCTGCTGGAAACCTTCTGGTCCAAGCAGCGCATCCTCGAGGTCTATCTCAACAGCGTGGAATGGGACGACGGCGTGTTTGGCGCCGAGGCCGCGGCTCGTCACCATTTCGGCATAGGTGCTCCCTACCTGTCCGACCGCCAGGCCAGCCTGCTGGCCGCCGTGCTGCCCAATCCCCGCGAATGGAGCCCGAGCCGCCCGAGCGCCTATGTCGCCGAACGCGCCGCCTGGATCCGCCAGCAGGAGCGCCAGCTGGGCGGTAGCGACTACCTGCGACGGATGACCGGGCAGTAGCAAGGCGACTTCGCACGCGGTTTTCAGCCTACAGACGCTCTATCGCGGCCATGGACCGCTCCTACGGACTTCCCGGTACTTGTATGGCCGCGATGGCCAGAGCCTGATCCAAGCCAGCCTACTGGCTGGGCGACAAGATTTGCAGACATAAAAAAACCGCACCCTAAGGTGCGGTTTTTCAATCAACGAGCGGATCAGGCGGCGATATTGCCCTTGAGCTTGTTCATCGCGTTCTTTTCCAGCTGACGGATACGCTCTGCCGAGACGTTGTACTTGGCCGCCAGCTCGTGCAGGGTCGCCTTTTCCTCGGCCAGCCAGCGCTGGTAGAGGATGTCGCGACTGCGATCATCCAGGCGTTCCAGGGCCTCGTGCAGATTGGCCGTGGAGCTGTCGGTCCAGTCAGCCTCTTCCAGCTGGCGTGCCGGATCGTAACGGCTGTCTTCCAGGTACTGGGCCGGTGACTGGTAGGCGGCATCGTCATCGGCATCGCTGGCCGGATCGAAGGCCATGTCCTGACCGGTCAGGCGGCTCTCCATCTCGCGCACTTCCCGAGGCTCCACGCCCAGGGTTTCGGCCACGCGATGGACCTCGTCGTTGTTCAGCCAAGCCAGCCGCTTCTTCTGGCTGCGCAGGTTGAAGAACAGCTTGCGCTGTGCCTTGGTGGTGGCGACCTTGACGATGCGCCAGTTGCGCAGGATGAATTCGTGGATTTCCGCCTTGATCCAATGCACGGCAAAGGACACCAGGCGTACGCCCATTTCGGGGTTGAAGCGCTTCACGGCCTTCATCAGGCCGACGTTGCCTTCCTGGATCAGGTCGGCCTGGGCCAGACCATAGCCGGAATAGCTCTTGGCGATATGTACCACGAAGCGCAGATGCGCGAGCACCAACTGCCGGGCGGCCTCGACGTCTTCCTTGTAGAAGAGGCGCTCGGCCAGTTCACGCTCCCGCTCCGGCGTGAGCAGCGGAATGCTGTTCACCGAATGCACATAGGCTTCCAGGCTGGCGCCAGGAACCAATGTAGGAACAGGTTGCAACGAAGTGGTCATGCGAATCCTCCGATTCACTAAGCACTGGGCAGTCTAACACTGATTTTTTGGACAGCGCCAGACTAGTCCAGGTTCCCTTAACCCCAGCTGAAAACCACCGTGAAATGCTTGTGTCATCAGGGGGTTAGACCGTTTCCAAAGGTGTCGGAAACGGTCGTTGGTCAGCGCGGCGCGAGTTCGCGTAGATGGCGGGCAACGGCCAGCCAGGCGCCGATGTAGCCGAGCAGCACGGCGCCGATCAGCAGTTGCAGCCCGTCTTCGATGGCGACGCTGCCCAGGGCGAAATCGCTGCCGTAGAGGCCGGCCAGGTCGAGCACCGCGCCGTTGAGCCAGTTGAGGCCGAACACCAGCAGCGCCCAGGCGGCGATGCCGGCGCCCAGGCCGAACAGCGCGCCCATGTAGAGGAAGGGCCGGCGCACGTAGCCGTCGGTGCCACCCACCAGCTTGACCACCTCGATCTCGGTGCGGCGATTCTCGATGGCCAGGCGGATGGTGTTGCCGATCACCAGCAGTAGGGCGATCACCAGCACCACGGTCAGGCCGAAGACGAAGCGCTCGCCCAGCTTGAGGATGGCGGTGAGGCGCTCGACCCACTGCATGTCCAGCTGCACCTGCTGCACGCCGTTCATCTCGGCCAGCTGGCTGCGCAGCATGTCGAGGCGACTCTTGTCGATTTCCTTGGGCGTCACGGCGATGACGCCGGGCAGCGGATTCTGCGGCAATTCGCGCAACGCCTCGCCGAGGCCGGCGTCCTGCTGCAATTCCTTCAGGGCATCGTCCGGGCTAATCCAGCGCGCCTCGGCCACATCGGGCAGGACCTTGATCTGGCTCATCAGCACCTCGGCCTGGTCCTGGCCGGTGCGCAGGTCGAGGAACACCGAGATCTGCGCCGCGCGCTGCCAGGAGCCACCCAGGCGCTCGACGTTCTTCAGCAGCAAGGACACCCCCATGGGCAGCGCCAGGGCGATGCCCATCACCAGGCAGGTGAGAAAGGTGCCTATGGGCTGCTGCACCATGCGCCTGAGGCTGTCCCTCAGGCCGGTGCGGTGGGCTTCGAGGTAGGCGTGCAGCGGGCTGCGCCAGTCGCTCTTGGGTTTCTTCGGGGCCTGGCGCTGCGGACGCTGGGGCTTGCCGCCCTGTTCCTGGCCACGGGGCAGTTCGGTGGCGCTCATGGCTGGCTCTCCTCTTCGTCGCCGATCAGGCGGCCGCGCTGCAGAGTCAGCATGCGATGGTGCAGGCGGGCGATGAGGGCATGGTCGTGGCTGGCGATCAGCACCGTGGTGCCGAGGCTGTTGATGTCCTCGAAGACGCCCATGATCTCCGAGGCCAGGCGTGGATCGAGGTTGCCGGTGGGTTCGTCGGCGAGCAGCAGGGCCGGGCGATGCACCACGGCACGGGCGATGCCGACCCGTTGCTGCTGGCCGGTGGACAGCTCGGCCGGATAGTCGTCGAGCTTGTCCTTGAGGCTGACCCGCTCCAGAGCGGCGGCCACACGCTTGGCGATCTCGGGCTTGGACAGGCCGAGGATCTGCAGCGGCAGGGCGACGTTGTCGAACACGGTGCGGTCATAGAGCAGCTGGTGGTTCTGGAAGACCACGCCGATCTGCCGGCGCAGGAAGGGAATCTGCGCATTGGTGATGCGCGAGATGTCCTGGCCGGCCAGGGTCAGCTTGCCGCCGGTGGGCCTTTCCATGGCCAGGATCAACCGCATCAGGGTGCTCTTGCCGGCGCCGGAATGACCGGTGACGAAGAGGATTTCGCCGCGTTCGGCACGGAAGCTCAGTTCCTGCAGGCCGACGTGACCGTTGGGATAGCGCTTGGAGACGCGGTCGAACTGGATCATGAGACGCCCCGCTCCGCGAACAGGGCCTGGACGAAGGGCCGCGCCTCGAAGGGCCGCAGGTCGTCGATGCCTTCGCCGACGCCGACATAGCGGATCGGCAGGGCGCTCTGCTTGGCCAGGGCGAAGATCACCCCACCCTTGGCGGTGCCGTCGAGCTTGGTCAACGCCAGGCCGGTCAGGGGCACCGCATTGTGGAACTGCTTGGCCTGGTTGAGGGCGTTCTGGCCGGTACCGGCGTCGAGCACCAGCAGGGTCTCGTGGGGCGCCGCCTCGTCCAGTTTGCCGATCACCCGGCGTACCTTGCGCAGCTCCTCCATGAGATTGTCCTTGGTGTGCAGCCGGCCGGCGGTATCGGCGATCAGCACATCGATGCCGCGGGCCTTGGCGGCTTGCACCGCGTCGAAGATCACCGAGGCGGAGTCGGCGCCGGTGTGCTGGGCGATCACCGGGATGCGGTTGCGCTCGCCCCAGACCTGCAGCTGCTCCACGGCGGCGGCACGGAAGGTGTCGCCAGCGGCCAGCATGACCTTCTTGCCGTCGTTCTGCAGGCGCTTGGCCAGCTTGCCGATGGTGGTGGTCTTGCCGGCGCCGTTCACACCGACCACCAGGATGACGTAGGGCTTGTGCGAGGTGTCGATCACCAGCGGCTGCTCCACCGGCAGCAGCATCTCCGTGAGCTCCTGCTGCAGGGCCTGATAGAGCGCCTCGCTGTCGGCCAGTTGCTTGCGCGCCACCTTCTGGGTCAGGTTGCGCATGATGACGCCGGTGGCCTCGACGCCGACGTCGGCGGTCAGCAGGCGAGTCTCCAACTCTTCGAGCAGGTCGTCGTCGATGGCCTTCTTGCCGAGGAACAGACTGGCCATGCCTTCGCCGAGACTGGCGCTGGTCTTGGACAGCCCCTGGCGCAGACGAGCGAAGAAACCCAGTTTGGTTGGTTCGGCCGGAGCGGCGACGGCCGGCGCAGCGGATTCGGATTCGGGTTCGGGTGCAATCACCACGGGCTCAGGACGTACCGGGGCGACGGGTACGACCGGGGCTGGAGCAGGCTCGGGCTCTACGACAGGCGCAGGAACTACCGGTGCCAGTGGCGCGACCGGCGCCGATACCGGCTCGGGCTCTGTCTCGGGCACAACTACCGGCTCGACCTCGACCGGCGGCAGGATGGGATCGGCCACCAGCGGCTCGACCAGCGCCGTCAGGGCCACCGGCGACGGGGCCTCCTCTTCGGCGACCGGGGTCAGCGAGGGGATCGCCTCCGGCGGCTCGGGTACCGGCTCCGGATGCTGCACCGGTTCGCTGGTCAGCGGCTCGGGCAAGCGCTCTTCGGCTTCGGGCGCGGCGGCGGGGGCTTCGGCCGGCGTCGCTACGGGTTCGGCAGTCTTCTTGCGGAACCAGCCGAACAGGCCTTTCTTCTCCGTGGGGGGAGACTTCTTGTCGTCGGATCCAAACATGCAGGGCTCTGTATCGAACGGACGAGCCAGCTGCGGGAGCTCCGCCAGGCGGGGCTCGACCGTCAGGCATGGCCGTCGGGAAAAGGGATGCGTATCCTAGCAGCCTGCCGGGCGGAAGACCTCCCCGTCGGCGAAAAACGCGCGACCGTCCCCAGGACGCAGCCGCTTCGTCCCCTACCGCGCTACAAGGCCTGCTCTCGCGATGCCCGCCTCCCGCCTCCGTCGGACCGCCCTGGTCGTCCTGCTCAGCCTGCTCTCCACCCTCGCCCTGGCCACCGCCAGCCGGCAGAACACCGAGGAATTCACCCTCGACAACGGCCTCAAGCTGGTAGTCCGCGAAGATCACCGGGCGCCGGTCGCCGTGGTGCAACTCTGGTATCGCGTGGGTTCGAGCCTGGAGGCACCCGGCGCGACCGGCTTGTCCCACGCCCTGGAACACCTGATGTTCAAGGGCAGCCGCAAGCTCGGTGCCGGCGAGGCCTCGCACCTGCTGCGCGATCTGGGCGCCGAGGAGAATGCCTTCACCACCGATGACTACACCGTCTACTACCAGCTGCTCGCCCGCGATCGCCTGCCGGTGGCCCTGGAGCTGGAAGCCGATCGCATGGCTCATCTGCGCCTGGCGCCCGACGAGGTCACCCGGGAACTGGAAGTGATCAAGGAAGAACGCCGGCTGCGCACCGACGACCGCCCCGAGGCACTGTCCTTCGAACGCTTCAAGGCCGCGGCCTACCCGGCCAGCGGCTATCGCAACCCCACCATCGGCTGGCCCCAGGACCTGCAGCGCCTCGGCGTCGACGACCTGCGCCGCTGGTACCAGACCTGGTACGCACCCAATAACGCCACCCTGGTGGTGGTGGGCGACGTCGAGCCCCAGGCAATCCGCGCCGAGGTGCAGCGCTGGTTCGGCGGCATTCCCCGCAGCGACCTGGCCGCGCCGCGACGCCCGCTGGAACTGCCCGCGCCGGGCGAGCGTCGTCTGGCCCTGCAGGCCCGTGAACTGCCCAGCCTGCTGATGGGCTTCAACGTGCCCAGCCTGGCCACCGCCGCCCAGCCGCGCGATGCCTATGCGCTGCAACTGCTGGCCGCCCTGCTCAGCGGCGGCTCGGGGGCACGCCTGCCCAGTCGTCTCGAACGCGGCGCGGAAGTGGCCAGCAGCGTGCGCGCCGCCTATGGCGCCTATACCCGCGGCGACAGCCTCTTCCTGCTCAGCGGCACCCCCAATACCCAGCGTGGCAAGACCCTCGACCAGCTGGAAGCGGCCTTCTGGGCGCAACTGGACCTGCTCAAGCGCGAGCCGCCCAGCACCGAGGAACTGGCCCGGGTCCGCGCCCTGCTGGTGGCCGGATTGGTCTATGGCCGCGACTCCATCACCGCTCAGGCCAGCAGCATCGGCCAGTTGGAAAGCGTCGGCCTCGGCTGGCGCCAGGGCGATCGGCTGCTCGACGAGCTGGGCCAGGTCACTCCCGACGACCTGCGCCGCGTGGCCCGTACCTACTTCACTCGCGAGCGCCTGACCCTGGGCCAGTTGCGCCCCGAACCCACCGCGGAGGCCCGTCGATGAAGCGTCTGCTGTGCCTTGCGCTGTGCCTGCTCGCGGGCTGTCAGTCCCCCACCCCGGTCGGCGACCTGGCGCGCGCCTATCCCGCCGTGGACAGCCTCAAGACCCTCAAGGAGGTACCGCCCCTGGGGCGCCAGCTGGACATCCAGCGCTGGCGCACCGCCGAGGGCGCCCAGGTGCTGTTCGTGCCGGCGCCGGAATTGCCGATGTTTGACGTGCGCCTGATCTTCGCCGCCGGCAGCAGCCAGGACGGCGCCACGCCGGGCCTGGCCATGCTGACCAACGGCCTGCTCAACGAAGGCATCCCGGGACGCGATGCCGGCGCCATCGCCGACGGCTTCGAGCGCCTGGGCGCCGATTTCAGCAACGGCGCCTACCGTGACCAGGCGGTGGCCGGGCTGCGCACCCTTGCCGATCCGGCCCACAGCGAACCGGCCCTGGCACTGCTGGCCGACGTGGTCGGTCGCCCGACCTTTCCCGCCGAGGCCATCCAGCGCATCCGCGACCAGTTGCTGACGCTGATCGCCGCCAGCCGTCGCGAGCCGGCCAGCCTGGCCGGCGAAGCCCTGCAGGAAAGTCTCTATGGCAGCCATCCCTATGCCCATTCGCCACGGGGCACGGCAGCCGGACTGGCACGCCTCGACGCGGCCAGCCTCAGGGCCTTCCATTCCCGTGCCTATGCCGCCGGCAATGCCGTGATCGCCCTCACCGGCGACCTGGATCGCGCCCGCGCCGAGCAGATCGCCGCCCAGCTGTCGCGCGCCCTGCCCCGCGGCCCGGCCCTGCCGCCACTGCCGGTGCCAGCGCTTGCCGCACCGGCCCGGGTGCAGCTGGAGATCCCGGCGCAGCAGACGCGCCTGCTGCTCGGCCAACTCGGCATCACCCGCCGCGATCCCGACTACGCCGCCCTGTTCGTCGGCAACCAGATCCTCGGCGGTGGCGGTTTCGGCAGTCGCCTGATGACCGAATTGCGCGAACGCCGCGGTCTCACCTACGGCGTCAGCTCGGGCTTCACCCCCATGCGTCAGCCTGGCCCCTTCACCCTCGGCCTGCAGACCCGCGCCGAACTGGGCGATGCCACCCTGGCCTTGGTCCGTGACCTGCTGCGCGACTACCTGGCCCAGGGCCCCACCCAGGCCGAACTGGACCGCGCCAAACGGCAGATCGAAGGCAGCTTCCCGCTGGCCAACGCCAGCAACGGCGCCATCGTCGCCCAACTGGGCAACATCGGCTTCTATGACCTGCCCAGCAGCTACCTCGATGACTTCCTCCAGCAGGTCCGCCGGCTGACGGTGGAGCAGGTGCATGCCGCCCTGCAGCGCCACCTGGATCCGGCCAACTTCGTCGTGGTCAGCGCCGGCCCACGGGTCGCCCAGCAGCCGCTGCCGCCACCCCGCCCTCTTCCCAACCTGCCGCCCAGCGGCGTTCCGGAGCACTAGCATGGCCCAGAAGACCGCCAACCAACTGCGCATCATCGGTGGCGACTGGCGCAGCCGGCGCTTCGTCTTTCCCGATGCCCTGGGCCTGAGACCCACCCCGGATCGGGTCCGCGAGACCCTGTTCAACTGGCTGGCCGCCGTCACCCCGGGCGCCCGGGTGCTGGACCCCTTCGCCGGCAGCGGCGCCCTGCTGCTGGAAGCCCTGTCCCGCGGCGCCGGCCCGGCGCTGGCCTTCGACCTCAATGCCCAGGCCGCCAATGCCCTGCGCGGCCATCTGCAGGCCCTCGGCTGCGCCCACGCCGAGGTGCGCCAGACCGACGCCCTGCAGGCGCTGGCCAAGCCGGCGGCGACGCCCTTCGATCTGGTGTTTCTCGATCCGCCCTTTGGCCAGGACCTGCTGGAGCCGGCCTGCGCGACCCTGGAAGCCCAGGGCTGGCTCGCCGCGGACGCCTGGATCTATACCGAGAGCGAGACCCAGCCCTCGCGCCTGAGCCTGCCCGCGACCTGGCAACTGCACCGCGAGAAGAAGACCGGCAACGTCCACTACGCCCTCTGGCACCGCCAGGCGTGAACAGCGCCCCCTTTCGCCCGGCGCGCTGGCTGCCCGGCCCGCACCTGCAGACCCTCTGGGGCTCGCTGTGGCGCCGCCTGCCGCCTATCACCCGCCCGCGCGAACGGCTATGGCTGGAGGATGGCGACTTCCTCGATCTGGACTGGTATCACGCCGAGGACCCACAGGCGCCCCTGGTGCTGATCGCCCACGGCCTCACCGGCAGCTCCGGCTCCCACTATGTGCTCGGCCTGCAATTCGCCCTGGCCGCCCGCGGCTGGGCCAGCGTCGGCCTCAACTGGCGCGGCTGCTCCGGCGAACCCAACCGCCTGCCGCGAGGCTATCACTCCGGCGTCAGCGAAGACCTGGCCGCGGTGGTGCGCTATCTGCAGGCCAGTCGTCCGGAGGCTCCGCTGTATGCGGTGGGCTTTTCCCTCGGTGGCAATGTGCTGCTCAAGTACCTCGGTGAGCGCGGCGCGGAAAGCGGACTACGAGCCGCGGCGGCGGTGTCGGTGCCCTTTCGTCTGGACCTCTGCGCCGATCGCATCGGCATCGGCTTCTCGCGTATCTATCAGCGACACTTCATCCGCGAACTGGCGCGCTATGTGCGCGACAAGCAGGCACTGTTCGATCGCGAGCGCCATCCCGAGCAGCATGAGATCCTCGCCCGCCTGGGCCCGCCCGAGGGGCTCAAGACCTTCTGGGACTTCGACGACAGATACACCGCGCCCCTGCATGGCTTTCGCGATGCCCGGGACTACTATCGCCAGGCCTCCAGCCGCTATTACCTGGGGGGTATCCGCATCCCCACCCTGCTGATCCAGGCCGAGGACGATCCCTTCATCGGCACCGACGCCCTGCCCGCCCGCGCCGAACTGGCGCCCGACACCCTGTTCGAGCGCCTGCCCCACGGCGGCCACGTGGGTTTCGTCGGCGGCTCCTTCCGCGACCCGGACTACTATCTGGAAAGGCGCATCCCCGACTGGCTGGTCAGCCAACGGGCAGCGCCATCCGGCCGATAAACGCCCACGGGTCGGCGATCCTGGCGGCTGTCGCCTTGGCCTCACCCCGCCCCTGAGCTACCATCCAAGCCCCAACAGCTTCGCCCCCAGGACAGCGTCATGAACCGAGTGCTATACCCCGGCACCTTCGACCCCATCACCAAGGGCCATGGCGATCTGGTGGAGCGCGCCTCGCGGCTGTTCGACGAAGTCGTGGTGGCGGTGGCGGCCAGCCCCAAGAAGAACCCGCTGTTTCCGCTGGAACGCCGGGTCGAGCTGGCCAAGGCGGTGACCGCGCACCTGCCCAACGTCGAGGTGATCGGCTTCAGCTGCCTGCTGGCCACCCTGGTGGAACAGCAGAAGGCGACCATCATCCTGCGCGGCCTGCGCGCCGTGTCGGATTTCGAGTTCGAATTCCAGCTGGCCAACATGAACCGGGTGCTGGCGCCCCAGGCGGAAAGCATGTTCCTGACCCCGTCGGAACACTATTCCTACCTCTCCTCCACCCTGGTGCGCGAGATCGCGGCCCTCGGTGGCGACGTGACCAAGTTCGTCCATCCCACCGTGCATCAGGCGCTGCTGGAGCGTTTTGCCCCGGCCAGCTGATTAACCCCAAGGACTGTCGGGTGCAGCCGGCGCGCGGATGGGGCAAAATGCGCGCCTGACTTTTGGATCGCTGCGCGTTCGCGTGGCGAGGAGCCGACGATGTCCCTCATCATTACCGACGATTGCATCAACTGCGACGTGTGCGAGCCCGAGTGCCCGAACGGCGCCATCTCTCAGGGCGCGGAGATCTACGTGATCGATCCGAACCTGTGCACTGAGTGCGTGGGCCACTACGACGAACCCCAGTGCCAGCAGGTCTGCCCGGTGGACTGCATCCCCCTCGACGAAAACCATGTCGAGACCAAGGAGCAGCTGCACGACAAATACCTGAAGATCAGCGGCCAGGGCTAGCGCCAGGGCCTTACTCGGTACGCCCGTACCCGCTCTGGGTGCAGCCCAGGCAGCGCACGAAGGCCGCCTTGCCCGGCTCGACCACCAGGGCCTTGCCGGCCTTGCCGATGTTACCGCCCGCGGCGGTGAATGGCAGACTGACCACGAAGACGCCCGCGCCGATCACGGTGGCGGCGATCAGCAGCGGCCGCGCGATCAAGAGATCGCCGATCATGGAAAAGGCGGCGGGAGCCTGGGCTTCACCGAACGCCTGGTCGGCGGTCTGATACTCGGTGACGTCACCCTGAGCCTGTTGCGCCTGCGCCGGCAGGACCTGCATCGTCAGGGCCAGCGCCAGCACGGCAGCCAGGCTACGGAACGGATTCATACGGCTGATCCCTTGCGCGGTTGTGATGGTGGTCCCTGAACTATAACAGGCCGCCCGCACTTGTCATGCGGGCGGTCCCCAGACGTCATTCGGCGCGGACGACCGGCTGCGGTGCGCGGCGATGGGCGTAGACCATGAGCGCGATACCGCCGAGCACCATGGGCACGCAGAGCACCTGCCCCATGGTCAGCCAGCCCCAAGCCAGATAGCCGAGCTGGGCGTCGGGCACCCGGACGAATTCGACGATGAAGCGGAAGATGCCGTAGCAGAGCACGAACAGGCCGGACACGGCCATGGTCGGCCGCGGCTTGCGCGAATACAGCCAGAGGATCACGAACAGCGCCACGCCTTCCAGGGCGAACTGGTAGAGCTGCGAGGGATGGCGCGGCAACTGGGCCGGATCGCTGTAGGGCGGGAAGATCATCGCCCAGGGCACATCGGTGGGCTTGCCCCAGAGTTCGGCGTTGATGAAGTTGCCGATGCGGCCGGCACCCAGGCCGATGGGCACCAGCGGCGCGATGAAGTCCATCAGCTCGAAGAAGCCCTTGTTGTGGCGCTTGCCGAACCACCAGACCGCCAGGATCACCCCGAGCAGGCCGCCGTGGAAGGACATGCCACCCTTCCACACCTCGAAGATCAACGTTGGATTGGCGATGTACTCCGCCAGGTTGTAGAACAGCACATAGCCGAGCCGCCCCCCGGCGATGACCCCCAGCGCCACCCAGAACACCAGGTCGGACAGGGTCTCGCTGGTCCAGCGCGGATCGAAGCGATTGAGCCGACGCTTGGCCAACCACCAGGCGCCACCGATACCCACCAGGTACATGAGGCCGTACCAGTGGATCTTCAGCGGCCCCAGCGACAGGGCCACCGGGTCTATTTGCGGATACGGCAGCATGGTGCCTCCTTGAAGGGGATCAGAGTAGGAAGTTGAGACCGACGCCGAACAGCAACAGGGCGAACAGGCGCTTGAGCAGTCGGGGCGACAGGCGATGGGCCAGTCGCGCACCGAAACGGGCCGAGAACATGCTGGTCAGGGCGATACCCAGCAAGGCCGGCAGATAGACATAGCCCAGGCTCCAGGCGGGCAGGCCCGGCTGCTGCCAGCCGACCAGGATGAAGGACAGCGCCCCGGACAGGGCAATGGGCAGGCCGCAGGCCGCCGAGGTGGCCACCGCCTGCGGCATGCTCAGGCTGCGCCAGATCAGGAAGGGGACGGTAAGCGAGCCGCCGCCGATGCCGAAGATGGCCGAGGCCCAGCCGATCACCACGCCGGCCACCGTCAGCGCCGGCTTGCCCGGCTCACCGGCCTGGGCCTTGGGGCGCAGGTCCAGCGCCAACTGGAGGGCGATCAGGATGGCGAAGGTGCCGATGATCTTCTGCAGCAGCGGGCCGTGGATGGCGGCGGCGGTCAGCGCACCCAGGGCGCTGCCGAAGACGATGCCCAGGGCCATCCAGGCGAACAGCCGCCAGCGCACGGCGCCAAGCCGGTGATGGGCCCAGACGGAATTGAGCGAGGTGAAGACGATGGTGGCCAGCGAGGTACCCACCGCCAGGTGGGTGAGGATATCCGGATCGAGACCCTGGGCGGTAAAGCTGTAGACCAGCACCGGCACGATGATCAGGCCGCCGCCGACCCCGAACAGACCGGCCAGCAGCCCGGCGCAGACGCCGAGCACCAGGAAGAGCAAGAGATCCATCATCACCTCGGGCGCAGGAGGCGGCATGGTACGCCGCTGCCTGCCCGGCGGGAAGCGGCCCTCCCGCCGGACACGCTCAGCTCTGGACGCTGGCCGCCGGGTTGATCACCCGACCCAGTCCGAGGTTGCGCAAGGCGAGATGCAGGGCGCTGTGGATGACCTGGGGGTTGTCGATCTGGCGCATCTGCTGCACCAGTTCCCGGGCCTTTTCCAGGGTGACCTGGCGCAGCAGCCATTTCACCTTGGGCAGGTTGGTGGCGTTCATCGACAGGGTATCGAAGCCCATGCCCATGAGCAGCACCGCCGCCGCCGGATCGCCGGCCATCTCGCCGCAGATGCTGACCGGCACCCCTTCGGCATGGGCGCCATCGACCACCTGTTGCAGCGCCTGCAGCACCGCTGGGTGGAAGTAGTCGTAGAGATCGGCCACCCGCGGATTGTTGCGATCCACCGCCAGCAGGTACTGGGTCAGGTCGTTGGAGCCTACCGAGATGAAGTCCACCTGGCGCGCCAGATCACGGGCCTGGTAGACCGCCGAGGGTACCTCGACCATGACGCCCACCGGCGGCATGGGAATGTCGACACCTTCGTCACGCACCTCGCACCAGGCACGATGCAACAGATGCTGGGATTCCTCCACCTCGTGCACGCCGGAGATCATCGGCAGCATGATGCGCAGGTTGTTCAGGCCTTCGCTGGCCTTGAGCATGGCACGGGTCTGCACCAGGAAGATTTCCGGATGATCCAGGGTGACACGGATGCCGCGCCAGCCCAGGAAGGGGTTGTCTTCCTTGATCGGGAAATAGGACAGCGCCTTGTCGCCGCCAACGTCCAGGGTGCGCATGGTCACCGGCGCCGGATGGAAGGCCGCCAGCTGCTCGCGATAGATGGAGAGCTGCTCCTTCTCGCTGGGAAAGCGCTCGTTGACCATGAAGGGGACTTCGGTGCGATACAGCCCGACCCCTTCGGCGCCCCGCTGCTGGGCGCGGGCCACGTCGGCCATCAGGCCGGTGTTGACCCACAGCGGCATGCGGTGGCCGTCGAGGGTCTCGCAGGGCAGGCTGCGCAGGGCGTCGAGGCCCTGGGTCAGCTGGCGTTCCTCTTCCACCACGTCGCCGTACTGCTTGATCAGCGTCGGCGAGGGGTTGGTGAAGATCTCGCCGTGGTAGCCGTCGACGATGAGGTCGATGCCGTCCACCTTGGAATACGGCAGGTCCACTGCGCCCATGACGGTGGGCACCCCCATGGCACGCGCCAGGATGGCGACGTGGGAGTTGCCCGAACCCAGCACCGAGATCAGGCCGACCAGGCGCCCCTCGGGCACCTCGCCGAGCATGGCCGGCGAGAGCTCCTCGCTGACCAGGATGGTGTTTTCCGGGTAGATCAGGCAGGCCTGGTGGGCCTGCTGCAGATAGGCCAGCAGCCGGCGCCCGAGGTCACGCACATCGGCGGCACGTTCGCGCAGATAGGCGTCGTCCATCAGCTCGAAGCGCTGGACGTGCTCCATCACCACTTGGCGCAGGGCGCCCTGGGCCCACTGGCCGCTCTTGATGATGGTGGTCACCTCGTTACCGAGGGCGGCGTCGTCGAGCATCATCAGATAGACGTCGAACAGCGCCTGCTCTTCCTTGCGCAACTGGGTGGACAGCCGCTTGGAGAGCGCCTTCATGTCCGCCCGCACGCCTTCCAGCGCCGAGCGGAACAACTGCAGCTCGGCGTCGATGTCGGTCACGGTCTTGTCCGGGACCACTTCCAGGTCGGCCGGTGGCAGGACCACCACCGCCTTGCCGACGCCGACCCCGGGCGCGCCGGGGATGCCGACGAAGCGGGCTTCCTGGATGCCCCTGCCCTGCCGATCCAGACCACGGATGGTCCCGGTGGCCTCGGCATGGGCGATCACCCCGGCGAGCTGGGCGCTCATGGTGACCAGAAAGGCTTCTTCGCCCTCGTCGAACTGACGGCGTTCCTTCTGCTGCACCACCAGCACGCCCATGACCCGACGGTGGTGGATGATGGGTGCACCGAGGAAAGACGCATAGCGTTCCTCACCGGTCTCGGCGAAATAGCGAAAGCGCGGGTGGCTGGCGGCGTCTTCGAGATTGAGCGGCTCTTCGCGGGTGCCGACCAGACCGACCAGGCCCTCGTTGGGGGCCATGCTGACCCGGCCGATGGACTTCTTGTTGAGGCCTTCGGTGGCCATCAGCACGAAACGGTTGGTGTCCGGATCCAGCAGATAGACGGAGCAGACCTGCGACTGCATGGCCGCGCGGACGCGCTGCACGATGATGGACAGTGCCGACCCCAGATCCTTGGCGGCATTGACCTCCTGGACGATCTTGCGCAGAACTGCAAGCATCTAGCGCCTCCGCAGCCGACGCCCGGCGGATCCGCCGGCGTGCATCACGTGTCGTTCATCCTGCATGACCACAGCTTCTCCTCACCTCTTTCGCACCGGCCGTACCGGCAATCAGGCCAGCAAGCGGGGTGCCAACTCCTTGAGCGCCCGCCGATAGACCTCTCGCTTGAAGGTCACCACCTGGCCCAGAGGGTACCAGTAGCTTACCCAGCGCCAGCCATCGAATTCCGGCTTGCCCGTCACATCCATCCGCACCCGCTGCTCTTCCGCGGTCAGCCGCAGCAGAAACCACTTCTGCTTCTGGCCGATGCACAGCGGACGGCTATGGGTGCGCACCATGCGCTGCGGCAGACGATACCTCAGCCAGCCCCGGGTACAGGCCAGGATACGGACATCATCGGGGCTCAGCCCCACCTCTTCGTTGAGCTCCCGGTACAGCGCCTCTTCGGGCGTTTCCCGGTCATCGATCCCACCCTGGGGAAACTGCCAGGCATCCTGGTTGATGCGGCGAGCCCACAGTACTTGGCCGGCATCGTTGGCGAGAATGATGCCGACATTGGGGCGAAAACCATCAGCGTCGATCACGGCTGCCACCCTTGAAAAATATCGTTGCCCGCATTGTTCCACAAAGCCCGACAGCCCAGCAATGCAAGCTCCGGACCGACCGGGGCGCGGCCGACCGGCGCAGGCTCCCGGCAACCGCCGCGACCTGCAAAGGCCCGCATTATGGTGGTCGCCAGCTGAACGTCGGCTTAAGGGCGGGCAATCGTCGTGCGCTAGCGGAAATGCCGCTGTACGGCCATGTAGACCGCCAGCGCCAGACCGATCCAGCCGACCAGCCAGAAATAGTCGAGATAGCCCAGCACCTGACTCTGGCGGGTGACCAGACTGGAGATCTGCGCCAGGGCGCTGTCGGCGCCGGTAGCCTGCCGATAGCGTTCGCCATAGGCCTGGTAGTTCTGCGCATAGGGATTGACCGCAGCGCTGAGCACCGAGGCGTGGAAGGCGTCGCGCCACTGCAGGAAGACGTTGGACAGCACGATACCCATGGGCATGACCAGCTGCTGGGTCATGTTCTTGATCTGGTAGGCCTGGCTGAAATAGGCCGGCTCGACGCGCATGAAGGTGTACATGATGATCACCGCGAAGGTGCCGATCAGGTAGGTGCCATGCATCATCAGGCCCGGCACCAGCTGCTGATAGAGGGGCACGTCGGCGTGCTGGTGCACCATCCAGAAGCCGTAGCCGGCCAGCAGCAGATAGCCCGCCACCAGGTACTTGCGAAAACCGCCCCAGGGAAAGCGCTCGCGCAGCCGCACCGAGGTGATCATCAGCAAGGGTGCCAGGCCGCACAGCCAGCCCAGCGCCATGACGCCCCCGGCGGTATAGACCGGCAGCTGCAGACCGTTGACCACGTACTGGGGAATGATGAAGTTGTAGGCCCCGAGCAGGAAGTAATTGAGCATCATGAACAGCATGCCGGCGAGAAAGCCGGGGGTGATGGCGTGCTTGAAGTCCAGGGTCGGCCGTGCCAGGCCGCGCTCGTAATAGACGTAGAGCCCGAGGATGGCCGTGCCCAGCAGCAGCTCCAGGGCCAGCCACGGACCATCGCTGAAGAAATCGAAGGCCAGCCGCTGGGTGGTGGTGGTCAACAGCAGACTGCCACCCGCCAGCAGCACCATGGACAGCAGCGACGGCGCCCCGGAATTCTCCAGCGGATGGGAACGCCGCGGCAGCGACAGCCAGATGCAAATGGCCACCAGCGCGCAGGCCAGCGCCGGCACCATGAAGATGGCACGCCACTGATGGCCTTCCAGCAATTCCGCGGTGGTGAAGGACGCCAGCGCACCCCCCAGGGGCACGCCCGAGGCGAAGGCGCGGATCCCGGTCGGCAGCTGCGGACCGGAGAAATACATCTGCACCAGCACCCGCGCCCCGGCAAAGAAGGTAGCGGCGCCGGCGCCCATCAGGACGCGTCCGGCGATGAAGGTCGGCAGATCCGTGGCCACCAGGCAGCACACCTGGCCGACCAGATGGATGCCGACGGCGGTGAAGATCAGGTTGCGATAGCCCAGGCGCTGGGCGAACCACTGGTGCGGCGCGCTGGTGACGATGACGGCGACGCTGTAGCAGGCGGTCGCCAGGCTGTAGCTGCGCGGGTCGATGCCGAGGCCGCCATAGACATAGCGGTTGGCCAGGGCGATGGACAGGTTGTCGAGAAAGTACACCAGCACCATCAGGGTGATGCTCAGCAGCAACAGGCCGCGGTGATGGGGGCGATCGGTGTCGTCGGCGTACATGAAGACCCAGGGCTGGCACTAAGGGGGGGCCAGTCGTGGACCCTGCGTCTGGCACGGGGTTCAGAGGCCGCGTTGTCGCAGCCTCCTTCAGGTGATGCGCATCGCGTCCCGGCTCAGCCAGGTAGCAGGGCCCGGACGTCTGCTAGGAGTTCGTCCGGCACCTCCACCCAGCCACGGGTGGTATTGCGAGCCCGCGCCTGGTAGCGGCGCTGCGACGGCAGGCGGGCGCCCTGGGCCTCGATGCCGGCGAACAACTGCTCGGCGCGCTGCTGGTAGTCGCCTACCGCTGCGCCGAGAAAACGCTGGGGATCGAAGGCCAGGATGAGTTCGCCGTGATAAGGCAGTCCGCCCGCCCCGGCGTCGACCGCGGAAGATTCCGGGCTGGTGAGATCGCCGATCAGGGGTCCGGCGAGCAATTCGATCATGGCCGACAGCGCCGAGCCCTTGTGACCACCAAAGGTGAGCATGGCGCCCTCCTCCAGCACGGTGCGGGCATCGCTGCTGGGAGCGCCCTCGGCATCCACTCCCCAGCCTTCGGGCAGGGCCTTGCCGGCACGGCGGTGCAATTCGATTTCGCCGCGGGCCACGGCGCTGGTGGCGAAATCGAAGACGAAGGGTTGCCCTTCCGGTCGCGGCCAGCCAAAGGCGATGGGATTGGTACCGAACAGCGGGCGACGACCGCCGGCCGGGGCGACATAGGCCTGGGTCGGATTGCAGGCCAGGGCCACCAGGCCCCTGGCGGTGAGGGCTTCCATCTCCACCCAGAGCGCCGAGAAGTGCACGCAGTTGTTGATCGCCAGGGCCGCCAGGCCACAGGCGCGCGCCTTGGCTTCCAGCAGCGGCAGACCGGCGTGGAAGGCCAGCGGCGAGAAGCCACCCCCGGCATCGACCCGGACGATGGCCGGCGCCACGTCCTCGATGCGGGGTTCGGCATCCGGCACCACCTTGCCGGCCTTGAGCGTCTTGACGATGCCCAGCAGCCGATAGATGCCGTGGGAGGCACAGTCATCACGCTGGCCGGCCACCATCATGGCGGCGATGGCTGTACTCTGCGGTTGACTGAAACCCTGGGCCGCGAGCACCTCTTCGGCCAGGTGCTGCAGCTCTTCCGGGGTCATCTGGGCCATGGCGGCGCTCCATCGGGAAAACCCCGACTATGCCGCAACCAGCCACGGCCCGCTCGCTCGACTTGGGACCGGTCGTGCCGATCCCGGCACAGTCAGCCCTGGTGGTAGCGCCCCGACAACTCGTGCACGGCTTCGATGAAGGCGCCGGCGTGAGCCGGGTCCACCTCGGGAGTGATGCCGTGACCCAGGTTGAAGACGTGGCCGCTGCCCTGGCCATAGCTTTCCAGGATACGCCCCACCTCGGCGCGAATGGCCGCCGGCTTGGCGTAGAGCACGCTGGGATCCATGTTGCCCTGCAGGGCAACCTTGGCACCCACGCGGCGGCGCGCTTCGCCAATGTCGCAGGTCCAGTCCAGGCCCAGGGCCTCGGCGCCGCTGTCGGCCAGGCTTTCCAGCCAGAGACCGCCGTTCTTGGTGAAGAGGATCACCGGTACCTGTCGTCCTTCATGCTCGCGGATCAGCCCGGCGACGATCTTGCGCATATAGGCCAGGGAGAACTCCTGGTAGGCCGCGGCGGATAGGTTGCCGCCCCAGGTATCGAAGATCTGCACCGCCTGGGCGCCAGCACGAATCTGGCCGTTGAGGTAGGCGGTGACCGCCTGGGCCAGCTTATCCAGCAGCAGGTGCAGGGCCTCGGGGGAGTCGTAGAGCATGGCTTTGGCCTTGCGGAAATCCTTGCTGGAGCCGCCTTCGATCATGTAGGTGGCGAGGGTCCAGGGGCTGCCGGAAAAGCCGATCAGGGGTACTCGGCCGTCCAGCGCCGCGCGGATGGTGCGCACGGCGTCCATCACGTAGCCCAGGTCGGATTCGGCATCGGGGATCGGCAGCGCCTCGATGTCGGCCGGGGTATCGATCACCTTGCGAAAGCGCGGCCCCTCGCCGGTCTCGAAATAGAGGCCCTGGCCCATGGCATCGGGGATGGTGAGGATGTCGGAGAAGAGGATGGCCGCATCCAGGGGATAGCGCTCCAGCGGCTGCAGGGTCACCTCGCAGGCGAATTGCGGGTTCTTGCACAGACTCATGAAGTCACCGGCGCGGGCCCGGCTGGCGCGGTACTCGGGCAGATAGCGCCCGGCCTGGCGCATCATCCACACCGGGGTGACGTCCACCGGCTGCTTGAGCAGGGCACGCAGAAAACGGTCGTTCTTCAGGGCAGTCATGGCGACATCCGGCAGCAAAAGTGCCGGCATTGTCGCAAAGCGGCTGGCAAAAGGCACGGCAGGGGGGCGTGCCTTTTGTCTATCGGGGTGATGGGGTGCTCCGTAGGGTGACGGTGCAGCCTCGCCTATCGCCGGACGGTCATCCAGATGAAAAACGCTGTGCGGTTTTCAATCCTACGGCTCGGCGGGCTAATCGTGGCCATGCCGGTGCGCCGTAGCGACCGCTCCTACAGAGTGACGCTTTTCGTAGGAGCGGCCCATGGCCGCGATTGCTTGGCGGATACTGCACGAAGCCCCGTGCCGGCAGGATCCCACCCCAAAAAAAAAGCCGACCGGCTTGCACCGGTCGGCTCTTGTCCAGCGGCCTGGCCTCAGACGCCCAGGTAGTCGAGGATGCCCTCGGCGGCGTTGCGACCCTCGAAGATGGCGGTCACCACCAGGTCGGAGCCGCGCACCATGTCGCCACCGGCAAAGATCTTCGGGTTGCTGGTCTGGTGCTTGAACTCGTGCAGCCCCGGCGCGACGACCCGGCCCTGGCTGTCGATGTCGATGCCGAATTGCTCGAACCAGGGCGCCGGACTTGGGCGGAAACCGAAGGCGATGACCACCGCATCGGCCGGCAGGATCTCCTCGGAACCGGGGATCGGCTCGGGGCTGCGGCGGCCACGGGCATCGGGTTCGCCCAGACGGGTTTCCACCACCTTGACGCCTTCCACCTTGTCTTCACCGATGATGGCGATGGGCTGGCGGTTGAAGAGGAACTTCACGCCCTCTTCCTTGGCGTTCTTCACTTCCTTGCGCGAGCCCGGCATGTTGGCGGCGTCGCGGCGGTAGGCGCAGGTCACGCTCTTGGCACCCTGGCGGATGGAGGTGCGGTTGCAGTCCATGGCGGTGTCACCACCGCCCAGGACCACCACGCGCTTGCCCTTCATGTCGACGAAGTCGGCCGCATCCTTTTCAAAGCCCAGGTTGCGGTTGACGTTGGCCACCAGGAAATCCAGGGCGTCGTGAACGCCTGACAGGTCTTCGCCAGGGAAGCCGCCCTTCATGTAAGTGTAGGTACCCATGCCCAGGAAGACCGCATCGAATTCCTCGAGCAGCTGATCCATGGTCACGTCCTTGCCCACCTCGGTATTCAGACGGAATTCCACGCCCATGCCGCCGAAGACCTCGCGACGGCGACTGAGCACGGTCTTTTCCAGCTTGAATTCGGGGATGCCGAAGGTCAGCAGGCCACCGATCTCGGGATGCTTGTCGAACACCACCGGGGTCACGCCATTGCGTACCAGGATGTCGGCGCAACCCAGGCCGGCCGGACCGGCACCGATCACGGCGACCCGCTTGCCGGTGGGCTTTACCTTGGACATGTCCGGGCGCCAGCCCATGGCGAAGGCGGTGTCGGTGATGTACTTTTCCACCGAGCCGATGGTCACCGCGCCAAAGCCGTCGTTGAGGGTGCAGGCACCCTCGCAGAGCCGATCCTGCGGGCAGACGCGACCACAGACCTCGGGCAGGGTGTTGGTCTGGTGCGACAGTTCCGCCGCCGCCAGGATGTTGCCTTCGGACACCAGCTTGAGCCAGTTGGGAATGAAGTTGTGCACCGGGCACTTCCATTCGCAATAGGGGTTGCCGCAACCCAGGCAGCGATGCGCCTGCTCGGCGGCCTGCTGCGGCTTGAAGGGATCGTGGATCTCGACGAATTCCTTCTTGCGCTGGCGCAGCAGCTTCTTCTTCGGATCCTTGCGACCGACCTCGATGAACTGGAAGTCGTTGTTCAGACGTTCAGCCATTTCCAAACCTCTTGAAGCGACGCCCCTTCAGCAGGGCGCCACGAGCTATCACGGTGAAACCGGCGCCATGGGCAGCCGGCATCGAAGTCGTTATTCCGGACGGGCGCGGGTACTGACCAGCAGCGAGGCCAGGCTCGCGGCCTTGGGCTTCACCAGCCAGAACTTGCGCAGATAGTCGTCCAGGTTCTCATGGAGATGGCTGCCCCAGGCGCTGCCGGTCTCGCGCACGTATTCGGCCAGCACCCCTTCCAGGTGGCTGCGGTAGGCCTCCATGGCCTCGCTGTTGATGCGCTGGATCTCCACCAGTTCGTGGTTGACCCGGTCATAGAAGCCGTTGTCCAGGTCCAGCACATAGGCGAAGCCGCCGGTCATGCCCGAGCCGAAGTTGTAGCCGGTCTTGCCCAGGACGCAGACGAAGCCGCCGGTCATGTACTCGCAGCAGTGGTCGCCGGTGCCTTCCACCACGGTGTGGGCCCCGGAGTTACGCACCCCGAAGCGCTCACCGGCGGTACCAGCGGCGAACAGCTTGCCACCGGTGGCGCCATAGAGGCAGGTATTGCCGATGATGGCCGATTCCTGGCTCTTGAAGCACGCGCCCTGGGGCGGGGTGATGACCAGCTTGCCGCCGGTCATGCCCTTGCCCACGTAGTCGTTGGCATCGCCTTCCAGATACAGGTGCAGGCCGCCAGCGTTCCAGACGCCGAAGCTCTGGCCAGCGGTGCCCTTGAAGCGGAAGGTCAGCGGCGCCTTGACCATGCCCTGGTTGCCGTGACGCCGGGCGATTTCGCCGGAGACACGGGCACCGATGGAGCGGTCGCAGTTGCCGATACTGAGGCTGAAGTCACCGCCTTCGAGCTTTTCGATCCCGGGCAGCGACAGGCGCACCATTTCTTCGGCCAGCAGGCCCTGGTCGAACGGCGGGTTCTTTTCCACCTGGCAGTATTGCGGCTTCTCGGCCGGAATGTGATCGCTCCCCAGCAGCGGGGTGAGGTCCAGGTGCTGCTGCTTGGCGGTCTCGCCCGGCAGGATTTCCAGCAGATCGGTACGGCCGATCAGCTCACCCAGGCTGCGTACGCCCAGCCTGGCCAGCCACTCACGGGTTTCCTCGGCGATGAAGGTGAAGAAATTCATCACCATCTCCACCGTGCCGATGAAGTGTTCCTTGCGCAGCCGGTCGTTCTGGGTGGCGACGCCAGTGGCGCAGTTGTTCAGGTGGCAGATGCGCAGGTATTTGCAGCCCAGGGCGATCATCGGCGCGGTGCCGAAGCCAAAGCTCTCGGCGCCGAGGATGGCCGCCTTGATCACGTCCAGGCCGGTCTTCAGGCCGCCGTCGGTCTGCACCCGGACCTTGCCGCGCAGATCGTTACCGCGCAGGGTCTGGTGCGCCTCGGCCAGGCCTAGTTCCCAGGGCGAGCCGGCGTACTTGATGGAGGTCACCGGCGAAGCACCGGTACCGCCGTCGTAGCCGGAGATGGTGATGAGGTCGGCATAGGCCTTGGCCACACCGGCGGCCACGGTGCCTACGCCAGGCTCGGACACCAGCTTGACCGATACCAGCGCCTTGGGATTGACCTGCTTGAGGTCGAAGATCAGCTGCGACAGGTCTTCGATGGAATAGATGTCGTGGTGCGGCGGCGGCGAGATCAGGGTCACGCCGGGTACCGCATAGCGCAGCTTGGCGATCAGGCCGTTGACCTTGCCGCCGGGCAGCTGACCGCCCTCGCCCGGCTTGGCGCCCTGGGCCACCTTGATCTGCAAGACCTCGGCATTGACCAGGTACTCGGGAGTGACGCCGAAGCGGCCGGTGGCCACCTGCTTGATCTTGGAGCTCTTGATGGTGCCGTAGCGCGCCGGATCCTCACCGCCCTCACCGGAGTTGGAGCGGCCGCCCAGGCGGTTCATGGCCTCGGCCAGGGCCTCGTGGGCTTCCGGCGACAGGGCGCCCAGGGAGATCCCGGCAGCATCGAAGCGGGTGAAGATGTTGGCCAGCGGCTCGACCTCTTCCAGCGCCAGGGGCTGGTCGCTGGTCTTGACCTTGAGCAGGTCGCGGATCATCGCCACCGGGCGCTGGTCCACCAGCGCGGTGTATTCGCGGAACTTGGCGTAGTCGCCCTGCTGCACGGCGGCCTGCAGCAGATTGACCACGTCCGGGTTGTAGGCATGGTATTCGCCGCCATAGACGAACTTGAGCAGGCCACCCGGCTGGATCGGCTTGCGGTTGTTCCAGGCTTCGCCGGCCAGCAGCTTCTGCTCGGCTTCCAGGTCGACGAAGCGCGCGCCCTTGATGCGGCTGGTGACGCCGGGGAAGCACAGATCGGTGACCTCGTCTGCCAGGCCCACGGCCTCGAACAGCTGGGCGCCGCGATAGGAGGCGACGGTGGAGATGCCCATCTTGGAGATCACCTTGAGCAGGCCCTTGGTGATGCCCTTGCGGTAGTACTTGAACACCTCGTAGAGGTCGCCCAGCACCTCGCCGGTGCGGATCAGATCGCCCAGCACCTCATAGGCCAGGAACGGATAGACCGCAGTGGCGCCAAAGCCCAGCAGCACGGCGAAGTGGTGCGGATCACGGGCGGTGGCGGTCTCCACCAGGATGTTGCTGCTGGTACGCAGCCCCAGGTTGACCAGGTGGTGATGCACGGCGCCGGTGGCCAGCACCGCATGCACCGGCAGCTTGCCCGGTTCGATGTGGCGGTCGGTCAGCACCAACAGCACCTTGCCGGCGCGCACCGCTTCCTCGGCCTGCTCGACGATGTTGCGCAGCGCCGCCTCGAGCCCCATGGACTCGGGGTAATTGAGGTCGATCGTGACATGCTCGAAGCCGGGCTTGGGCATGTTGAGGATGGTCCGCCACTTGGCCGGCGAGATCACCGGGCTGCTCAGGATGGCGCGATCGGCGTGCTCGGCGGTTTCCTCGAAGACGTTGCGCTCGGCACCCAGGCAGGTCTCCAGGGACATGACGATGGACTCGCGCAGCGGGTCGATCGGCGGATTGGTGACCTGGGCGAATTGCTGGCGGAAGTAGTCGTAGGGCGAACGGATGCGCCGCGACAGCACCGCCATCGGGGTGTCGTCGCCCATGGAGCCCACGGCTTCCTGGCCCTGCTCGCCCAGCGGACGCAGCACCTGGTCACGCTCCTCGAAGGTGACCTGGAACATCTTCATGTACTGGCGCAGCTGATCCTGGTCGTAGAAGGCCGAACCGTGATCATGGTCGTCCAGGGTCGCCTGGATGCGCATGGCGTTCTTGCGCAGCCACTGCTTGTAGGGATGGCGCGCCTTGAGACGATTGTCGATGTCGTCGGTCTGCAGCACCTCGCCGGTCTCGGTGTCCACGGCCAGGATCTGGCCCGGGCCGACCCGGCCCTTGGCGATGACGTCGTCGGGCTGGTAGTTCCAGACGCCGACTTCCGAAGCCAGGGTGATGTAGCCGTTCTTGGTGGTCACCCAGCGCGCCGGGCGCAGGCCGTTGCGGTCGAGCAGGCAGACCGCGTAGCGGCCTTCGGTCAGCACCACACCGGCCGGACCGTCCCAGGGCTCCATGTGCATGGAGTTGAATTCGTAGAAGGCGCGCAGATCGGCGTCCATGGTCTCGACGTTCTGCCAGGCCGGCGGAATGATCATGCGCACGGCGCGGAACAGGTCCATGCCGCCGGTCACCAGCAGCTCCAGCATGTTGTCCATGCTGGAGGAGTCGGAACCGACGCGGTTGACCAGCGGACCGAGCTGGTCGAGATCCGGGATCAGTTCGTTGACGAACTTGGTCCGCCGCGCCTGGGCCCAGTTGCGGTTGCCGGTGATGGTGTTGATCTCGCCGTTGTGGGCGAGATAGCGGAAGGGCTGCGCCAGCGGCCACTTCGGCAGGGTGTTGGTGGAGAAACGCTGGTGGAACACGCAGATGGCGGTAGCCAGGCGCGGATCGCCGAGGTCCGGATAGAAGGCGGCGAGATCCGCCGGCATCATCAGGCCCTTGTAGACGATGACGCGGGACGACAGGCTGCAGATGTAGTGCTCGGCGTCTTCGGCGTTGCGCACTGAGGAACGGCGGCGGGCGGAGAACAGCTTGACCCCGAACTGCTGGTCGTCGAGACCCGGACCGGCGACGAACACCTGCTCGATGCGCGGCAGTCGCGCCAGGGCCAGCTCGCCCAGTACCGAGGTGTCGATGGGTACCTTGCGCCAGCCGACCAGGGTCAGACCAGCGGCCTCGATCTCCAGGTTCATGTTGGCGCGGGCCTGTTCGGCGCGGGCCTCGTCCTGGTTGAAGAACACCACGCCCGCGGCGTACTGCTCGGGCAACTCGGCGCCGAACTGCTCCTGGGCGATGGCGCGCAGGAAGGCGTCCGGCTTCTGCATGAGCAGACCGCAACCGTCACCGGTCTTGCCGTCTGCGTTGATACCGCCCCGGTGGGTCATGCAAGTCAGGGCTTCGATGGCCGTTTCCAGCAGGTCATGGCTGGGCTCGCCCTGCATATGGGCGATCAGGCCGAAGCCGCAGTTGTCCTTGAAGCTATCGGGATTGAACAGGCCTGCTTTCATAGCGCTCTCACCGGCAATCAGGTTATTGCGAAGGCATCACAAAACGGTCCGCTTATTTGAACTTTTTTCGGACAGTCAAAGGCTGACCAGTGTAGCGAAAAAATCGCTTGCAACAAACACTGATGACACCTGATGAAAATTCGATGACGCAAAAAAGAAAGCCCCGGCATCACTCTCGTGATAGCACCGGGGCTTTCTTTGCGTAGCAGGCAAGAATCAGCGACTGGTGGCGATGTCCTGCTGGATGCTGGCGAAGGTCCGCGGCCAGGGTTTGCTGGCCTGCACCTTGGCTGGCAACTGCTTGACGGCCGCTTCGGCCGCTGCCCGATTGGCGAAGTTGCCGTAGGTCACCACATAGAGCGCCTTGCCCTGGTAGCTCTTCTTGAAATAGCGGAAGTTGCCACTGTCGGCCTGGGCGGCGATGAAGTCCTGCGCCGCCTTCTCGGTGCTGGTACCCACCACCTGCAAGGCGTACTTGCTGCCCGCCTGACTACCGTACCAACCCGCCGCTGCGCTGCCAGCATGAGCGGGCGCTGCAGCCGGAGCCGGCTTGGTCGGTGCCGGTGCCGGTGCAGGGGTAGGCGCAGGCGCGGTATGCCGGGGCGCCGGAGCCGCCACTGCCGGAGCGCTGGCCGCTGGAGTACGCGCCGGCGTGCGGCTGGGCAGTTCGTCCTCGTCACTGATGGGTGGGGCATCGGTGGTCACGGTTGGCGGCACGCCGCCCGCACCCATGTCGTTGCCCGCGGCGGTACCCGCCTGACGACCGCCCGCCGCTTCCGCCAAGGGTTCACGGATGACCGGCTGCGACTCACCCACCAGCGGCAGGGGCAGCGGCTTGGAAGAGCCGTCGAACTGGATGGGCGCACCCTGGGCGTCCTTGCCGGCAGACGCCGTGTTCTGACCGCCCATGGGCAGGTCCTGCCCCGTGGTCGCGGTCGCCGGGGCCTCGCTCTTGCCGCCCTTGAGCGACAGGGCGGCGGCGCCCACCGCCAGCACCACCACCCCGAGAATGACCAGATGCTTGCGCGGCAGGGCCGCCAGCAGATTGCGCGAGCCTTTCACCGGTGCGGCGGCCTTCTTGCGCCGGGCGCTCATGCCGGCCACCAGCACATCCCGGGCTTCTTCGTTGAGCCGACCGGGCCAGCCGCCGGAGCGCTCGTGGATAGTCGCGAGCTGCTCGTCGGTAAAGATCTCCAGGCCCTGGCCGGCACCTTCCAGGCGCTGGGCCAGGTACTCCTCGGCCTCGCTCTCGCTGTAGGGCAGCAACTCGATGGCGTGATAGCGCTCTTCGCCCTGGGCGATGTCCTCCAGGCGCATCACCACTTCCGCTTCGCCGAACAGGAAGACGTGCAGGCGCTCCTTTTCGCTGCCCCCGGCCAGTTCCAGCAGGGCTTCCAGCGCGGGAGTGGCCAGGGCCTCGGCGTCATCCACCAGGATGTAGACCTCCTGCCCCGCCAGGCGCACTTCCGCCGCCTGCGCGAGAATGGCCGCCGGCGTCTGGCTGTCGGCGCCAACGCCCTTGGCGACCTGGGCCAGCACGGTGCGGGCGTCACCGCCGTTCTGCGCGGAAATCACCACGCAGTGCACGGCCTCCTTCTTGGTACTGGCCGCCAGCGCCTGGCGCAGCAGCGTCTTGCCACTGCCGTCGGGACCACTGACCACCAGCAGCAGCTGGCTGTAGCGGGCCAGGTGATGCAACTGGCCCAGCACCGGCTTGCGCTGGGCCGGAAAGAATTTGAAACCGGGAACGCGGGCGGCGAACGGGTCGTGAGTGAACTGATAGTGACCGAGGAAGGCTTCGTCGGCGTGCAGATTGGACATGGGACTCTCTTGTTCTCCTTACTGGGCGGTCAGCGCTTGGTAATCGGTACGCAGCGTCTGCTCGAGAATGTCGCGGGCGAAGTCGGCGGTCACCACGGCCTGGCCCAGGTCACTGAGCAGTACCAGCCGGAGTTGTCCATCCAGGACCTTCTTGTCCACCGCCATGAGGCGTTCGAAATCGGCCGGCTGCATGTCCGCCGGCGGTACCACGGGCAGCTTGGCCTTAACCAGCAGGCGAATGGCGCGGTCGCGTTGCGCGGCACTGAGCCAGCCCAGCAGCAGGGACATCTGCAGCGCCATGACCATGCCGGCGGCAACCGCCTCGCCGTGCAGCCAGACGCCATAGCCCTGGTGGGTCTCGATGGCGTGACCGAAGGTATGGCCGAGGTTGAGGATCGCCCGCAGACCCGACTCGCGCTCGTCGCTGCCCACCACTTGGGCCTTGGCCGCGCAGGAGCGCTCGATGGCTTCGGTGAGTGCGCTTTGATCCAGTGCCAGCAGCGCCTCGACATGCTCTTCGAGCCAGCCGAGGAAGGGCTCGTCGCAGATCAGGCCGTACTTGATGACCTCGGCCAGACCCGCCGAGAGTTCGCGCGCCGGCAGGGTCGCCAGGCTGTCGGTATCGATGACCACGGCCTTGGGCTGGTAGAAGGCGCCGATCATGTTCTTGCCCAGCGGGTGGTTGATGCCGGTCTTGCCGCCCACCGAGGAATCGACCTGGGACAGCAGCGTGGTCGGCACCTGGATGAAGTCCACTCCGCGCTGATAGCAGGCCGCGGCGAAACCGCCCATGTCGCCGATCACCCCGCCGCCCAGGGCGATGAGGGTGGTCTTGCGATCATGGCGATCCTGCAGCAGGCCGTCGAAGATCAGCTGCAGGGTCTCCCAGTTCTTGTGCGCCTCGCCATCGGGCAGCACGATCGAGCTGACCGGGCGATCGCCCAGGGTGCGCAGCAGACGCTCCAGATAGAGCGGCGCGATGGTTTCGTTGGTGACGATCGCCACCTTGCGCCCGGCGAGATGGGGCAGGACGCATTCCGGTCGATCCAGAAGGCCCTGGCCGATGTAGATCGGGTAGCTGCGCTCACCGAGCTCGACGTGAAGAGTCCGCATGCCGTCACCTTGATTCAAAGGGCGCCTAGCATAGCGCAGAACGCTCGCGGCTTTAATGCGGTGCCAGGGCTTTCAGACGGTCGAGTATCTGCAGCACGACCATCCGGGGTGGCCGCTCGTCGGTCTCGATGATGATGTCGGCGATCTCCCGATACAGCGGATCGCGCATGGCCATGAGATTGCGCAGCACCGCCGCGGGATCGGCGGTCTGCAGCAGCGGTCGATTGCGATCCCGGGAGGTGCGCTCGATCTGCTGCTCGATGGAGGCATGCAGGTAGATGACCCGCCCGCCACGCTTGAGCGCCTGACGATTGTCTTCGCGCAGCACGGCACCCCCGCCGGTAGCCATCACCAGGCCGTTCTCCGCGCACAGCTCAGCGATCGCGGCGCGTTCGCGCTCGCGAAAGCCCTGCTCGCCTTCCACATCGAAGATCCAGGGGATGTCGGCACCGGTACGTTCTTCGATTACCTTGTCGGAATCCTTGAACGGCAGCCGCAATTCCTTCGCCAGGAGCCGGCCGATGGTGCTCTTGCCCGAGCCCATCGGTCCTACGAGAAACAGATTACGCACTTATGTCATCGACCAACCGCTATCGCCTGGTTGTTCATGATACGCGGCGTGAGGAAGATCAGCAGCTCGACTTTGCTGTCGGTGACCGAATCCCGGCGGAACAGCCGGCCGACATAGGGGATATCCCCCAGCATCGGCACCTTGGTGGTGGACTTGGTCTGGGTGTTGGAGAACACCCCGCCCAGCACGATGGTCTCGCCATCGCTCACCAGGACCTTGGCATTGACCTCGTTCTTGCTGATCGGCGGCACGCCATTGAGCGCATTCTGGTAGTCAGGGGCATCCTTGTTGACCTTGACCTCCATGATGATGCGGTTGTCCGGGGTGATCTGCGGCGTGACCTCCAGCGACAGCGCGGCCTGCTTGAAGCTGGTGCTGGTGGCACCGCTGGAACTGGCTTCCTGGTAGGGAATCTCGGTACCGCGCAGGATCTTGGCGGTTTCTTTGTCCGAGGTCACTACCTTGGGCTGGGAGATGATCTCGCCATTGCCGCTGGATTGCAGAGCGGACAGCTGCAGGTCGAGCATCTGACCACCAGCCATGAAACCGATGCCGATGCCCGAAGTGCTGCCGGAGACGCCCATGTCCACGAAGGGCGTGGGCGCGAGGCCAGTGGCGGCGGTGACGTTACCGATGGTGCTGGTTCCAGGCAGGAAAGCCTGGTTAGTGGTGCTATCAACGGTCGTCGCGCCATCCTTGCCATAGACTGAGAAATTGCCCTGGCGAGTATTGCCGCCCCAGCGCACGCCCAGCTGCTTGCTGTAGTCGACATTGGCTTCCACCAGCCGCGCCTCGATCATCACCTGACGTACCGGGATGTCCAGCTGCGAGACGATGCGCCGCAGTTCGTCCAGGCGATTCTGGGTCTGGTAGGCGATGATGCTGTTGGTACGCTCGTCCACCGAGATGGAGCCACGCTCGTCGGCGGTCTTGTCGGCACTGGTCACCGACTGGAACAGCTTGGCGATGTCGGCGGCCTTGGCATAGTTGACCTGGATCAGGTCGCGCCGCAGGGGAGCGAGCTGCTGGATCTGTTTCTGGGATTCCAGCTCCTGGCGCTCACGCGCGGCGATCTCGTCGGCCGGCGCGACCAGCAGCACGTTGCCGATCTGGCGCTTGTCCAGGCCCTTGGTCTTGAGGATCAAGTCCAGCGCCTGATCCCAGGGTACGTTCTGCAGGCGCAGGGTGATGTTGCCCTGCACGGTGTCGCTCGCCACCAGGTTGAGGTTGGTGAAGTCGGCGATCAGCTGCAGCACCGAACGGACGTCGATGTCCTGGAAGTTCAGCGACAGCTTTTCGCCGGTGTAGGTAAAGCGATCGGCTGCGCGCTTTTCCTTTTCCTCGGTGGTGAGCGGCTTGACGCTCAGGGTCAGGCGATTGTTGGTCTGGTAGGCCAGGTAGTCGTAGGTCCCGGTCGGTTCGATGACGATGGAGGCGCCACCGCTGTCAGCCGAGGCGTTGACGAATTGCACTGGGGTAGCGAAGTCCTTGACGTCCAGCCGTACCCGCAACTCCTCAGGCAACTGAGTGCCGGCGAAGGTCAGGCGGATCTTGCCGCCCTGCTCCTGGATGTCCGGGTTGATGCCGGTCTCGCTCAGGTCGATGACCACGTTGCCCTCGCCCTGGGGACCCCGCTGGAAGTCGAGATGACGGATCGCCTTGCCGCGCAGTTGCGGCCGCGGCGCGGTCATGGCCGCCACGGTGGAAGAGGCCTGGGTCGGCGGCAGCGGCGTGCGGGTGACGGCGCTGGGCAGCGGGGCGGACGACGGCGCGGTCACGGTGGCCGGCGCCGCGGCGCGCGGCAGATTCGGCGTCAGGTTGGCCTGGGCGCCGGCCGCCTGGCGACCCGCGGTACCGCCGATGGTGACGAACAGGTTGCGACCGTCGGCACGGGTGTCGTAGCTGGCCAGATTGGTGAGGTTGATGATCAGCCGGGTCCGGTTGCCCGCCTCGACCACCGTCACGCTGCGGGCATTGCCATTGCCCAGCTCGCGGCTCTTGGTACCCAGCTTGTTGGCCACGCCGGGCAGGTCCAGAGCGATCCGCGCCGGCTGCTCGATGGTGTAGCCCTTGGGGATCGGCACCGGCTGATCGAAGGTCAGCTTGAGTTCGATGCGATCCCCGGGCAGGGAGGCGACGTTCAAGGCCTGCAGATCGGCGGCCAGGACCTGGCCGGCCAGGCTACCCAGCAACAAGGCCAATCCCAGTCCCAGCCGTCTTGCGCTATTCGTCTTCACTGTACTTGCCCCGCCCATTAAGTCTTTTCCTTCAAGGTGATGGTGCGCGGCCGTTCCAGCCAGCCACCCTCGCCATCCGGGACGATTTCGATCACGTCGATCTCACCGTCGGTGATCTTGGTGATGCGCCCGTCATTGCGGCCCAGGTAGTCCCCCACCTTGACGCGATGTACGCCCCCGGCGCCGTTGACCAGCGCATAGCGGCCACTGGCGTTGGCCAGGATGCCCACCATGCTGAAGGTCTCGATGTTGAAGCCTTCGAGAAACTGCTTCGGCCGATTCACGTCCGGCTTGATGTTGCCGGTCCCGCGCTGGCGCACCGTGGGGTCGATGCGTACCGGCGCCTGGAAGGGGCTGCGCAGCGCCGCAGCGGCATAGGTGAAGGGTTCGTAGGCGCGGAACTGCGGCAGCGGCTCGATGGAACCGCGCGGCTTGGCGCGGGTTTCGTCCATGAAGGCCTGCAGATCGCTGGTATCGCTGGAACCGCAGCCGACCAGCACGCCGGTCAGCAGGCAGAGCAACAGAGGCGTCCTCATTTGCCGAGCCCCTTGTCGTTGTAGCGATAGGTCTTGGCCAGGACGTTCATGCGCAACTTGCCACCGGTCCCGGATACCGTGCCGCCGCCATTGGCGTTTCGGTCATCCACCGGCTTGAGGTCGAAGTCGTGCAGGGTGACGATGCGCGGCAGGCTGGAGACGCTGCTGACGAAGGTCGCCAGGTCATGATAATTGCCCACCACGGTGATCTGGATCGGCAACTCGACATAGAACTGCTGTGTCACCTCGGGCAGGAGCTTGATCTGCTCGAACTCCAGACCACTGCCCAGACCGGTGCGGGTGATGTCTTCCAGCAGCGCCGGCACTTCGGTATCGCCGGGCAGTTGCCGCAGCAGCGCGCCGAAGGACTCTTCCATCTCGACCATCTGCTGCTTGTAGGCATCCAGATTGGCGGCCTGGAAGGCCTTGCTGGCGTATTGCTGCTTGAGGGTTTCTTCCTGAGTGCGCTGGCTGTCCAGCTGCGCCTGCATGTCGCTGAGATGGAACTGATAGCCGAGCAGGAGCACCACCAGCACGATCAGCAGGCAGGCGATGACCTTGACCGGCTTGGGCCAGGAACCGAGGTTCTCCAGGCTGAGTTCGTTGATGTCGACCTTGCGCAGGCTGGCCAGGGAATCGGCGAGACTCATGGTTTGCCTCCCTTGGCGAGCGGGGCCGGAGCAGGAGCGCCGGGCTGGGTCTGCTTGACGGTGAGCTGGAAGGTGTTGGCCTGATCCACCGCCCCGGCGGTGGTGGCCTTCACCTCGATCAGCGTAGGCGAAGCGAACCAGTCGGAGGCGTCCAGATTACGCATCAGGTTGGAGACCCGGTTGTTGGATTCCGCCTCGCCGCTGATGGACAGGGTGTCGCCCTGCATCTTCAGCTCGCGGAAGTACACGCCGTCCGGCAGGGTGCGCACCAGTTGATCGAAGACGTGGCCGATGACCGGGCGGTTGCCCTGCAGGTCCTGGATGATCTTCATCCGTGCCAGCAGTTGCTGGCGCCGGGTCTTGAGCTCGCTGATCTCCTTGATGCGCACGTCCAGCTGGGCGATGTTCTGCTGGATGAAGGCATTGCGCGCCTCCTGACGGGCGATCTCGCCGGACAGGTACTGATCCCCGAGAAACACAGCGCCGCACGAGAGCACGAAGATGCCGCCCAGGATCACCAGGAACTGCTTGCGCCTTTCTTCGCGCAGCTGCTCCCGCCAGGGCAAGAGGTTGATGCGGGCCATTTAGTCGAAACTCCTCATGGCCAGGCCGCAGGCGATCATCAGCGCCGGGGCGTCACCCGCCAGGGCCGCCGCATTGACCTTGTTGCTGACGGTCATGTCGGCGAAGGGATTGGCCAGGACCGTGGGGGTGCCGATTTTCTGCTGGATCAAGCGGTCGAGTCCGGAAATTGACGCGGTTCCTCCAGCAAGCAAGATGTAGTCCACATCATTGTATTGCCCAGCGGCGAAAAAGAACTGCAGCGAGCGCGCCACCTGCTGCACCACCGCCTCGCGGAAGGGCGTCAGTACCTCGCTCTGGTAGTCGTCAGGCAGGCCACCCTGCTTCTTGGCCAGACCGGCCTCCTCCACCGACAGGCCGTAGCGGCGCTGGATCTCTTCGGTGAGCTGGCGGCCGCCAAACAGCTGCTCGCGGGTGTAGATGGTCTTGCCGTTGTGCAGCACGCTCAGGGTGGTCATGGTGGCGCCAATGTCGACCACCGCCACGGTCAGGTCGTCGACATGGCCGCCGAGCTGATTGGCCAGCAACTGGTAGGCACGCTCCAGGGCATAGGCCTCGACGTCGACCACCTTGGCCGAGACGCCGGCCAGCGCCAGGGCCGCTTCGCGGACCTCGACGTTTTCCTTCCGGCAAGCGGCCAGCAGCACCTCGACGCGCTCGGCGTTGCGTGGCGACGGCCCCTGCACCTCGAAGTCGATGGCGACCTCGTCCAGCGGATAGGGAATGTACTGGTCAGCTTCCAGCTTGATCTGGTTTTCCAGCTCGTCGTCGGTGAGGCCGGCATCCATCTCGATGGTCTTGGCGATCACCGCCGAGCCGGAGACGGCCACGGCGGCGCTGCGTGCGGAACTGCGCGCCTTGACCAGCACCCTGCCGATGGCGAGGCCCACGCCCTCCAGCTCGGCGATGTTCTTTTCCACCACGGCATTGGCCGGCAGAGGTTCGACCGCATAGGCTTCCACCCGGTAGCGCCCGCCTGCACGGCTCAACTCGATGAGTTTCACGGATGTCGAACTGACGTCGATACCCAGCAGCGTATTCGCCTTCTTTCTGAATAGCCCTAGCACATCAGTTCCCTATGAGCGACGGTGGTCTTCCGCGGACGGGCATTAGATAACAGACTTGACACCCGAGCAAATAGCGGCCAACCGCCAAACGCGCCTATAATGGCGACGCCGTGTAGGCTGACCGTCACCTGTCGCCCTTTCCTTCTTTCCATTCGAAAAGTCTCTTGATGCGTGTTCTGAAATTTTTCTGGTGGTCGTTGGTCGCCCTGGTCTGCAGCCTGTTGCTGGGTCTCAGCGGTGCCTTCCTCTACCTCAGCCCCAGCCTGCCCTCCATCGATGCCCTGCGTAACGTGCAACTGCAGATCCCTCTGCGGGTGTTCAGCGCGGACGGCAAACTCATCGCCGAATTCGGCGAAATGCGCCGCTCGCCGCTGCGTTTCAACGAGATACCGCCCGATTTCATCCATGCCCTGCTCTCCGCCGAGGATGACAACTTCGCCAATCACTATGGCGTGGATGTGAAAAGCCTGGCACGGGCAGTGAGCCAGCTGGTCAAGACCGGACACATCCAGACCGGTGGCAGCACCATCACCATGCAGGTCGCCAAGAACTACTTCCTGACCAGCGAGCGCAGCTTCTCGCGCAAATTCACCGAGATCCTCCTGGCGCTGCAAATCGAGCGCCAACTGACCAAGGACGAGATCCTCGAGCTCTATGTCAACAAGATCTACCTGGGCAACCGCGCCTACGGCATCGAGGCCGCCGCCCAGGTCTACTACGGCAAGTCCATCAAGGACCTGACCGTCGCTCAGATGGCGATGATCGCCGGTCTGCCCAAGGCGCCGTCGCGTTACAACCCGGTCGCTAATCCTGAGCGTAGCCTGGAAAGACGCAATTGGATTCTCGAACGCATGTTCAAGCTCGGTTATATCGATCAGGCGGCCTACCAGGCCGGCATCGCCGAGCCGCTCGAGGCCTATCATCACGTCGCCGTGCCTGAGCTCAACGCCCCCTACATCGCCGAGATGGCACGGGCGGAAATGGTCGGTCGCTATGGTGGCGATGCCTACACCGATGGCTACCAGGTCTACACCACCATCGACAGCCGGCTGCAGACGGATGCGTTCGAAGCCGTACGTGACGGCCTGACCGATTACGACCGCCGGCACGGCTATCGCGGCCCCGAGGCCCAGTGGCCCAATCGCAGCCGCGCCGAATGGACCGCGCTGATCCAGAAGCAGCGCATCGTCGGCGGTCAGGATCCGGCCCTGGTCACCCAGGTGGAAAAGAGCGGCATCCTGGTCCTGACCCGCGAGGGCAAGGAAGAGGCGGTCTCCTGGGACTCGATGAAATGGGCACGCCCCTACCTCAGCGCCAACAGCCTGGGGCCACGCCCGAACGGTCCGGCCGACGTGGTCAAGGTCGGCGACCTGATCCGGGTGCAGCGCCAGGACGATGGCAGCCTGAAGTTCTCGCAGATTCCCAAGGCGCAGAGCGCCCTGGTCTCCCTCGACCCCCAGGATGGCGCCATTCGCGCCCTGATCGGCGGCTTCTCCTTCGAGCAGAGCAACTACAACCGCGCCACCCAGGCCCGGCGCCAGCCCGGTTCCAGCTTCAAGCCGTTCATCTACAGCGCTGCGCTGGAGAAGGGCTTTACCGCCGCCAGCCTGGTCAACGATGCGCCCATCGTCTTCATGGACGAGAATCCCGACGAAGCCTGGCGGCCAAAGAACGACAACAACACCTTCCTCGGCCCAATCCGCCTGCGCGAGGCCCTCTATCGCTCGCGCAACCTGGTGTCCATCCGGGTGCTGCAGGCCATCGGCATCGACTATGCGCTGGATTACGTCAGTCGTTTCGGCTTCGAGCGCGACCAGTTGCCGCGCAACCTGTCGCTCGCTCTCGGCACCCCGGGCCTGACGCCGCTGGAAGTGGCCACCGGCTGGTCGGTGTTCGCCAACGAGGGCTACAAGGTGACACCCTACGTGGTCGATCACGTGACCGATCGCGACGGCAAGGTGGTCTATCGCATGGCCGCGCCACGGGTGCCCCAGCAGGCGCAGGCCACGACCGCGCCGGGCGTCGAGGTCACGCCGGCGGCCGACACCGCCGCCGCCGACCCGGCCAATCCGGCGCCGGTGTTCGCCCCCCAGGTCATCGATCCGCGCAACGCCTTCATCATGAACAGCATGCTGCAGGACGTGATCAAGCGCGGCACCGGCCGCAAGGCGCTGGAACTGGGCCGCAACGACCTGGCCGGCAAGACCGGCACCACCAACGAATCCAAGGACACCTGGTTCTCCGGCTACAACGGCGACTACGTGACCACTGTGTGGGCCGGCTTCGACCAACCCGAGACCCTGGGCCGCCAGGAATTCGGCGGTACCGTGGCCCTGCCGATCTGGATGAGCTACATGGGCGCCGCGCTCAAGGACAAGCCACCGCATCAGCTCAAGGAACCGGACGGCATCGTCTCCATCCGTGTCGATCCCACCACGGGTCGCGCCGCGCCGCCCGGCACGCCTAACGCCTACTTCGAGCTGTTCAAGAGCGAGGACACCCCGCCGAGCCTGGACGAACTGCCGCCCGGCGTGGCGCCCGGCACGCCGCTGCCCTCCAGCGAAAACGTGCCCATGGACATCTTCTGATCTCCAGCCAATAAAAAACCCGCCGTGGCGGGGTTTTTTATTGCTTCGGGCCTTACTTGGCGAAGACGTCATCCACCGACTTCAGCGGATAGTTCGCCGGGTAGGGCAGCGTGGCCACGCCGGTCTCGATGGCGGCCTTGGCCACGGCATCGGATACCAGGGTGATCAGACGAGCATCCATGGGCTTGGGAATGATGTACTCACGACCGAAGCTCAGGCTGTCGACGTTGTAGGCGGCGCAGACTTCCTTGGGCACCGGCAGCTTGGCCAGATCACGCAAGGCCAAGGCGGCGGCGATCTTCATCTCTTCGTTGATGACCCGGGCGCGGACGTCCAGGGCACCACGGAAGATGAAGGGGAAGCCCAGGACGTTGTTGACCTGGTTCGGGTAGTCGGAACGACCGGTGGCCATGATCACGTCGTCGCGCGTGGCGTGGGCCAGCTCGGGGGTGATTTCCGGATCCGGGTTGGAGCAGGCGAAGACGATAGGGTTGGCCGCCATGCGCTTGAGGCCTTCGGCCGACAGCAGGTTGGGGCCGGACAGACCGACGAAGACGTCAGCGCCTTCGAGGGCGTCGTCCAGGGTGCGCTTGCTGGTCTCGGTGGCGAAGGCCGCCTTGTACTGGTTCAGGTCGTTGCGGCCGCTGTGGACCACGCCCTGACGGTCGATCATGTAGATGTTCTCGACCTTGGCGCCCATGCTCGCCAGCAGGCGCATGCAGGAGATGGCGGCGGCACCGGCACCCAGGCAGACGATCTTGGCGTCTTCCAGGCGCTTGCCGGCGATTTCCAGGGCGTTGAGCATGCCGGCGGCGGTGACGATGGCGGTGCCGTGCTGGTCATCGTGGAAGACCGGGATGTCGCACTGTTCGATCAAGGCGCGCTCGATCTCGAAGCACTCGGGCGCCTTGATGTCTTCCAGGTTGATGCCACCGAAGGTGATGGAGATGCGCTTGACGGTGTCGATGAAGGCCTGGGGGCTCTCGGCGTCCACCTCGATGTCGAAGACGTCCACACCGGCGAAGCGCTTGAACAGCACGCCCTTGCCTTCCATCACCGGCTTGGAGGCCAGCGGGCCGAGGTTGCCCAGGCCGAGGATGGCGGTACCGTCGGAGATCACGGCGACCAGGTTGCCTTTGCCGGTGTAGCGGTAGGCCAGTTCGGGATCGCGGCCGATCTCGCGGACCGGTTCGGCGACGCCGGGGCTGTAGGCCAGGGACAGGTCACGAGCGGTCGCGGTGGGCTTGGTCAGCTCGACGCTGAGTTTGCCGGGACGCGGCTGAGCATGGTATTCGAGGGCGGCGGTTTTGAGATCAGACATTATTGGTATATCCGCGTGGTGTGGGTCTTGGGTCGGGCGAGAATACGCAAAGACTCAAGGTGCCACAAGCAATCGGCCATATGCCTGAAATCAATCGCAATACGACTTTCGGCTAAAACGATTCAACCCGCAAACCCAGCATGTGCGGATCGCTCAGGGTAAGCTGCCAGCGTGCCCGCCCCGCTTCCTGGCGACGGCTGCGATCGACGATCCAGCCCCGTGCCTCGAGCTGGCGCCCGATCCATTGCTGCAGTGGCAGCTCAGCGAAGGCATTCACAAAGCGATTCGGCACATTGAACACCAGATCGCCGTCGAACTGCAGCCAGAGTCCGCCCCGGTTGCGTTCGATCCCCTGCAGGCGCCCCTGCACCACGGCGAAACCACTCTCCTGGATATGCGTGGCGGAAAGGGTGGGGTCCTTTTTCCAAACACCGAGTCGAGCCTTGCGCGCCGCGCCTTCCGCCGCGACCTGACAGCCGGCCAGTCGGGTATTGGGCGCGATGGCCACCGCGTAGCCGAGACCCTCGGCGATCAACTGGGCTTCGAGATTGCGGCCCTGGCGGTCATAGAGATGGGCCAGGGTGCGACCGTAGTGGTCGGTCGCCTCACGACCCGGGACCAGGCGCAGGCGGTCGTCACTGGCGTCCACCAGCGCCTGCAGGCGTCGACGTGCATCCTCGGCATAGGGCTGCGCCGTGCCGCCGGACCTGCCCAGCTCCGGTGCGTTGATGCCGATCAGGCGCACGGAGCGACCATCGACCAGGCGCAGGGTATCGCCGTCCACCACCTGCCGCACCTCGACCTCCTGGCCGCCCGGCAGCAAGGGGCACGCCGCGGCCAGGGCCAGCGGCGCAATTGCCAGGGTAGAAACGAAAAAGGCGCCCCAGAGGGACGCCTTTTTCAGTGTCGAACCATGCGGAGATGGTCGACGGCAGCGCATTACTTGCTGCTGCCGAACACGCCGAAGCGCTGCTTGAAGCGATCGATACGGCCGCCAGCGTCCAGGACCTTCTGCTTGCCGGTGTAGAACGGGTGGCATTCGGAGCAGACGTCCAGGTGAATGTTCTTGCTCAGGGTCGAGCGGGTCTTGATGACGTTGCCACAGCTGCAGGTGGCTTCGATGGCATCGTACTGCGGATGGATATCAGCTTTCATGGAACTATCCTCGGGGTCTAGCTGTGCCGCCACCCGGCGCCATTGCCGGATACCGCACAGATTTGGGCTGCAAATCATACCAGAGCGGATAGGAGGCGCAAGCAGCCCCCTCACCGCCTGTCTGCTACCATCGGGCTTTACATCTGTGAGCCCTGCCGTGCCCCTGATCCTGCGCCTGGCGCTGCCTTCCCCCCTGCGCCGCCTGTTCGACTATCTGCCGCCCAAGGGCGCGGTGGAGGAGCAGTTGCGCCCCGGCGTGCGACTGCGGGTGCCCTTCGGTCGCCGTGAGGTGGTCGGGGTGCTGATCGAGGTGGCCCAGGAAACCGAGGTGCCGCCGGACAAGCTGCGCAAGGCCCTGCAACTGCTCGACGAGCGCCCGCCGCTGCCCAGCGCCCTGTTCGAACTCTGCCAGTGGTCCGCCCAGTACTATCAGCACAGCCTCGGCGACACCCTGAGCTGGGCACTTCCTGCCCTTTTGCGTCAGGGGGAGCCGGCCGAGCGCCGGCTGCAGCGTTTCTGGATCGCCCAGCCCGATGCCCGCCCGGAAGATCCACGCCTGGCCCGGGCGCCGCGCCAGCGCGAGGCGCTCAAGACCCTGCGCCAGCATCCCCATGGCGTGCTGCACGAATTGCTTGGCCAGCTCGGCCTGGTCAAGGACAGTCTCGACCTCCTCCAGGCCAAGGGCCTGGTCAAGGTGGAGACCCGCTATCACCAGCCGACCCGGCACCAGGGCTCCTGGCTCGCCCAGGCCGAATTGCCGCTCAACGGCGAGCAGCGCCTGGCCTACGAAGCGGTCCGCGCCGACAGCGGCTTCCACTGCTATCTGCTGGAAGGGGTGACCGGCAGCGGCAAGACCGAGGTCTATCTGCAGCTGATCCGCGCCACCCTGGAAGCGGGACGCCAGGCGCTGCTCTTGATTCCCGAGATCAACCTGGGCCCCCAGACCCTGGGCCGCTTCGAGCAGCGCTTCAATGCGCGCATCGCCCTGCTGCACTCGGCGCTGACCGATCGCGAGCGGATGGACATCTGGCTGGCCGCTCGCGATGGCGAACTGGATATCGTGGTGGGCACCCGCTCGGCGCTGTTCACCCCGCTCAAGCACCCCGGGCTGATCATCGTCGACGAAGAACACGACGCCTCCTATAAACAGCAGGAAGGCCTCAGGTACCACGCCCGTGACCTGGCCGTGGTCCGCGCGCGCTTCGAGAATCTGCCGGTGGTGCTGGGCTCGGCCACCCCTTCGCTGGAGAGCCTGCACAACGCCGATCAGGGGCGCTATGCCCACCTGCGCCTGTCACTGCGCGCCGGCGGTGCCCAGCCGCCACGCTTCGAGCGCCTGGACGTGCGCAGTCGCCCGCTCGACAGCGGTCTGTCCCAGCCACTGCTCAAGGCCATGGGCGCGACCCTGGAGCGCGGCCAGCAGGTGCTGGTGTTCCTCAATCGGCGTGGTTTCGCCCCTACCCTGCTCTGCCACGACTGCGGTTGGCTGGCCCAGTGCCCGCGCTGCGATGCGCGCATGACCTACCACCGCGGCTCCGGTGAGCTGCGCTGCCATCATTGTGATCACCGCCAGGCGCCGCCGCGTCATTGCCCTTCCTGCGGCAAGCTCGACCTGCGCCCGGTGGGCGCCGGCACCGAGCGCGCCGAGGAACGCCTGCAGCTGCTCTTTCCAGACATCCCGGTGCTGCGCATCGACCGCGACACCACCGCGCGCAAGGACGCCCTGGGCAAGCTCTTGCGCACCATTCATAGCGGGGTGCCCTGCATCCTGGTCGGCACCCAGATGCTCGCCAAGGGGCACCACTTTCCCAAGGTGACCCTGGTGGCCGTGCTGGACGCCGACAGTGGGCTGTTTTCCGCCGACTTCCGCGCCAGCGAGCGCATGGCGCAGCAGATCGTCCAGGTCGCCGGGCGCGCCGGGCGCGCCGAGGAACCGGGCCAGGTGCTGATCCAGACCCACCTGGCCGATCATCCGCTGATGGTGCAGCTGGCCGAGGAAGGCTATCCGGCCTTTGCCCGCCAGGCGCTGCAGGAGCGCCGCGCCGCCGGTCTGCCGCCCTTCGCCTATCTGGCGCTGCTGCGCGCCGATGCCCATCGCCAGGATCAGGTGGAGAATTTTCTCGAAGCGGCCTATCACGTCGCCGAAGGCCTGGCGGTCAATCTCGCCCTGCCCCAGGTGGAGTTGCTCGGCCCGGTACCGGCGCCCATGGAGCGGCGCGCCGGTCGCCATCGCGCCCAGCTGCTGCTGCAGAGCAGCAGCCGTGCGCCTCTGCACCGGCTGCTGGGCATCTGGGTGGCCCAACTGGAAAGCCTGCCGGAAGCGCGCCAGGTGCGCTGGTCCCTGGACGTCGATCCCATCGATCTCTTCTAGTGGCACTGGCTTACCATTGGCAAGGCCGGGCTCGCCACGGATAATGCCGGGTTTTCATCGCAGTGCGCGCCCGGCGCACGCCGAAGGCCAATGACCATGAAAGACAGCATCCGCCAGCTCATCCAGCACGCCCTCGACCGCCTGATCGCCGACGGCACCCTGCCGGCCGACGTGGCGCCGGCCATCCAGGTCGAGAATACCAAGGACAAGAGCCACGGCGACTTCGCCAGCAACGTCGCCCTGCTGCTGGCCAAGCCGGCCCGCGCCAAACCCCGTGACCTGGCCGAGAAGCTGCTGGCCGCCCTGCCCGCCGATCCGGCGGTGAGCAAGGTGGAGATCGCCGGCCCCGGCTTCCTCAACTTCTTCCAGAATCACGCGCAACTGGCCGCGCGGCTGGATGCGGCCTTCGCCGATCCGCAACTGGGCGTACCCACGCACGACCCACGCCAGCGCGTGGTGGTGGACCTCTCCTCGCCGAACCTGGCCAAGGAGATGCACGTCGGCCACCTGAGATCCACCATCATCGGCGACGCCGTGGCGCGGGTGCTGGAGTTCCTCGGCGACGAGGTGATCCGCCAGAACCACGTCGGCGACTGGGGTACCCAGTTCGGCATGCTGCTGGCCTACATGGAAGAACAGCCCCAGGCCGCCGAAGGCGAGCTGGCCGACCTGGAGGTCTTCTACCGCGCGGCCAAGGGCCGCTTCGACGCCTCGCCGGAGTTCGCCGCGCGGGCCCGCGAGCTGGTAGTGGCGCTGCAGGCGGGCGATGCCCATTGCCTGCGTCTTTGGGAGCGCTTCAATGCCGTCTCCCTGTCCCACTGCCAGGAGGTCTACGATCGCCTCAACGTCCGTCTGACCCCGGCGGACGTCAAGGGCGAGAGCGCTTACAACGACGACCTGGCCCAGGTGGTCGCCGATCTGGAGGCCGCCGGACTGCTAACCGAAAGCGACGGCGCCCGTTGCGTCTTCCTCGACGAATTCAAGAACGCCGAGGGCAATCCGCTGCCGGTGATCGTACAGAAGGCCGGCGGTGGCTATCTCTATTCCACCACCGACCTCGCCGCCATGCGCTATCGCAGCCGCCAGCTGCAGGCCGATCGCGCGCTCTACTTCGTCGACCAGCGCCAGGCCCTGCACTTCCAGATGGCCTTCGAGGTGGCGCGTCGCGCCGGCTTCGTCGATCCGGCCATGCAACTCGAACACATGGGCTTCGGCACCATGAACGGCGCCGATGGCCGCCCCTTCAAGACCCGTGATGGCGGCACCGTCAAGCTGGTCGACCTGCTCGACGAAGCCGAAGAGCGTGCCTACCAACTGGTCAAGGAGCGCAATGCCGGACGCGCCGAGCGTGGCGAGACACCCTTCAGCGAAGACGAACTGCGCCACATCGGCCGCGTGGTGGGTATCGCCTCGGTCAAGTACGCCGACCTGTCCAAGCACCGCACCAGCGACTACAGCTTCAACTTCGAGCAGATGCTCAGCTTCGAGGGCAACACCGCGCCCTACCTGCTGTACGCCTACACCCGGGTCGCCAGCGTGCTGCGCAAGGCCGGGCAGAGCGAGCCCACCGGCCGCATCCGCCTGGACGCCCCGCAGGAGCAGGACCTGGGCGGCCGCCTGGCGCAATTCGGCGAGATCCTCGCCAGCGTCGCCGACAAGGGCACCCCGCACCTGCTGTGCAGCTACCTCTATGACCTGGCCGGGCTGTTCTCCAGCTTCTACGAGAACTGCCCGATCCTGACCGCCGAGGACCCCGAATTGCGCCAGAGCCGCCTGCGCCTGGCCGCGCTCACCGGACACACCCTCAAGCAGGGCCTGGAACTGCTCGGTCTGCATACCCTGGAACGCATGTAAGAGACGGATCACCGCCTGATGGCCAAGAAAGCCCCACCCAAGCGCGGCGCCAGTCGCAATACCTCGGCCCCCAAGAAACAGCCCCTGCCCGGCTGGGTCTGGCTCGCGTCGGGTCTGGCCATCGGCGCCTTCGTCGTGTTCCTGATGAAGCTCGAACCGGGCAACAAGGCGGTGCAACGCGCCAAGCCGGAAGAAGGCCGCCCGGCGGCCGCGGCGGGCAACGGCAAGGCGTCGACCGCTGCTGGCAAGACCGAAGGCACGCCGCCCACGCCGATCAAGCCCAAGTACGACTTCTATACCCTGCTGCCCGAATCCGAGGTGATCGTGCCGCCGGACGCCGTGCCGCGCACGCCGGCCGCCAAGCCGACCACCCCGGCCAAACCGGATGCCGCGGCGACCCCGGCGCAGCCCGGCCAGCCGACCACCGCGACGCCGACCACGCCAGGCACCGCTCCGGGCCAGCCCGCTGCGACGCCGCCCAAGGAAGCCACCACCAAGGCCCAGCCGCCGGTGACCCTGTTCTTCCTCCAGGCCGGCTCCTTCCGTACCCAGGCCGATGCCGACCGGGTCCGCGCCCAGATCATCATGCTCGGCCAGGACGTGCGGGTGGAGTCGGGCAAGGTCAAGGACGACACCTGGTACCGAGTGCTGGTCGGTCCCTACAGCGATCGTGATCAGCTGACCCAGGCGCAGAAACAACTCGCCGGCAGCGGCTTCAAGAATCTGTTGCTGCAGCAACGCCGCGGTCACTGAAACCGGTCCACGGCCGGTTGCACGTCGGCCAGACGGTGTGAAAAGACCTCTGGAATGCCTATAACTCCGGGTCCTCAGGTTTTTTCGCCCGGTCTGGCGCTAGCTCGCCAGGCCGTGAACCGGCTCTCGCCCGGCGAATCCCCTCGCCGTGATGCTTGAAGGGCGCCGCGGCCATCCCCATATCTCCGCGTAACCGGGGCCGATGCCCCAAGCAACGCGGAGAGATTCCCTTGACCACCATCGTTTCTGTACGCCGCAACGGCAAGGTCGTGATCGGCGGCGACGGCCAGGTTTCCCTGGGCAACACCGTCATGAAAGGCAATGCCAAGAAAGTCCGGCGGCTGTACCGGGGCGAGGTGCTGGCCGGTTTCGCTGGCGGTACCGCCGACGCCTTTACCCTCTTCGAGCGCTTCGAGGCGCAACTCGAAAAGCACCAGGGTCATCTGGTCCGCGCCGCCGTCGAGCTTGCCAAGGACTGGCGCACCGACCGTGCCCTGCGCCGCCTGGAAGCCATGCTGGCAGTCGCCAACAAGGACGCCTCCCTGATCATCACCGGCAACGGCGACGTGGTGGAACCCGAAGAAGGCCTGATCGCCATGGGCTCCGGTGGCGCCTATGCCCAGGCCGCCGCCCGCGCCCTGCTCATGCATACCGACCTCAGTGCCCGCGAGATCGCCGAGACCTCCCTGAATATCGCCGGTGACATCTGCGTGTTCACCAACCGCAACCTGACCATCGAGGAGCTGGACGCGCCCCAGGCGTGATCCGGTTTAGAGACTGCCCATGTCCATGACCCCCCGCGAGATCGTCCACGAACTCAACCGCCACATCATCGGCCAGGACGACGCCAAGCGCGCCGTGGCCATCGCCCTGCGCAACCGCTGGCGGCGCATGCAGCTGCCCGTCGAATTGCGCCCCGAGGTCACCCCCAAGAACATCCTGATGATAGGCCCGACCGGTGTGGGCAAGACCGAGATCGCCCGGCGCCTGGCCAAGCTGGCCAACGCCCCCTTCCTCAAGGTGGAAGCGACCAAGTTCACCGAGGTCGGCTATGTCGGCCGCGACGTCGAGTCCATCATCCGTGATCTCGCCGATGCCGCCGTGAAGATGCTGCGTGAGCAGGAGATGGTGCGTAACCGCCATCGCGCCGAAGATGCCGCCGAAGAGCGCATCCTCGATGCCCTGCTGCCGCCGGCGCGGCCTTCGGTGGGCTTCAGCAACGAACCCCAGCCGACCGTCACCGATAGCAACACCCGCCAGCTGTTCCGCAAGCGCCTGCGCGAAGGCCAGCTGGACGACAAGGAAATCGACATCGAGGTGGCCGACACCCCGGCCGGCGTCGAGATCATGACCCCGCCCGGCATGGAGGAGATGACCAGCCAGCTGCAGAATCTCTTCGCCGGCATGCACAAGGGCAAGACCAAGCAGCGCAAGCTCAAGGTCAAGGAAGCGCTCAAGCTGGTGCGCGATGAAGAAGCCGCGCGCCTGGTCAACGAGGAAGAACTCAAGGGCCGCGCCCTGGAAGCCGTCGAGCAGCACGGCATCGTCTTCATCGACGAGATCGACAAGGTCGCCAAGCGCGGCAACACCAGCGGTGCCGATGTCTCCCGCGAGGGCGTACAGCGCGACCTGCTGCCGCTGATCGAAGGCTGCACCGTCAACACCAAGCTGGGCATGGTCAAGACCGACCACATCCTGTTCATCGCCTCGGGTGCCTTCCACCTGTCCAAGCCCAGCGATCTGGTACCGGAGCTGCAGGGTCGTCTGCCGATTCGCGTCGAACTCAAGGCGCTGACCCCGCAGGACTTCGAGCGCATCCTCACCGAGCCCCATGCCTCCCTCACCGAGCAGTATCGCGAACTGCTCAAGACCGAGGGACTGCTGGTGGAATTCGCCGCCGACGGCATCACCCGCATCGCCGAGATCGCCTGGCAGGTCAACGAGAAGACCGAGAACATCGGGGCCCGCCGCCTGCACACCCTGCTGGAGCGCCTGCTGGAAGAGGTGTCCTTCAGCGCCGCCGACCTCGCCGGTCAGCAGAATGGCGAGCCCATCGTCATCGACGCGGCCTATGTGAACGGCCATCTGGGTGAACTGGCCCAGGACGAAGACCTGTCGCGCTATATACTGTGACGGCAAGCCTGATGCCTGGTTGATCGCGGCCATGGCTGCAACAGACCGTAGGTTGGGTTGAGACAGCTCTATCGTCGAAGCCCAACGTTGCCTGCGCCCTGAACCCATGGTGGGCTTCGCTGCGCTCAACCCAACCTACAGCGGTTGCTAAGAGCGGCCACATCGGCGGACCGTCAGGGCCGCGTTGGCCTCAAGCAAAGACTGAATCGCCGCCCAGAGAACCTCAGCATGCGTACCCCTACCGCCATCCAGCTCCACAAGGCCTCCAAGATCCTCAGCGTCAGCTATGGCGCGGAAACCTTCGAGCTGCCCGCCGAATTCCTGCGGGTGCATTCGCCCTCGGCCGAGGTCCAGGGTCACGGCAATCCGGTACTACAGTGGGGCAAGCAGCAGGTCGGCATCACCGCCGTGGAACCGGCGGGGCGCTACGCCATCAAGCTGACCTTCGACGATGGCCACGACAGCGGCCTGTTCAGCTGGGACTATCTCTATGAACTGGGCAGTCGCCGCGACCAGCTCTGGGCCGACTACCTGGAACAGCTGGCCCGCGCCGGCAAGACGCGGGATCCGCACGTCAGCGCGGTCAAGCTGATGCTCTAGCGCTGGCTCAGGCCGCCAGGGCCTTGTCCAGCTTGCGCTCGATTTCCTTTTCGATCTGGCCACTGAGCATCGAGAACATCATGCCCAGGGTCGCCAGTACCCGCACCCGGTCTTCGCCGACCTCGATCCGCCCGTCTACGCCGCTGCGCGTGAATGTCAGGGTATCGCCTTCCCAGGCGCAGGCCACCCCATAGTCGCGCGTGAGTTTTTCCGCCAGCTGGTCGGCTTTCTGGCGAGCGCCTTCCAGGCCGAGCGAATGGCTGCGTTCGATGGTGATCTGGGACATCGGGGAACTCCGGATAAGGGGCCCTGACTATAGCGAGGGCCCGCCACGTCGCCAATCGCGAGAACCGAGCGGTCAGCCCCCGTTTTAGCCGGACATCCCGGGCGATCGGCCTGCTAGAATGCCCTCTTGTCCCTGTCCCAGGTGTAGCCCCATGAGCGATCCGCGCAAAGGCCCCGAGGCCGAATCCCAGACCCACTTCGGCTACCAGAGCGTCCCGGAGAGCCAGAAGGCTTACAAGGTCGCGGAGGTCTTCCATTCGGTGGCGGCCAAGTACGATGTGATGAACGACCTGATGTCGGCGGGCATCCACCGGCTGTGGAAGAGATTCACCATCGAACTGTCCGGCGTGCGCCGCGGCAACCGCGTACTGGACATCGCTGGCGGCACCGGCGACCTGACCAAGCAGTTCGCCCGTCTGGTCGGCCCCACCGGCGAGGTGGTCCTGGCCGACATCAATGACTCCATGCTACGGGTCGGCCGCGATCGCCTGCTCGACGAAGGCGTCGCCAGCAATGTGCGCTTCGTCCAGGCGGATGCCGAGAAGCTACCCTTCCCCGACAACCATTTCGACTGCATCACCATCGCCTTCGGCCTGCGCAACGTCACCCACAAGGACCAGGCCCTGGCCTCGATGCTGCGCGTGCTCAAACCCGGTGGCCGGCTGCTGGTGCTGGAATTCTCCAAGCCCACCAACCCGCTGGTGTCCAAGGCCTATGACGCCTACTCCTTCGGCTTCCTGCCGCTGATGGGCAAGCTGGTGGCCGGCGATGCCGAGAGCTACCGCTACCTGGCCGAATCGATCCGCATGCACCCCGATCAGCAGACCCTCAAGGCCATGATGGAAGAGACCGGCTTCGCCCGGGTCACCTTCCATAACATGACCGGCGGCGTGGTCGCCCTGCATCGCGGCATCAAGCCCTGATGGCCCTCGTCACCCAGGCGTTGCTGGCCGCACTGGAGCGTGGCCTGAATCCGCTGCTGGCGCTCGATCCGGTGGCCTTGCCGCGCCTGGCCGGCCTGACCGGACGGGTGATCGCGGTCCAGACCCGGCAACCGGCGCTACGCCTGTACATCCTGCCCGCGGGTGACGGCCTGCACTTCGCCGCCCATCACGAGGGCGACATCGACTGCACCCTGAGCGCCCCGGCGACGCGCCTCGCTGAACTGGCTCTGGCCCGCGACAAGCAACGCGTGCTGCACCAGCCGGACGTGCGCCTGGAGGGCGACAGCGCCCTGCTGATCGAACTGTCCGACATCCTGCAGAAGCTGGAGCTGGACTGGCAGCACGAAGTCAGTCGCTGGCTCGGCCCGCTGCCAGCCGCACTCCTGGGTGATCTGGCCCGACGCAGCCAGGCACTCGGCGAACAGACGCGTGACAGTCTGCAGCTGACGCTGTCCAACTGGCTGAACGAGGAGAGTCGTCAGCTGGTCGGCCGCCTGGAAGGCGAGGCCCGCTTCGCCGAGATCGATGCCCTGCGCCTGGACGTGGATCGTCTCGACGCCCGCCTCGCCCGCCTGGGCACCGCCCGCAACGCCAGGGATAACCCCGACGAATGAAGCTGTTCGCTGCCCTCAACCGCCTGTTGCGGATCTTCTTCGTGGTGATCCGCTATCGGCTGGACGACATCGTCTACGCCCTGCCGCTGCCCTGGTACCTGCGCGCCACCCGCTACGTGCTGCCCTGGCGCTGGCTGCCGCGGCCGAGCAAGACCCTGCCGCGCGGTGCCCGCCTGCGCCTGGCGCTGGAAGGTCTGGGCCCAGTGTTCGTCAAGTTCGGCCAGATCCTCTCCACCCGGCGCGATCTCATGCCCGAGGATATCGCCGACGAACTGATGTTCCTGCAGGACAAGGTCCCGCCCTTTCCGCCGGAAAAGGCCGTGGCGCTCATCGAGTCCCAGCTTGGCGTACCCATCAAGCAGGCCTTCGCCCGCTTCGATCACCAGCCGCTGGCCTCGGCCTCGGTGGCCCAGGTCCATGCCGCCCAGTTGCGCACCGGCGAGGAAGTGGTGGTCAAGGTGGTGCGGCCCGGGTTGAAGAACATCATCAGCCAGGACATCGCCTGGCTGTTCCTGCTGGCGCGCACCGCTGAAAAGCTCTCCGCCGAAGCCCGCCGCCTGCATCCGATGGACGTGGTCAGCGACTACGAGAAGACCATCTACGACGAACTGGACCTCCTGCGCGAGGCGGCCAACTCCAGCCAGCTCAGACGCAATTTCGAGGGTTCCGAGCGCCTCTACGTGCCCCAGGTGTACTGGGACTGGTGCCGCGAGCGAGTGCTGGTCATGGAGCGCATCTACGGCATCCCGGTGACCGATCTGGCCGCCCTGCGCGACCAGGGCACGGACTTCAAGCTGCTGGCCGAGCGCGGCGTGGAGATCTTCTTCACCCAGGTGTTTCGCGACAGCTTCTTTCACGCCGACATGCACCCGGGCAACATCTTCGTCAGCACCGCCAAGCCCTGGGATCCGCTCTACATCGCCGTGGACTGCGGCATCATCGGCAGCCTGACCCCCGAGGACCAGGACTACCTGGCGCGCAACCTCTGGGCCTTCTTCCAGCGCGACTACCGCAAGGTCGCCCAGTTGCACATCGACTCCGGCTGGGTGCCGGCCAACACCCAGGTCAACGAACTGGAAGCGGCCATCCGCACCGTCTGCGAGCCGATCTTCGAGAAGCCGCTCAAGGACATCTCCTTCGGCCAGCTGCTGCTGCGGCTGTTCCAGGTGGCGCGCCGTTTCAACATGGAGATCCAGCCGCAACTGGTGCTGCTGCAGAAGACCCTGCTCAACATCGAAGGGCTGGGTCGCCAGCTCTATCCGGACCTGGACCTCTGGTCCACCGCCAAGCCCTATCTGGAAAAGTGGATGCGCAAGCGGCTGAGTCCGCCGCAGGTCGCCCGCAACATCCAGCAGCAACTGGAACAGATCCCGCATCTGGCGCAGATGGCCCGCGATACCCTGGAACGCATCACCCAGCCGCATCGCAAGGATCCACCCAACCCCTGGGGCAGACGCAACGACGACTGGATCGTGCGGGTCATCGGCGCGGTCCTGCTGGTCGGTGCCGCCCAGCTGGGCCTCGAACCCCAGCCCCACGCCTGGCCGGCCTGGGCCATGCTGGTCGGCGGTCTGGTTCTGGTGATCAGGCGCTGAACTCCTTAAGCTGTAACCGTCCTGTCATTTTTATCGGGCGAAATACACGCCCTCAGCCACTGGTGCCCTGCCGCTGTATTCGAGTTGCGTCTTATGCGAGGCTAGGGCCTGTTTGAAAAGTCGCCGAGCGAAGGTCAGGCAAGGCAAAAATCCGTGAGGAAGCGGAGTTTACGAACGGTAAATGAGCATTCCGAACGGATTTTTAACGCCGCATGACCGAGCGCAGGCATTTTTCGGACAGAGCCAAGTACCCTAATTCGTAGTATTGAACAGACTCATGAGCGACTGGTTAGACGAGATCCACTGGAACAGCGACGGCCTGGTACCGGCCATTGCCCAGGACCCCACCTCGGGGCGCATCCTGATGATGGCCTGGATGAACCGCGAATCCCTGGCCCTGACTGCCGCCGAAGGCCGTGCGGTCTACTGGTCGCGTTCGCGCAACCGGCTGTGGCGCAAGGGCGAGGAATCCGGGCATGTGCAGCGCGTTCTCGAGCTGCGCCTGGATTGCGATGCCGACGTGGTGGTACTGCAGGTGGAACAGCTCGGTGGCATCGCCTGCCATACCGGCCGGGAAAGCTGCTTCTATCGCGTGTTGCGCGACGGCCAGTGGGAGACCGTCGATCCGGTGGTCAAGGACCCCAGCGCCATCTATGCCGGAGGGCACGGCCATGACTGACACCCTCGCGCGCCTGGCGCAGGTGCTGGAAGAACGCAAGCAGGCCGCCCCGGACTCCTCCTATGTGGCCAGCCTTTACCACAAGGGTCTGAACAAGATCCTGGAAAAGGTCGGCGAAGAAAGCGTCGAGACCATTCTCGCCGCCAAGGACGCCGCCATCAGCCAGCAATACGACGACGTCATCTACGAGACCGCCGACCTCTGGTTCCACAGCCTGATCATGCTCTCGGCCCTGGGCCAGCATCCCCAGGCCGTGCTGGACGAGCTGGATCGTCGTTTCGGCCTCTCCGGGCACGCCGAAAAGGCCGCCCGCACTCAATCCTGACCCCAAGCTTCGCAACGAGGAAAGACCATGGGTATCTTCGACTGGAAACACTGGATCGTCATCCTGCTCGTCGTGGTGATCGTCTTTGGCACCAAACGCCTGAAGCATCTGGGCTCCGACGTGGGCGAGGCCATCAAGGGCTTCCGCAAGGCCATGCACACCGATGAGGACGACAAGGCCGAACAGCCGGCGCCCACCGCCAGCACGGCCAACCCGAATGCGCCCCTGAATCGTCCCCAGACCTTCGATGCCGAGCATCGCAAGGTCGAAGAGCCGGTGGTGCGCAAGGACTAAGGCCCCGCCATGTTCGGAATCAGCTTTCCCGAAATGATGCTGGTGGGGTTCGTGGCCCTGCTGGTGCTGGGCCCGGAACGCCTGCCCGGTGCCGCGCGCACCGCGGGTCTGTGGATCGGTCGCCTGAGGCGCAGCTTCAACAGCATCCGCCAGGAAGTGGAGCGCGAGATCGGCGCTGACGAAATTCGCCAGCAGCTGCGCAACGAGCATATCCTGTCCATGGAACAGCGCGACAACCGGCCCAAGCCTGCCGCTTCCACCCCGGAAGCCCAGACTCCACCGGCCGCCGTTGCTCCGCCCATGCCTCAGGACGTGGTTGCCGAACGCCCGCAGGATCCGCCCCAGACGCCGCCAAGAGCACCATGAGCGACAAGCCTTCCGAACACGATGACCAGGAAATGCCCCTGGTCTCGCACCTCACCGAATTACGTACCCGCATCCTCAGATGCGTGCTGGCGACCTTTCTGATCTTTCTCGGGCTGTTCTACTTCGCCCAGAAGATCTATGCCTTCGCCTCCGAGCCGATCCGCCGCGTCCTTCCCGAAGGCGCGACCATGATCTCCACGGACGTCACCTCGCCGTTCCTCGCGCCCTTCAAGCTGACGCTGGTGGTATCGCTGTTCATCGCCATGCCGGTGATCCTGCACCAGGTCTGGGGGTTCGTCGCGCCCGGGCTCTATCGACATGAAAAGAAGGTTGCCATCCCGCTGCTGATCTCCAGCATCGTGCTGTTCTACGCCGGCATGGCCTTCGCCTACTTCCTGGTGTTCCCGATCATCTTCCACTTCTTCAGCAGCATCACGCCGGAAGGCGCCATGATGATGCCGGATCTGAACGCCTATCTGGATTTCATCCTGACGCTGTTCTTCGCCTTTGGCGTCGCCTTCGAGATTCCCGTGGCCACCGTGCTGCTGATCTGGATCGGTGTGGTCGATGTGGCCTACCTGAAGAAGATCCGGCCCTACGTCATCATCGGCTGTTTCGTGGTCGGCATGATCCTGACCCCGCCGGACGTCTTCTCCCAGACCATGCTGGCCGTGCCCATGTGGCTGCTGTTCGAGATCGGCCTGCTGTTCGGCCGCTTCGTGCAGAAGCGCGAGCGCCCGCTCAGCGACGAAGACGCCGCCCCCGAAGCCCAGCCGCCCGCCGAACGTCCGTGAATCTGATCCTGCTCGAAGCGGCCGACTTCACGGCCGCTGACCGGGTCGTGCTGCGCGATCCGCGCCGTCTCGCCCATCTGCGCGAGGTCCACCAGGCGGCTGCCGGCGACCGGATGCGCGTCGGCCTGCTGGATGGCCTGATGGGTACCGGCCAGATCGAGTCCCTCGACGCTGGCCAGGCCTGCCTGACCGTCACCCTCGACCAGCCACCGCCGGCCAAGCTGCCGCTCACCCTGTTGCTGGCCCTGCCCCGTCCCAAGATACTGCGCCGGGTGCTGCAGACGGTGTCCGCCATGGGCGTCGCACGCCTGGTGCTGCTGAACAGCTACCGGGTGGAAAAGAGCTTCTGGCAGACCCCGTTCCTGGCGCCCGCGGCCATCGAGGAGCAACTGCGCCTGGGACTGGAGCAGGCCCGGGACACGGTGCTGCCGGAGGTGCTGATCGAAAAGCGCTTCAAGCCCTTCGTCGAGGATCGCCTGCCCGCGCTCGCCGCCGGCACCCGCGGCCTGGTCGGTCATCCGGGCAACTACCCGGCCTGCCCGCGCGCCCTCAGCGAGCCCGTGACGCTGGCGATCGGTCCGGAGGGTGGCTGGATACCCTATGAGGTTGAAAAGCTGCAGGAAGCGGGCCTGGCGCCGGTACAGCTCGGGGAGCGCATCCTGCGCGTCGAGAACGCCGTACCCGCCCTCCTCGCCCGCCTGTTCTAGCGCGCCTGTTTTAGCCCGATCAGGGACAAGAAAAAGCCCCGGCGTCTCGCGACACCGGGGCTTTTTCAATGCGCGGAGCGCCGCCTCAGGAGGCGGGCCGCGGGTTCAGACTGGCCGGACTGGCTGCGGCATCCGCGGCCGAGTCGCTATGGGAGCGCGGCCGCAGGGTGGCGTAGGCTTCCCGCCAATTGCGGTGCTCTTCGGCCTTCCAGACCTGCAGGTGCAGCTGCGCCATGCCGTCCGGATCGCTGAGCAGACGCCACTGGTCGTCGCCCTTGGTCTTCTCGGGACCGGCGGCCAGGACCCGGGCTACCCGCTCTTCGCGCAGCCGGCGTGCCGGTTCCACCACCTTGCCGTGGCGACCGCGGGCCATGCCGATGGCTAGGGCATTGAGCACCGGATCGACAGTGGCGCGCAGGAAGCCCTTGGTCAGGGCGTTGCGGTTGTTCAGGTGCAGGTACTCGTCGGTCGCCACCAGCTCGCGCGGCGGTGCGTACTCTTCCGGGATCAGGAACAGGTGATGGCGGCGACTGCCCAGACCCAGGTTGGTCCGGCTGGAAATCACCGACACCGGTGCCGACAGGATCAGCGATACCACGATGGGCGACAGCCACCAGAGGAAACGCGGATCCAGCCAGGCTACGCCGGCGGTCCAGATCAGACCAAGCAGCATCTGCGAACCATGGCGGCGGAAGGCTTCGCTCCAGGGCGTGTCGTTGTCGTCCCGCTGGGGCGAATTCCACTGCACCGACCAGCCCAGGAAGGCGGCGGTCACGAACACCGTGTGGAACAGCATCCGCACCGGCGCCAGCAGCACCGAGAAGAGCATCTCCAGCATCATGGAAAGGAACAGCCGCAGGCCGCCACCGAATTCCTTGGCACCCTTGGCGATGATCAGCACCACGCTGAGCAGCTTGGGCAGGAACAGCAGGATCAGGGTGGTGGAGAACAGCGCGATCGCCTGCTCCGGATGCCACTGGGGCCAGACCGGGAACAGCTGGCGGGGCTGGAAGAAGTACTGGGGTTCCAGCAGCTTGTGGATCGCCAAGAGCGCCGTGGACAGCACCAGGAAGAGGAACCACAGCGGCGCCGACAGGTAGGACATCACCCCGGTGAGGAACACCGCGCGGTGTACCGGGTGCATGCCCTTGACCAGGAACAGCCGGAAATTCATCAGGTTGCCATGGCACCAGCGGCGGTCACGCTTGAGTTCGTCCAGCAGATTGGGCGGCAGTTCTTCGTAGCTGCCCGGCAGGTCGTAGGCGATCCACACGCCCCAGCCGGAACGCCGCATCAGCGCCGCTTCAACGAAGTCGTGAGAGAGGATGGCGCCGGCGAACGAACCCTTGCCCGGCAGCGGTGCCAGGGCGCAGTGGTCGATGAACGGCTTGACCCGGATGATGGCGTTGTGGCCCCAGTAGTGGGATTCACCCAGCTGCCAGAAGTGCAGGCCGGCGGTAAACAGCGGTCCGTACACCCGGGTGGCGAACTGCTGCAGGCGCGCGTACAGGGTGTCCATGCCGGACGCCTTGGGCGCGGTCTGGATGATGCCGGCACGCGGATTGGCTTCCATCAGCCGGACCAGACTGGCCAGGCATTCGCCGCTCATGACGCTGTCGGCGTCGAGCACCACCATGTACTTGTACTGGCTGCCCCAGCGACGGCAGAAGTCGTCGATGTTGCCGCTCTTGCGCTTCACCCGACGGCGACGACGGCGATAGAAGATGTGGCCGAAGCCACCGACCTCGCGGCACAGCTCCAGCCAGGCCTTTTCTTCGGCCACGCATTTGTCCGGATCGTTGCTGTCGCTGAGGATGAAGAAGTCGAAGTGCTCCAGCTCGCCGCTGGCGCGGACCGACTCGTAGGTGGCGCGCAGACCGGCGAAGACCCGCGGCACGTCTTCGTTGGCGATGGGCATCACCAGGGCGGTACGCGACTGGGGATCGATCGGCTCGGTGCCGGTGGAACTGGCCGAGATGCTGTACTTGTCGCGGCCGCTGAGCAGTTGCCAGAAGCCCATCAGGGCGGTCCAGAAACCGGCGGATACCCAGCAGAACAGCAGGGCGAAGAGCAGCAGGATGCTGGTCTGCACCACATAGGGCAGTACCTGGCGGATGGACTCGCCCCAGCCCTGACGGTAGACCTCGCCGAGATCAACCAGCGCCCAGCCCTGATAGGGCAGCACGGCCTTCATGTACCAGGTGGCGATGCCGGTCTGCACCAGCATCAGGATCAGCAGGATGAAGCGCCGGAAGGAACCGACCTTGCGCCAGTGCGCATGGGCATCGGCTTCGGGATCGGGTTGCCAGCGGCTGTGATCCTTGCGGCCGAGCAGCCGCTTCCAGCTCCGCGCCACAGGATTGGTGCGCCAGGGATCGGGCACCATCATGGAGCGGGTCATGGGCGGGGTGGCCTTGATGAAGACGCGACCCTGGGCATCGCTGCCCAGCAGCTCGCCATCCTCCAGGGTGTCGTCCCAACCAGCGGCCAGACGCGCTTCGGTGGAGGCGATCACCGCCTCGGCACCCTGGGCGCCTGCGCCGCGGGCACCGGCCAGTTGCCGGTGCAGCGACTCGACGTCCGCCGTCTGGTCCAGCACCTGCCGTTGCCCGGCGGGCAACGGCAGGTGTTCGAGGTAGTCGCCAGCAGCGGCGACCGAGGTATCGCGGGTGGTGTTATTCATTGGCAGGTAGCTGGTAAGTCCAGGTTTCGCTGAGCGGTTTGTCACCCTGGGCGAGGTTGGCGCGCATTTCCACCGGCTTGGTCTGATCCTTGACCTTGAGTCTCAAGGTCAGGCGATAGCCCTTGGTAACCGGGTTGTAGCGCACAGAGTTCTCGACCAGTTCACCGTTGGCATCCAGGCTGACCTGGGAGCCGACCTGCGAATCCTCGGGCAGGTCATCGAGGTTCGGACCTTCGAAGTCGATGATGTAGGCCAGGCTGCCATCGGTCTGGCGCACCAGGTTGGACTGGCGCACGTCACCGGTGGACAGACGGGTCTGGGAGACCCAGGCCAGGTCCTTGGTGTGCAGGTTGGGTTCGTCGGTGGTGAAGTGCAGACGATAGCTGACATCGATCGGCTGACCCTTCTCCGGCAGGGTGTCCGGCGTCCAGAAGGCCACGATGTTGTCGTTGGTCTCGTCCGGGGTGGGGATTTCCACCAGCTCGACGTGACCCTTGCCCCAGTCGCCCTTGGGCTCTACCCAGCCGCTGGGACGCTTGTCGTAGCGCTCGTCCAGGTCCTGGTACTTGTAGAACTCGTGGCCACGCTGCAGCAGACCGAAACCACGCGGATTCTCGATGGTGTAGGTGCTGACCGACAGGCGGCGCGGGTTGTTCAGCGGACGCCACAGCCACTCGCCGTTGCCGGCATGGATGGCCAGCCCGTTGGAGTCGTGCAGCGCCGGACGATAGTTGACCTGGGCGCTGGGCTGGTTGGGGCCGAACAGGTACATGCTGGTCAGCGGCGCGATGCCGAGCTTGTTGACGTTGTCGCGCAGGAACACCTTGGCTTCGACGTCGACGGTGCTGTCCTTGCCGGGAGTCAGCACGAAGCGATAGGCACCGGTGGCGCGCGGCGAATCGAGCAGCGCATAGATCACCAGATTGCGGCGATCCGACTGGGGCTGTTCGACCCAGAATTCGGTGAAGCGCGGGAATTCCTCGCCGGACGGCAGCGCGGTGTCTATGGCCAGGCCACGGGCGGACAGGCCATAGACCTGGTTCTTGCCGATCACGCGGAAATAGCTGGCGCCGAGCATGGTCATCAGCTCGTCATGCTTGTCCGCCTTGTTCAGCGGATAGAGCACCTTGAATCCGGCGAAGCCGAGATCCTTGAGCTGGGCCTGGTCGACCTGCAGGTTGCCGAAGTTGAACATCGAGGGATCGTATTTGATCTCTTCGACGTTGTTGGCGGTGACCTCGTTGATCTTCACCGGCACGCTGTAGTGCATGCCCTCGTGATAGAAGTTCAGGCGGAAGGGCGTCTTGGCATCCTTCCAGTAGGCCTTGTCCTGATTGAAGGTGATCTGCTGATAGTCGGCATACTTCATGCCGCTGAAGGATGCGGGCAGGTTGCTCTTGGGCGCGACGAATTTCTGGCCGGAGAGTTCTTTGGCCTTGGCGGCCACGTCGTCCAGGCTGAAGGCCAGGGCCTGGGCACTGAACAGACCCAGAGCGACGGAGAGCCCGATCAGGGCGAAGCCCTGCTTGCCCGGCTTAACTTTGGAATGAGATAACACGCAGCCTCCTAAATCAGCGTACGAATACGTTTGGCGACGGGTGGTCGCGAAACGGATAGGCAGAGGTCCGACTCCCGCAGGGGTCAATGATTCCCCAGTTGGACGACCGTTCAAACTCGAACTGCGCAATCATAGACACTTGGCAGGGCGCTGTAAGGGGCGCCCTCACTAAATCGACAATAAAAATGTCACTGGTCCGTCGTTGACCAGGGAAACCTGCATGTCGGCGCCGAAACGACCGGTCTGGACCTCGGGATGAAGGTCGCGGGCGAGGCCTATCAGATGGTTGAACAGCCGCTCGCCCTGGGCCGGTGGCGCGGCGCTGGAAAAGCTCGGCCGGCGGCCGCTGCGGGTATCGGCGGCCAGAGTGAACTGGGAGACCAGCAGCAAGCCGCCGCCGACGTCCTGCAGGGACAGATTCATACGCTGCTCGCCATCGGCGAACACCCGGTACTCCAGCAGCCGCTTGAGCATGCGACTGCAGGCGGCCTCGTCATCCGCCGGTTCGATACCCACCAGGACCAGCAGGCCCGCGCCTATGGCGCCGACCGTATCTCCCTCGACCTCGACGCTAGCGCGGCTGACCCTTTGCAGCAGCGCCTTCACTCGGCCTCCTGGGGCAGATCGAGCAGCTGGCGGGCGATCTGGTCGGTCGCCCGCACCAGGGCGTCGCAGATACCGGGCTCGCTGGCCGCATGACCGGCGTCGCGGATGATCTGCAATTCGCTGCCCGGCCAGGCGTGGTGCAGGGCCCAGGCATTATCCAGCGGGCAGACCATGTCGTAGCGGCCGTGCACGATCACCGCCGGGATATGGGCGATCCTGGGCATGTCGCGCAAGAGCTGGTTGGGCTCGAGGAAGGCGTCGTTGATGAAGTAGTGACACTCGATGCGGGCGATGGCCAGGGCGTGCTCGCTGAATTTCTCCAGCACGTCGGGATTGGGCCTCAGAGACACCGTACGCCCCTCCCAGCAGGACCAGGCGCGCGCGGCAGACATCTGTGCCAGTTCGTCCGGACCGGTCAGGCGGCGATAGTAGGCCTGGATGAGATTGCCGCGCTCTTCCTCGGCGATGGGGTGCAGATAGTCCTGCCAGAAATCGGGAAACAGCCGGCTCGCGCCCTCCTGGTAGAACCACTGCAGATCCACTGGGCGACAGAGAAAGATGCCGCGCAGGACCATGGCCTTGACCCGCTCGGGATGGCGCTGGGCATAGGCCAGCGCCAGGGTCGACCCCCAGGAGCCGCCAAACAGCACCCATTGCTCGATGCCCAGGTGTTCGCGCAGGCGCTCGATGTCCTCGACCAGGTGCCAGGTGGTGTTGTTTTCCAGGCTGGCATAGGGCGTGGAGCGACCGCAGCCGCGCTGATCGAAGGTGACGATGCGATAGAGATTGGGATCGAAGAAGCGCCGGCTCAGGCGATCGCATCCGGAGCCGGGTCCGCCATGGATGAACAGCACCGGCAGACCATCCGGCGAGCCGCTCTCATCGACATAGAGCACATGGGGCGCTTCGACGGCCAGCTCGTGGCGGGCATAAGGCTTGATTTCCGGATACAGATTCAGCATGTCGCGCTCCGCGGGGCAGGGTCGGCCCCTTCATCATAGACCTGCACCTTACCGGGTTTCCACGCTGCCCGGGCTTGCTTCGCGTCCAGTGACACCCGCACCATCGACGGCCAGTCGCCCGAGGAGATCGCCATGTCCCATGCCAAGCTGCAGTTGCTGCTGATCGATCCGCAAAACGATTTCTGCGACCTGCCGGGCGCGGCCCTGCCGGTGCCCGGTGCGGTGGCCGGACTGCAGCGCGTCGCGGCCCTGATCGAGCGCCTGGGTGCCCGCCTCAGCGGGGTGCAGGTGACCCTGGACTCCCATCAGCCGCTGCACATCGCCCACCCGCACGGCTGGCAGGATGCCCAGGGCCAGCCACCGGCGCCCTTTACCCAGATCGGTGCGGACGAGGTGGCCAACGGGCGCTGGCAGACCCGCGATCCGGCCGAACGCGCCCGGGCGCTGGCCTATGTGCAGGCACTGGAAGCCGGGGGTCGCTATCGCCTGGTGATCTGGCCGGAGCACTGCCTGGTGGGCGGCTGGGGCCATGGGGTGCAGCAGGATGTCCATCAGGCGCTCAATGCCTGGGGCCGGCAGCAGGGACGCCTGGTGGATTTCATCGCCAAGGGCGGCAATCCCCATACCGAACACTATTCGGCGCTGCGCGCCGAGGTCCCGGATCCGGCGGACCCGGGCACCGCGGTGGACGCGGGCCTGATCGCTCGCCTCCAGGCGGCCGATACCCTGTTGATCGCCGGCGAGGCGCTTTCGCACTGCGTGGCCAGTACCGTTCGCGATCTACTGGAATTCTGGCCGGTGGAGCGGCGCCAGGACCTGGTGCTGCTGACCGACTGCAGTCATTCGGTGCCGGGCTTCGAAGCCCAGGGCGACGCCTTCCTCGCCGAGATGCGCGCCGCCGGCATCCGCCTGGCGACCTCGACGGACGCGCTCTAGCCCGTCCGTCCGCGGCCCTACTTGATCTCGTAGAGACCGGTGTAGGTCGCCGAAGCCAGCTGGTTGAGATGGATCATGAAGCGACCGACTGCATTGGTCGCGTCCGCCGGCACCGGCAGCTGATCGACCTTGAGCGCATGCAGCTGGAAGATGTAGCGGTGCGGCTTATCACCCTTGGGCGGCGCCGCGCCGCCGAAGCCGCGGGTGCCATAGTCGTTGATCAGCTGCAGGGCGCCCGCCGGCAGGCCCGAGCCATCGGCGCGGCCGGCGTCTTCCGCCAGACCCTGGGTGCCGACCGGGATGTTGACCACCACCCAGTGCCAGAATCCGCTGCCGGTGGGAGCGTCCGGATCGTAGACGGTCAGCGCCAGGCTCTTGGTATCCGCCGGCAGATCGGACCACTGCAGCGCGGGCGAGATGTTGTCGCCGTGGGCACCGAAGTCGGCCACGTCGAATTCGTGGCGCTTGGGCATGAAGGCGTTGTCGGCAAAGGCATCGGTCCAGAGTTTCACGGAGAGCTCCTGTGGCCTAGGGCATGTGGGCGTCGGTCTCGCGCCAGACCAGACGATTGAGGTTGTAGCCCTTCTCGCGAGCGATGCGCAGCAGCTTTTCGCTCTGCGCCGCGGAAATGTCGGGCTTGCGCGCCAGCAACCAGAGGTACTTGCGATCCGGACTGCCGACCAGGGCGGTCTTGTAGTCGTCGTCGACATAGAGGATCCAGTAGGGTCCCTTGGCGACGTTGGGCAGGACACCGCTGAACCAGGTATCGAAGCGCACTTCCAGGCGATCAGTCACGCCCGGCTTGATCGGGGTGGCGGTGCCGGTGGCTTCCTCCACCTTGCCGTCCAGGGTACGGCAGCGGTTGAACACGGCGACCGAACCATCGGCCATGACGTGATAGTTGGCTTCGGACTGGGCGCACTTGCGCTGGAAGAACATCGGCAGTCGCGCCACCTCGTACCAGTGGCCCTGGTAGCGCTGCAGATCGACATTGCCCGCGGTGAGCGGCGGGACTTCGCGCGGGCCGCTGGCGCAGGCCGCGAGCAGTCCGGCGGCACCCGCCAGCAGTAGCAGTTTGGTAGAGGTTTTCATCGCAGACCCTGCCCGGCGAACATCGCCACCTTATCGTTGAGATACTGCACGCTGATGAAGGAGCCGCGGTCGCCCCAGGTACAGGTGGTGACGCCCAGGGCGCCCGCGCATTCCGTGGGCGCACCCAGGATCTGCTCCACCTCGGCCTTGGTCTGGCCGGCCTTGAGCCGGGAATAGTTTTCCTGATTGACCTTGCCGCAGCCGGCCAGCATCAGACTGCCCATCAGCAACAGCGCCAAGCGCCCTTTCATACCTCTGCTCCTCCATCCTGACGGCAAGGCTATAGAGCCCGCCCGGCCGCCAGGGTTCGCTTCGTCAGCCGGCGAGATAGGAGGAACGGGTCAGGCCCAGGCGCATGGCGTCGAGGAACTGGGTGCGCTCGCGCGCGGTGAGGCGCGCACTGGCGACCTTGTCGCGGTAGTAGGTCATCAGCTCCTCGGGCGAGAGGTGCACGTACCTGAGCATGTCCTCGATGGTGTCGTGGGTCTCGATGCCGCCGTGGCGCACGCTGCCGTCGGCGTCCTGGTAGACGTTGACCGAATCGGTGTCGCCGAACAGGTTGTGCATGTCGCCGAGGATCTCCTGGTAGGCGCCCACCAGGAACACCGCCAGCAGATAGTCCTCGCCCTCGCGCACCTCGTGCACCGGCAGGCTGGTCTCGATGCTCTGCTCGTCGACGTACTGCTTGATCTTGCCGTCGGAGTCGCAGGTCAGGTCCTGCAGCACGGCGCGGCGCACCGGCTCCTCGTCCAGGCGGGTCAGGGGCACGATGGGCAGGATCTGGTCGATGGCCCAGGTGTCGGGCAGGCTCTGGAACACCGAGAAGTTGCAGATGTACTTGTCGGCCAGCTTGTCGTTGAGTTCGTCGAGCACCTGGCGGTGGGAGCGCTGGCGGGCCTTGAGCTGGTTGTAGAGGCGACGGCAGATGGCGAAGTAGCACTGCTCGGCCAGGGCCTTGTCGCTCAGGCTCAGGGTGCCGGCGGCGTACTGGGCAGCGGCTTCGCTGACGTACTGGGTGGCGCGCCAGTAGGTCTCGGTGACCATCTCCGGATCGGTGTCGCCGAGCAGCTCGGCCAGCCACTGCACCACCTCGGCCTTGCCTTCGAAGCGCTCGCTGGCCGGCACGCTGTCGTTGTGGCGTTCGACGTCGGTGACCTGCATCACCAGCATGGCGTGGTGGGCGGTCATGGCGCGGCCGCTTTCCGAGAAGATGTTCGGATGCGGCAATTCCTGCTGGTCGCAGAATTCCTTGAGCATGCCGACCACGGTCCCGGCGTAGTCGTCCATGTCGTAGTTGATCGAGCTGGCGTTGCGCGAGTGGGTGCCGTCGTAGTCCACGCCCAGGCCGCCACCGACGTCGATGTGGTCCAGCGGCAGGCCCAGGGCGCGCAGTTCGGCGTAGTAGCGGATGGCCTCGCGGAAGCCCTGGCGGTAGTCGGCCAGGTTGGCGATCTGCGAGCCCATGTGGAAGTGCAGCAGGCGCACGCCCTGCTCCAGGCCGGCGGCGCGGAAACGCTCGATCACCGACAGCAGCTGGGCGGCGGAGAGACCGAACTTGGACTTCTCGCCACCGGTGTCGGCCCATTTGCTCGACGCCAGGGACGACAGCCGCACCCGCAGGCCGACCTGGGGCGTGACCTTGAGCTCGGCCGCCTCCTCGATCACCAGCGGGACCTCGGATTCCTTCTCGATGACGATGAAGACGCTGTGACCCAGCTTCTGGCCCATCAGCGCCAGGCGGATGAATTCGCGGTCCTTGTAGCCGTTGCAGACGATGGTGCCGCCCTTGGGCGCCAGCGCCAGCACCGCCATCAGCTCCGGCTTGGAGCCGGCTTCCAGGCCGATGGAGACGTCACGGGTGGCGATGATGTTTTCCACCACCGCTTCCTGCTGGTTGACCTTGATCGGATAGAGGGCGGTGTAGCGGCCCTGGTAGTCCAGGCGCTCGATGTTGCGATCGAAGGCACCGGTCAGGTGGCGCACCTGGCCCTGGAGGATGTCGGGGAAACGCACCAGCAGCGGCAGCGACAGCCCCGCTTCGCGCAGCTGACCGACCAGCACATGGAGGTCGATCGGCTGGCCGTCCGGACCGTGGGGGCGGACTTCGACGTTGCCGGCATCGCTGATGGCGAAGTAGCCGGCACCCCAGTGGCGAATACCATAGACGCTGCGGCTGTCCGCCACGGTCCACTGGCTGCCGTCATCTTTGCGCGTGCGTCGTGGGGACATTCGCGGGAATCTCCTATAGGGAATCTTGCTTTGGATGGACCGCCGCCAGGGGCGGTAAGTTGTACGCGGGGGCTGGAAGGCCTGGCCTAGCCTCCCGACCGCTTGGTCTTGAAGCCGCGCTTTTCGAGTTCGCCGAGCAGCAGGTCGACATGATCGCCCTGGATCTCGATGACGCCATCCTTGAGCGCCCCACCGGTCCCGCAGCGACGCTTGAGCGCGCTGGCCAGGTCCTTGAGCTCTTCCTCGCCCAGGGGGACGCCGCTGACCGTGGTCACCGTCTTGCCGCCGCGGCCCTTGGTCTCGCGCCGCACGCGGGCGATGCCGTCACCGGCCGGGGTCGGTGCCTGGGGTTCTTCCGGACGAATGCGGCCGACGTCGGTGGAATACACCAGCCGGCTGAGATCCGACAGCGAGGAGGTTTTCTTGCTCAAGGGACGGTTCTCCCAGTTCGATTCAGACGCCGGGCGCCTGGAGGAAACCTTGGATGCAGCGCCGGCCGGCACGGGCCGCGCTAGTCCGGGGCCGCGCAATGTAGCAGCATCGCCCGCGGATGCTAAGGCGCGAATGCGAGAAATTAAGGCAGGGATGCGACATCCGACCGACTGACGGCCAGGCGCAGGGCCTCCAGCGAATCCGGGCAATAGGGTCGCTGGCGAGCCTCATCGAGAATGGCGGCCGGCGCCAGGAAGCGTGCCTCCAGTACCTCTTCCGGCTGCAGCCGCAGCGGGCCGTTCCAGCGCGCGCTGAACACGCCGCCCCAGAGGCGATTGCCGGGCTCTTCGAAATAGAAGGTGCCATGCTCGCGCAAGGCCACGCCGCTGACGCCCAGCTCCTCGGCCAGCTCGCGGGCCGCCGATTGCGCATAGCTCTCGCCGGGCGCCACCATGCCGCCGGCAGCGACATCCCAGTAGCCGGGATAGAGCGCCTTGCTCAGGGTGCGCCGGTGTACGCAGAGTTCGCCGGCGTCATTGAACAGCAGAATGAAGGTGCAGCGGCCGATCAGGCCACGGGCACGCAGTTCTGCCCGCGGCAATTCGCCCTGGATGCAGTCCTGGTGATCGACCCAGACCACTAGCTCCCGGTCGGAGGCGGCGCGATGCGCCGCCTCGCGTGCGTCCGGCGTCATCAGCCCTGTTCCAGCAACTGGCGCAGGTCGATGATGGCGGCGTTGGCGCGGGAGATGTAGTTGGCGATCACCAGCGAATGGTTGGCCAGGATGCCGAAGCCGCTGCCGTTGAGGATCATCGGACTCCAGACCGGCTGCTGCGCCGCTTCCAGTTCGCGGATGATCTCGCGCACGTTAACCGTAGCGTTCTTCTTGGCCAGGGTGTCGGCGAAGTCCACCTCGATGGCGCGCAGGATGTGCGACAGCGCCCAGGCCTGACCGCGGGCCTCGTAGAAGACGTTGTCGATCTGCAGCCAGGGCGTCTCGACGCGCTGCTCATGCACCTCCGGCACCTGGCCGGCAGGGATGTCCTGGTTCGGCCGCACCTCGGCATCGAGGCGTACGCGACCGACGCTGGCGGAGAGTCGCTGGGACAGCGAGCCCAGCCGGGTCTCGACGTCGCCCAGCCAGTTGCGCAGGTTGTCCGAGCGCGAATAGAAGTAGGCGGCGGGCTGACCCTGGGCGTTCTGGCCACCCAGGCGCGCCAGGTAGCGATCCAGGGAGGCGATGCCGGCGCGGTACTCGGATTCCGACGAGGGCATGGCCCAGCTGTGGTTGTCGAAGTTGAAGCGCGGCTCGGCCTGGGCCAAATCGACGTCCTCGGTGGACTGCGACTGGGAACGGGCGAAGTCCTTGCGCAGGGCGCGCGCCAGGTCACGGGTCTGCACCAGCACGCCATATTCCCAGGACGGCATGTCGTCGAGCCAGAGGCCCGGCGGGAAGATGTCGTTGGAGAGATAGCCGCCCGGCTTGTCCAGCAGGGTGCCGGCCACCTGCTTGAGGGTCTCGACCGTGGTGTAGCCGAGCACCAGCTTGCGCCCGCTGGCCGCGGCCGCCTCCTGGGCATGCTGCTGCACCGGGAAGAAATCCGGCTCACGACTCCAGTACCAGCCTATCGCCAGGCTGACCAGCAGGTAGAGCGCGACGAGCGCTGCTACCAGCCGGAGCCATCCCGATCTCAAGTTCCACTCCCGCATGGGCAATTCCTTGCAATGATTTCAAAGGTGTCGGCGCTTGGACCCCTGCCCGCGGCGCCGGTTGCGCAGCCCTCGCAGGCCGCTCGGGCGCAATGCACCTGGGCAGCCGCCTCCGAGCCTAGGGTAACAGGCGACAAACGCTACTCCAGAAGCGACCGACAGTGTCCATGCGAGCGGCATAGCCGCCGCTAACCAGGGTACCGCCTCTCCCCTGCCCGCCAGCAATTGGTAGCATAGGGCCACCACCTCAAGAATGACGGAACAATTCGTGAGCGAACCAGATGATCCGAGCCGGGACCGCCTCAAGCTGCACTTCGCGCAACGGGTCATCCACCAGTCGCGCCAGGTGCTGGAGATCTGGCAACGGCTGCAACGAGACGAGTGGACGGCCGGCAGCCTGGTCGAGCTGACCGACGCCAACGCGCGCCTGCTGCAATACGCCAAGCGCTTCGAGCAGCAGGGCCATGCCGAGCTCGCCGAGGCCATCGGCGCCTCCCTGGCCCAGGTCGCCGCCAATCGCGGCCGCCTCAACAGCCAGGCCATCACCGAACTCAGCCTGGCCATGCAGAGCCTGTCGCGCACCGGACTGCGCCAGGGCGACCAGCTGGAAACCACCAGCCTGCCGCCGCTGCGCAAGCCGATCTACATCGCCCTGCTCGACACCGAGCGCGCCGAGCGCCTGGCGCAGCAGATGGAATACTTCGGCGTCACCATCCAGATCATCCACGGCGCCGACGACTTCCGCGCGATGATGGACAGCCGGCACCCGGCGGTCATCGTCATGGACGTGGACTTCGGCGGCGCGGGTGCCGGCATCCAGCTGGCGCTGGAGGCCCAGACCGGTCTGGAGCGCAAGCTGCCGGTGCTGTTCTACAGCCACCAGGAAGCCGACACCCCCTTTCGCCTGGCCGCGGTGCGCGCCGGTGGCCAGGAGTTCTACACCGGCACCCTGGATTCGGCGCGGCTGCTGGAAAAGATCGAGACCCTCACCCGCACCGTCTACTACGACCCGATCCGCGCCCTGGTGGTGGACGACTCCCGGGCCCAGGCCATGGCCACGGAAATGGCGCTCAACAGCGCCGGCATCGTCACCCGCACCCTGATGCAACCCGGCGCGGTGATGGCGCACCTGGCCGAATTCGTGCCCGACCTGATCATCCTCGACATGTACATGCCCGAGTGCACCGGCACCGAGCTGGCCAAGGTCATCCGCCAGCACGAGCGCTATGTCAGCGTGCCCATCATCTACCTGTCGGCCGAGGACGACCTCGACAAGCAGCTGGACGCCATGAGCGAAGGCGGTGACGACTTCCTCACCAAGCCGATCAAGCCGCGCCACCTGATCGCCACGGTGCGTACCCGCGCGGCCCGGGCGCGCAGCCTTCAGGCGCGCATCGTCCAGGACAGCCTCACTGGCCTGTACAACCACACCCACACCCTGCAGCTGCTGGAAGACGCCTGCTTCCGCGCCCGGCGCAGCCAGCGGCCGATCACCTTCGCCATGCTGGACATCGACCACTTCAAGCAGGTCAACGACCACTACGGCCATCCCATGGGCGATCGGGTGATCAAGAGCCTGGCGCTGTTCCTCAAGCAGCGCCTGCGCAAGTCCGACCACATCGGCCGTTATGGCGGCGAGGAATTCGCCATCGTGCTGCCCGACACCGACCTGGCCACCGCCACCCGCCTGATCGACGAGATCCGCCAGCGCTTCGCCGAGATCCACTATCCGGCGCCGCCCAAGGAACTCAGCTGCACCTTCAGCGCCGGCGTGGCGCAGCTGCAGCCCGGCCAGGAGATGCCCGCTTTGGCCAAGCAGGCGGACGAAGCCCTCTATGCCGCCAAGCATGCGGGGCGCAATTGCGTGCGCCAGTACGGCCAGGACTGACCAGCCAGATGCCTCTGCTATGATCGGCCGCTGCCGATCGCCGAGAAGCCCATGCGTGTCCTGCTGTTCCTGCTCACCCTGCTGCTGACCCTGCCCGCCACCGCCGGCCTGTTCGATGCGCCGCGCCCGAGCGCCGCGCTGGGCCTGGACGGTCAGCGCCCCAGTCAGCAATTCCTGCCGGTGGATCAGGCCTTTCGCCTGGAGCAGCGCCGCGACGCCGAAGGCCGCCCCCAGCTGCGCTTCACCATCGCCGAGGGCTACTACCTCTATCGGCAACGCTTCGCCTTCGACGCCGACCCTGGTCTGCTCACCGCGCCGGTTGCCCTGCCGCCCGGCGAGCCCAAGCACGATGAATGGTTCGGCGATGTCCAGGTCTATCACGCCGGCGTCGACATCCCCCTGCCCCTCGCGCCCGGCCGCGGCGGTCGGATCACGGTCACCTACCAGGGTTGCGCCGACCGAGGTCTCTGCTATCCACCGGAAACCCGCATCCTGGATATCGCCAGCTCCGCGGCCTTGCCCACGGCGAGCCCGGCGGCCAGCGCCCCTGCCCCCGATCAGGTCGGCTGGAACAGACTCCTGCTGGCCTTCCTCGCCGGGCTGGGGCTGACCTTCACCCCCTGCGTCCTGCCGATGCTGCCCATCGTCTCGGCGGTGGTGCTGGCCGGCAAGGCGCGTCCGGGTCGTGGCCTGCTGCTGGCGTTGGCCTACGTGGTGCCCATGGCTCTGAGCTTCGCGGCCTTGGGCGCGCTCATGGGCGTCTTTGGCGCCAGTCTCAATCTGCAGGCGCAACTGCAGTCGGCCTGGGTGCTGATTCCCTTCGCCGCGCTGTTCCTGCTGTTCGCCCTGGCCATGTTCGGCCTTTTCGAACTGCGCCTGCCGGCGGCCCTGCGCGAGCGCCTGGAACAGCTGGCCAGCAGCACCCGCGGCGGCTCCCTCGGCGGCGCGGCCACCCTGGGCGTGCTCTCCAGCCTGATCGTCTCGCCCTGCGTCTCGGCGCCCCTGGCGGGCCTGCTGCTCTACATCAGCAGCACCGCCGACTGGCTTGGCGGCGGACTCGCCCTGTTCGCCCTGGGCCTGGGCATGGGTACCCCGCTGGTCCTCATCGCCGCCGGTGGCGGCGCCCTGCTGCCACGCAGCGGCGCCTGGCTGGTGGGCATGCGCAACGCCTTTGGCGTGCTGCTGCTGGCGGTGGCCCTGTGGCTGCTCGAACGGCTGTTGCCAGGACCACTGGCCTTGGCCGCCTGGGGCCTGCTGGCGGCCGGCGTCGGGTTGTTTCTCGGGGCCCTGGAATGGGTGCCCAAGCCGCCCCGTCAGCGCCTGCTGCAACTGGCCGGGCTGGCCCTGGTGGTCTATGGCGTGGCGGCGGGTATCGGTGCCCTGCACGGCGCCAGCGATCCGCTGCGGCCCCTGGGTGACTCGACGGCGCCTGGAGTGGCTGCGCACCCCGACGGCATGCGCAGCCTCAGCGATCCGGCTGCTCTAACCAGCAGTCTCGGCGGCGGTCGACCGGTGCTGGTAGACGTCTACGCCGACTGGTGCATCAGCTGCAAGATCATCGAGCGCGAGGTATTCGGCAACCCCGAAGTCCAGGCACAACTCAAGGACTTCGAGCTGATCCGCTTCGATATGACGCAAAGCACCCGGGAACAGCGGCAGTGGCTGCAGCAGCACGGCCTGTTCGGCCCGCCGGCGATCCTGTTCTATGCGGCCAACGGCCAGGAACAGGCAAAGGGACGCATCGTCGGCGAAATCGACGCCGCGGGCTTTCTCGCCCGACTGGGCGAAGCAAAAAGGCTTATCGCCAGCGATTAAAAGAATTTCGCCCAACGTGCGGCTATTTCCGGCAAACGTCTAGCGACTGGACAGTCACCTCTGGTTGCGGCATAGTCCGCGGCCAATCTGGTTGCGAAATCGCGAGGCAAGTGGCTATGGCGCATCTGCTGGTACTGCACGGGCCCAACCTGAATCTGCTGGGCACCCGCGAGCCGGGCGTCTACGGTGCCACCACCCTGGCCCAGATCAATGCCGATCTCGAAGCCCGTGCCACCGCGGCGGGGCATCGCCTGCAGTCTCTGCAAAGCAATGCCGAACACCTGCTGATCGAACGCATCCACGCCGCGCGCGACGAAGGGGTGGACTTCATCCTGATCAATCCGGCCGCCTTCACCCATACCAGCGTCGCGCTACGTGACGCCTTGCTCGCGGTGAGCATCCCATTCATCGAAGTGCACCTGTCGAATGTGCACAAGCGCGAAGCCTTCCGCCACCACTCCTATTTTTCCGACGTGGCGGTCGGTGTCATCTGTGGGCTCGGTGCCAGTGGCTATCGCCTGGCCCTGGAAGCCGCCTGCGAACAGCTCGCCGCCCGCGGCTGAGCGCGACTCAATATCCAGAACATCACCTGAACCCGAGGGGAGAGCCAACGCCAATGGACATCCGTAAAGTCAAGAAACTGATCGAGTTGCTGGAAGAGTCCGGTATCGACGAGCTGGAAATCCGCGAAGGCGAAGAGTCCGTCCGCATCAGCCGCAACACCGGCCGCAACCAAGGCATGCAGACCGTCTACGCCGCTGCCCCCGCGCCGGTCGCCGCTCCGGCTCCGGCCGCTGCGCCGGCCGCCGCCGCTCCTGCCGAAGCCGCCGCTCCGCAACTGACCGGTAACGTGGCTCGCTCGCCCATGGTCGGCACCTTCTACCGCGCGTCCTCGCCCACCACCCCGGCCTTCGTCGAAGTCGGCCAGCAGGTGAAGAAAGGCGACATCCTGTGCATCGTCGAAGCCATGAAGATGATGAACCACATCGAAGCCGAAGCCAGCGGTACCATCGGCCAGGTGCTGGTCGAGAACGGTCAGCCCGTCGAATTCGACCAGCCGCTGTTCACCATTGTCTAAGCCCGTGGAGCCCACGATGCTGGAAAAAGTCCTGATCGCCAACCGCGGGGAAATCGCCCTGCGCGTGGTGCGTGCCTGCAAGGAGCTGGGCATCAAGACGGTGGCGGTTCATTCCACCGCCGACCGCGAACTGATGCATCTGTCCCTCGCCGACGAATCGGTGTGCATCGGCCCGGCCCCCTCGCCCCTGTCCTACCTGAACATCCCGGCCATCATCAGCGCCGCGGAAGTCACCGGTGCCACCGCCATCCATCCCGGCTACGGCTTTCTCGCCGAGAACGCCGACTTCGCCGAGCAGGCGGAGCAGTCCGGTTTCGCCTTCGTCGGCCCCACCGCCAGCGTGATTCGCCTGATGGGCGACAAGGTCTCCGCCAAGAACGCCATGAAGCAGGCCGGCGTACCCACCGTACCGGGCTCCGATGGCGCCCTGCCGGATGACGAGGCCGAGTGCCTGCGCATCGGCCGCGAAGTCGGCTATCCGGTGATCATCAAGGCCGCCGGTGGCGGTGGTGGTCGTGGCATGCGCGTGGTGGAGGACGAAGCCGAGCTGATCAAGTCGATCAAGCTGACCCAGACCGAGGCCGGCGCCGCCTTTGGCAACTCCATGGTCTACATGGAGAAGTTCCTCGGCAATCCGCGTCACGTGGAAGTCCAGGTGCTCTCCGATGGCCAGGGCAATGCCGTGCACCTCTACGATCGCGACTGCTCGCTGCAGCGCCGCCATCAGAAGGTCATCGAAGAGGCGCCTGCGCCCCAGATCGACGAAAAGGCCCGTGAAGAAGTCCTGGCGCGCTGCGTCAAGGCCTGCATCGACATCGGCTACCGGGGCGCCGGCACCTTCGAATTCCTCTACGAAGACGGCCGCTTCTACTTCATCGAGATGAACACCCGCGTGCAGGTGGAGCATCCGGTGACCGAGATGATCACTGGTGTCGACATCGTCAAGGAGATGCTCAGCATCGCCGCTGGCAACAAACTGTCGATCAAGCAGGAAGACATCAAGATCACCGGTCACGCCATCGAGTGCCGGATCAACGCCGAAGACCCCAAGACCTTTATGCCCTCCCCGGGCCTGGTCAAGCATTTCCATGCCCCGGGCGGCAACGGCGTGCGGGTCGATTCGCACCTGTACAGCGGCTACAAGGTTCCGCCGAACTACGATTCGCTGATCGCCAAGCTGATCACCTGGGGCAAGACCCGCGACGAGGCCATGGCCCGGATGCGCAACGCCCTGGACGAGCTGATCGTCGACGGCATCAAGACCAACGCCGATCTGCACCGGATGCTGACCCGCGACCAGGCCTTCGGCCAGGGCGCGGTGAACATCCACTATCTGGAGAAGAAGCTCGGCATGCGCCACTAACTAGCGTGACGGCTGCGCGTCGGCCAGGCTGCGTTGGAAACCGCCTCGGAATGCTCATTTACTCTATGTAAACTGCGCTTCCTCGGCGATTTCCGCCTTGCCTGACCTAGCTCGCTCGCCCCGTCGGCTTCTTACCTAGTAAACGGGCTGCCCTCGGGCAGCCCGTTTTCATTTACCCTCCCCGCTTTGACCCGATTCAGGTAGCCCACCATGTCCTGGCTGCAAGTCCGCCTCGCCCTCACCCCCGCCCAGGCGGAAACCTACGAAGACCTCATGCTCGAATTGGGCGCGGTCTCGGTGACCTTCATGGACGCCGAAGACCAGCCGATCTTCGAGCCGGATCTGGGCACCACCCCGCTGTGGTCCCAGACCCACCTGCTGGCGCTGTTCGAAGGCGACACCGACGCCGCGGCTCTGGAACAGCGCGTGCAGCTGCTGGCCAACGGCCTGACCTACGAGGTGGAGCGCCTGGAAGACCAGGAGTGGGAGCGCAGCTGGATGGACAACTTTCAGCCCATGCGCTTCGGCCAGCGGCTGTGGATCGTGCCCAGCTGGCACGAGGCCCCGGAACCCGAGGCGGTCAATCTGCTGCTGGATCCGGGCCTGGCCTTCGGTACCGGCACCCATCCCACCACCTCGCTGTGCCTGCAATGGCTGGACGGCGAACCGGTCGCAGGTCGGCAGGTGCTGGATTTCGGCTGCGGCTCGGGCATCCTCGCCATCGCCGCCCTGCTGCTGGGCGCCGAGCGCGCCGTGGGCACCGACATCGACGTCCAGGCCCTGGAAGCCTCGCGGGAGAACGCCAATCGCAACGGCATCGACCCGGCACGCTTTCCGCTCTATCTGCCCGCCGATCTGCCAGACGAGCCGGCCGACGTGGTGGTGGCCAACATCCTTGCCGGTCCGCTGGTCGGCCTGGCCGAGCAAATCACCCGCCTGACCCGCATCGGTGGGCGCCTGGCGCTTTCCGGCATCCTCGCCGAGCAGGCCGAGGACGTGCGCGCCGCCTACGCCGGCTGCTTCGACCTGGAGCCCACCGCCACCCTGGACGGCTGGGTGCGCATCAGCGGGACCCGCCGCCGCTGATCGGCCAAGGTTCCACCAGGCCGCTTACCCGGCGGCCCGGTGGAGCCCCTTCTTTCGCCTGGGCCTTCGGGTACACTAGCGCGCTTAAATTCCCTGGCTGTCGCCTCGCCATGACCGAATCCCTCGTCGCCCAGTGTCCGCATTGCCATACCCGCTTCCGCGTCACCCAGGAACACCTGGCCGCCGCGGATGGCGACGTACGCTGTGGCGTCTGCCTGGAAGTGTTCAACGCCAGCAATCAGGCCGCGCCTTTGACGGCACCGGAACCCGTGCCCGCGCCGCCCATGCCGGCGCCGACGCCCAGTGAAGCGGCCTGGCCCCATGACGAACTGGACCTGAGCCATCTGGAATTGGACGCCGAGGTTGCTCGCCTGGGCGCCCTGGAAGAACAGCGCCGCGCGCCGACTGCGCCTCCCGCCATCGCCGCGCCGCCTGCCGTCACCACGCCGCGGGAAGAACCGGCACCGGCCCAAGGCCTGGCTGCCCGCCGCCTCCAGGAAGACGAGGAGGCCTTCGCGCTGCCTTCGCTTGGCGCCCTATCCGCCGCACGCGAACCCGAGCCGGAATCCCTGCGCCTGCCGACCGAGCCCGAAGTGGCGTTCGAGCCCGAACCGCTGTCTGTGCCCCTCACCGCCGCCGAACCGGAACCAGCGCTTGCGCCGGAACCTGCATTCGCATCGGAACCCGAGCCCGAGCCGGCCATCAGCCCCTTGCCTGCCGTCGCGCCGGCGGCCCCGCTCACGGCCCTGCGCACCCCATTGAAACCGGCCCCGGCCACGCCGCCCGCGCCCCTCACCGCCGCCCCGGCCGAGCGCCAGGAGCCGGCACTCGGCCGGGTCGAGGCCGACGAAGACGAACGCGCCGAACCCGGCCTGGGCCGCCTCGACGACTGGCAGGAGCCCGCAGCCGAACCTCTCAGCGCCGACCGCGACCGCGACGACGAGGCGCCGGCGGCCAAGTCCGCGGGCGTCCTGCGCAGCGAGCCGGAATGGCAGGACGATCCGCTGCTGGACCTGCACGACGAACCGCTGCAACTGGACAGTCACCAGCAGCGCCCACACTGGGGGCGCCGCCTGCTGTGGCTACTGCTCTGCCTGCTGGCACTGCTCGGCCTGGCCGGCCAGTACGTCTATTACCACTTCGACGAACTCGCACGGCAGGACAGCTATCGCCCGCTGTTCGTCCAGGCCTGTGCCAGCCTGGGCTGCAAGGTGCCGTCCAAGGTCGATGTCCAGCAGATCCGCAGCAGCAACCTGGTAGTGCGCAGCCATCCGCAATTCTCCGGCGCCCTGCGCGTCGATGCCATCCTCTACAACCGGGCGCCCTTCTCGCAGCCCTTTCCGATGCTGGAATTGCGCTTCGCCGACCTCAACGGCCAGCTGCTCGCCAGCCGCCGTTTCAAGCCGGGCGAATACCTGAATGGCGAACTGAAAGGCCAGGACGAGATGCCGCCGCAGACGCCGATCCACATCGCGCTGGACATTCTCGACCCCGGCCCGCGGGCGGTGAACTACAGTCTGAGCTTCTTCTCGCCGGAGTAGCCCCAGGGTGAATTGCTCATAAACTAGCCAACTCGCGCTTTATCCCGAGGCGGCGAGCGGGTATCATTCCCAACCCTTTTCAAGCACAGCAGCCCCTGTCCGCGGCCGGTTTCCGGCGCAGGCGGAACAGGCGCCTATTCGCCAGGGAAAAAGATATGTCGATGGTACGCATCGGCCCTTATACCTTGCCCAATCCGCTGATTCTCGCGCCCATGGCCGGGGTCACCGACCTGCCCTTCCGGCGCCTGTGCCTGGCACTCGGCGCCGGCATGGCCGTGTCGGAAATGGTGACCAGTGACGTGCGGCTCTATGACAGCCGCAAGTCGCGGCTGCGCCTGATCCACGCCAGCGAGCAGGAACCGCGTTCGGTGCAGATCGCCGGCGGCGATCCGGCGATGCTGGCCGAAGCGGCCCAGCGCAATGTCGAACTGGGTGCCCAGATCATCGACATCAACATGGGCTGTCCGGCGAAAAAGGTCTGCAACAAGGCCGCCGGCTCCGCGTTGATGAAGGACGAGGCCCTGGTGGCCGAGATCCTCGCCGCCGTGGTGGCGGCAGTGGACGTGCCCGTGACCCTGAAGATCCGCACCGGCTGGAGTCCCGACAATCGCAACGGCCTGCGCATCGCGCAGCTGGCCGAGGCGGCCGGCATCCAGGCCCTGGCCGTGCATGGCCGTACCCGCGACGACCGGTTCCTCGGCGCCGCCGAGTACGACACCATCGCCGCCATCAAGCAGGCGGTCGGCATCCCGGTGTTCGCCAACGGCGACATCGACAGCCCGGAAAAGGCCCGCAAGGTGCTCGAACACACCGGCTGCGACGGCCTGTTGATCGGCCGCGCCGCCCAGGGTCGGCCCTGGATCTTCCGCGAGATCGCCCACTACCTGGCGACCGGCGAACACCTGGCGGCGCCCAGCGCTGCGGAGGTGGAGGCCATCCTGCTGGAGCACCTCGACGCCCTGCACGCCTTCTACGGCCCGGAAATGGGCGTGCGCATCGCCCGCAAGCACGTCGGCTGGTACCTGGCCGACCGGCCGGGCGCCGCGGAATCGCGCGCCCAGTTCAACCGACTGCAAGACACCCAAGCCCAGCACGCCAGCATTCGCGCGTTCTTCGCGCAGCCCCCGACCGGGAAGCAGGTGGCATGAATTCGATGACCGAGACTTTGACTGGAACAGCGCCCGTGAGTGACAACGGCGACCTCAAGCAGCACCTGACCGCTCCCCTGCAGGAAGGCCAGACGCTGCGCGACAGCGTGGAAAAGGCGCTGCGCAATTACTTCGCCCACCTCGATGGGCAGCCGGTGACCGACGTCTACAACATGGTGCTCTGCGAAGTGGAAGCACCCCTGCTCGAAAGCGTGATGAATTACGTCAAGGGCAACCAGACCAAGGCGTCGGAGATGCTCGGGCTCAATCGCGGCACCCTGCGCAAGAAGCTCAAGCAGTACGACCTGCTCTGATCCGCCTCCTCGCCGGCGGCCCAGGGGGCTTGACCGGCGGTCTTCTTCCTCCTGATGGACATGACCATGACCGACCAGACCTCTCGCCTCCCCGTCCGCCGTGCGCTGATCAGCGTGTCCGACAAGACGGGCGTCGTCGACTTCGCCCGTGAACTCGCGGCCATCGGCGTGGAAATCCTGTCCACCGGCGGCACCTACAAGCTCTTGCGCGACGAAGGCATCCCGGCGGTGGAAGTCGCCGACTACACCGGCTTCCCGGAGATGATGGACGGTCGCGTCAAGACCCTGCATCCCAAGATCCACGGCGGCATCCTCGGTCGTCGTGGCGTCGACCATGAGGTGATGAGCGAACACGGCATCCGTCCGATCGACCTGGTCGCGGTCAATCTCTACCCCTTCGCCGCCACCGTGGCCAAGCCCGGCTGTAGCCTGGCCGACGCCATCGAGAACATCGACATCGGCGGGCCGACCATGGTCCGCAGCGCGGCCAAGAACCACAAGGACGTCGCCATCGTGGTCAATGCCAGCGACTACGCGGCCATCCTCGACGACCTCAAGGCCGGCGGCCTGACCTATGCCCAGCGCTTCGACCTGGCGCTCAAGGCCTTCGAGCACACCGCCGCCTACGACGGCATGATCGCCAACTACCTGGGCAGCATCGACCAGCAGGCCGAGACCCTGTCCACCGCAGGCCGCGCCGCCTTCCCGCGCACCTTCAGCGCCCAGTTCATCAAGGCGCAGGACATGAGATACGGCGAGAACCCGCACCAGCAGGCCGCCTTCTATGTCGAGCACGCCAGCGAAGCCTGCGTGGCCACCGCCACCCAGCTGCAGGGCAAGGAACTGTCCTTCAACAACGTCGCCGACACCGACGCCGCCCTGGAAACCGTGAAGAGCTACGACGCGCCGGCCTGCGTCATCGTCAAGCACGCCAACCCCTGCGGCGTGGCCGTGGCCAGCGACATCCGCCAGGCCTATGAACTGGCCTATGCCACCGACAGCGAGTCGGCCTTTGGCGGCATCATCGCCTTCAACCGCGAACTGGACGCCGAGACCGCCCGCGCCATCGTCGAACGTCAATTCGTCGAGGTGATCATCGCCCCGCGCGTCAGCGCCGAGGCCCGCGAGGTGGTGGCGGCCAAGGCCAACGTCCGCCTGCTGGAATGCGGCGAATGGCCCGCCGAGCGCAAGCCCGGCCTGGACCTCAAGCGCGTCAACGGCGGTCTGCTGGTGCAGAGCCGCGACATCGCCATGATCACCGCCGACGACCTCAAGGTGGTGACCCAGCGCGCGCCCAGCGAGCAGGAGCTGCAAGACCTGATCTTCGCCTGGAAGGTGGCCAAATTCGTCAAATCCAATGCCATCGTCTACGCCAAGGGTCAGCAGACCGTGGGTATCGGTGCCGGCCAGATGAGCCGCGTCAACTCGGCACGCATCGCCGCCATCAAGGCCGAACACGCCGGTCTGGCCGTGGCCGGGGCGGTCATGGCCTCGGACGCCTTCTTCCCCTTCCGTGACGGCATCGACAACGCCGCGGCCAATGGCATCACCGCGGTGATCCAGCCGGGCGGCTCCATGCGCGACGCCGAAGTCATCGCCGCCGCCGACGAAGCCGGCATCGCCATGGTCTTCACCGGCATGCGCCACTTCCGTCACTAAGGCCCGCCCCGCCGAAGGCATCGGGCCTTCGGCGTCGACTCCATCGTCAACGGCGGATGGCCACGTGCGGTCCGCCCAGAGGAAAGCTTCATGAACGTACTCATCATCGGCAGCGGCGGTCGCGAACACGCCCTGGCCTGGAAGGTCGCCCAGGACACCCGGGTCACCAAGGTCTACGTCGCTCCCGGCAACGCCGGCACCGCCACCGAGGCCAAGTGCGAGAACGTCGCCCTCGACGTCCTGGCCCTGGACCAGTTGGCCGACTTCGCCGCCGCCAACGTCGAGCTGACCATCGTCGGCCCCGAGGCGCCGCTGGTAGCCGGGGTGGTCGATCTGTTCCGCCGCCGCGGCCTGCCCTGCTTCGGCCCCACCGCCGGCGCGGCCCAGCTGGAAGGCTCCAAGGCCTTCACCAAGGACTTCCTGGCCCGGCACCAGATCCCCACCGCCGCCTATGCCAACTTCACCGAGGTGGAGCCGGCCCTGGCCTATCTGCGCGCGCAGGGTGCGCCCATCGTGATCAAGGCCGATGGCCTGGCCGCCGGCAAGGGCGTGATCGTCGCCATGACCCTGGCCGAAGCCGAGGACGCCGTGCGTGACATGCTTTCCGGCAACGCCTTCGGCGATGCCGGGGCGCGGGTGGTGATCGAGGAATTCCTCGACGGCGAGGAAGCCAGCTTCATCGTCATGGTCGACGGCAAGAACGTGCTGCCCATGGCCACCAGCCAGGACCACAAGCGCGTCGGCGACGGCGACAGCGGCCCCAACACCGGCGGCATGGGCGCCTACTCCCCGGCGCCGGTGGTGACCCCCGAGGTCCACGCCCGGGTCATGCGCGAAATCATCGAACCCACCGTGGCCGGCATGGCCCGCGAAGGCAATGTCTACACCGGCTTTCTCTACGCCGGTCTGATGATCGACCAGAGCGGTGCGCCCAAGGTCATCGAATTCAACTGCCGTTTCGGCGATCCCGAGACCCAACCGGTGATGCTGCGCCTGCAGTCCAGCCTGGTGCTGCTGGTGGAAGCCGCCCTGGCCGAGGCCCTCGACAAGATCGAAGCCTGCTGGGATCCGCGCCCGAGCCTGGGCATCGTCCTGGCCGCTGGCGGCTATCCAGGTGACTATGCCAAGGGTGATGCCATCGCCGGTCTCGAAGCTGCCGCGGCCCTGCCGGGCAAGGTGTTCCACGCCGGCACCAGCCTGCGCGACGGTCAGGTCGTGACGGCCGGCGGTCGGGTGCTGTGCGCCACGGCCCTGGGCGAAACGGTCTCCGCCGCCCAGCAGAACGCCTCTGTGCTAGCCCGGGAAATCTCCTGGAATGGCTGCTTCCACCGCAGCGACATCGGCTACCGCGCCATCGCTCGCGAGCGACACTGAAGCTCGCCCAAGGGATCAGCCTGTTACACTGTTACGTCAACAGACGTGACTAGCTGATCTATACTCGACGTCCGCATTCGCGAAGGGAACTCTCGTGCACCGGCTCTGGATCGCCATAGGCTTTGTGATCAGCTGGCTGCTGTTGCTGCTGGTGGCCAACTCCGTACAGGCCGAGAACACGCCGGATGCGGGCTGGGCGCAGTATGAGGACGTCACCGGCGAATTCTCGCTCGACGACGTCCGCGACCGCCTGTCCGCCTTCAAGCCGCTGACCGCCGCCAAGGCCCACCGCCCCGCCGGCACCGGCGCGCTCTGGCTGCACACCCGTATCCAGCCCGATACGCAACAGCGTCTGCTGCGCATCATTTCGCCCAATGTGGGCTATCTCGACTTCTTCGCCTACCGCGACGACCAACTGCTCAGCGAGATCCGCGATGGCCTGTCGCGACCGCTGCTCAATCCGCAGCAGGTCAGTCGCGACTTCGTCTTTCCGATTCCGCACAGCGATGAACCGCTCGACCTCTTCCTGAGGTTCGAATCGCCCCAGCCGCTGCGGATCGCCCTGACCCTGAGCAGCAGTGCCGAAGCCGAGGTCACTCACCGCCTGGTGATGTTCGGCGTACTGCTGGGTTGCCTGGCGATGCTGGCGCTGTATAACGGCGTCCAGCTGCTCTATCACCGCAGTCGTGCTACCAGTGCCCTGACCCTGCTGCTGGTGATGCTGGTGGGCGTGGCGCTGAACCTGTTCGGCTTGAGCAAGTTCCTGCTCGGCAGCTTCAAGGGCCAGGCGCCCTTGCTGACCGATCTGTCGGTGCTGGCCTGCAGCGCCGCCGGGCTGAATCTGATCGGCGCCTTCTTTGGCTGGCGGCGCCTGCCACCCTGGATGCGTCAACTGGTCAGAGTCCTGCTGGCCGTGGTCGGCCTGGCCGCGGTGGGTCGCATCGCCGCGGGCGATATCTACGTCGGCGACTGGTTGATGGCCGTCAACGGCATGGCTCTGCTCGCCTGCCTGGGCATCGCCGTGGAGCGCTGGCACCAGGGCGCCCGCTATGCCCGCCTGCTGGTGGTGAGCTGCGCCCTGCTGGCCCTGGCCGGGCTGATCGCGCTACCGATCCTGGCCGGCTATGCCAACCCCCCGGTGTGGATGGGCCGCGGCCTGATCGCCAGCTGCATGTTCAGCGGCATCCTGCTCACCCTGGCCCTGGAGGAGCGCCGCCGCTACCTGCGCGAAGAGCACTTCACCCGTACCCGCGATCGCGTGGCCAACCATGCGGAGCTCAAGGGCAAGGCCGAATTCCTCTCGCGCATCAGCCACGAGATCCGCACCCCCATGAACGGCGTGCTGGGCATGACCGAATTGCTGCAGGGCACCGCCCTGTCGGCCAAGCAGCGCGACTATGTGCAGACCATTCACAGCGCCGGCGCCGAGCTGCTCAATCTGATCAACGAGATCATCGACATCACCCGCCTGGAAAGCGGCCAGATCGAACTGGAAGAGGTCACCTTCGACCTCAATGCCCTGCTCGACGACTGCCTGGACATCTTCCGGCCCCGCGCCGAGGAACACCGCGTCGAATTGCTCAGCTTCATCCAGCCTCAGGTGCCCCGGCGCTTCATCGGCGATCCCACCCGCCTGCGCCAGATCCTGCTCAACCTGCTGGAAAACGCCTTCCAGCGCACCGAAGAAGGCGAGATCCTGCTGGTGATCTCCCTGGAAGAGGCCACCGGTCAGGCGCCGCGCCTGCGCATCTCGGTGCAGGACAGCGGCACCCCGCTGGACGCGGCGCTGAGTCGCCAGCTGCTGTCCACCCACCTCAACAGCCGCGACTTCCTCACCGGCGATACCGACAGCCTGGATTTCGGCCTGATCATCGCTCGCCAGCTGGTGCTGTTGATGCAGGGCGACTTCGGCATCCAGAACAACGCCGAGGGGGGGTCGAGCTTCTGGATCAGCCTGCCCATCCCGGCCCAGGCCCTGGTGCTGTCGCGCGGCGACAGCGACTATCCGCTGCAGGACGTGCGGGTGCTGGTGGTCGATGACAACGAACTGTGCCGCAAGGTCCTGCAGCAGCAGTGCAGCGCCTGGGGCATGCAGGCGGTCACCGCCGCCTCCGGGCGCGAGGCCCTGGCTCTGCTGCGCACCCAGTCGCACCTGCGGGAATACTTCGACGTGGTGCTGCTCGATCAGCAGATGCCGGGCATGACCGGCATGCAGCTCGCCGCGCGCATCAACGAAGACGAGAATCTCAACCACGACCTGCTGCTGATCATGCTCACCGGCCTGAGCAATGCGCCGAGCAAGGTCATCGCCCGCAACGCCGGCATCAAGCGGGTGCTGGCCAAGCCGGTGGCCGGCTACACCCTCAGGGCCACCCTGGCCGACGAGCTGTCGCGCCGTGGTCAGCGGGTCAGCGAACCCGAGCCCCAGGAACAGCCCAGCGGCATTCCCAGCGACTTCCGCGTGCTGGTGGCCGAAGACAACAGCATCTCGGTCAAGGTGATCCGCGGCATGCTCAAGAAACTCGGGGTCGAACCTGACACCGTGAGCAACGGCCTGGAGGCCTTCGAAAAGCTCCAGCAGAACACCTATGACCTCATTCTGATGGACTGCGAGATGCCCTTGCTGGACGGCTTCGGCGCCACCCGCCGGCTACGCGCCTGGGAACAGCAGAATCACCGCTCGCGCACCCCGGTGGTGGCCCTGACCGCCCATATCCTCGCCGAGCACAAGGATCGTGCCCAGGAGGCCGGCATGGACGGCCACATGGGCAAACCGATCGAACTCTCCCAGCTGCGCGAACTGCTGCTCTACTGGGCCGAACGGCGCCGACTGGACGTGACCCGTGGGGGGCTCAGGGCGAGTCCTTGAACCTGTCCTCGACGTAGGTGATCCGGGTCTTGCCGTGGGGCACCGGATTGCCTTCCTCGTCCAGGTTGACGAAGACGATCTTGTCGATGGTGAGGATGCTCTTGCGGGTGATCTTGTTGCGCACCTCGCATCTCAGGGTGATGGAGGTCCGGCCGAACTCGGTGGCGGTGATGCCCAGTTCGATGATGTCGCCCTGACGCGAGGCGCTGATGAAATTGATCTCCGAGATGTACTTGGTCACCACCTTGGGATTTTCCAGCTGCACGATGGCGTAGATCGCCGCCTCCTCGTCGATCCACTTGAGCAGGCTGCCGCCGAACAGGGTGCCATTGGCGTTGAGGTCTTCGGGTTTCACCCACTTGCGGGTATGGAAGTTCATCAGGGCTCCTTGAATTTCCGGGGGGGTTGAGCATCAGATCGGGGTGCGCACGGTAGATTCCGCCGGACCTGAGGCAGAGCGCCACCCTTTGGGTTTATCGCGATCCTCGTTATACTGCCCGCGCATCGCGGCCACCAGGCCGCTCCGCCTTCCGTTCGAGGGGCGCTGCAGCACGCTGCGTTATCCCATCCTAGCCGACCCGCCGCTGGCGCGGACCCTCGGCGGGCATGACGCCAGACGTTGTCAGGCTCGAGCGGAGCGTTATCAGAACGCATCAACGGCGCCCATTCGCACCTAACGAATGGAGACTCTTCAATGAGCGCTGTCCTCACGCCTGCCGCTTTCAACGATTTCAAGGTCGCCGACATCTCCCTGGCTGACTGGGGTCGTCGCGAAGTCATCATCGCCGAATCGGAAATGCCCGCCCTGATGGGTCTGCGGCGCAAGTACGCCGGTGAACAACCCCTGGCCGGCGCCAAGATCCTCGGCTGCATCCACATGACCATCCAGACCGCCGTGCTCATCGAGACCCTGGTGGCCCTGGGCGCCGAAGTGCGCTGGTCCAGCTGCAACATCTTCTCCACCCAGGACCAGGCCGCCGCCGCCATCGCCGCCGCCGGCATCCCGGTGTTCGCCTGGAAGGGCGAGACCGAAGCCGAATACGAGTGGTGCATCGAGCAGACCATCCTCAAGGATGGCCAGCCCTGGGACGCCAACATGGTGCTGGACGACGGCGGTGACCTGACCCAGATCCTGCACGACAAGTACCCCCAGGTGCTGGAACGCGTGCACGGCATCACCGAAGAGACCACCACCGGCGTGCACCGCCTGCTGGACATGCTCAAGGACGGCTCCCTCAAGGTCCCGGCGATCAACGTCAACGACTCGGTCACCAAGAGCAAGAACGACAACAAGTACGGCTGCCGCCACAGCCTCAACGACGCCATCAAGCGTGCCACCGACCACCTGCTGTCCGGCAAGCAGGCGCTGGTGATCGGCTACGGCGACGTGGGCAAGGGTTCGGCTGCCTCGCTGCGCCAGGAAGGCATGATCGTCAAGGTCTCGGAAGTCGACCCGATCTGCGCCATGCAGGCCTGCATGGACGGCTACGAGCTGGTCTCGCCCTATGTCGACGGTCTGAACGACGGCACCGAAGCCTCCGTGGATCGCGCCCTGCTGGGCAAGATCGACCTGATCGTCACCACTACCGGCAACGTCAACGTCTGTGACGCCAACATGCTCAAGGCACTGAAGAAGCGTGCCCTGGTGTGCAACATCGGTCACTTCGACAACGAGATCGACACCGCCTTCATGCGCCAGCACTGGGGCTGGGAAGAGGTGAAGCCGCAGGTGCACAAGATCCACCGCACCGGCCTGACCGTCGATCCGACCAACGACGACTACCTGATCCTGCTGGCCGAAGGCCGTCTGGTGAACCTGGGCAATGCCACCGGCCATCCCAGCCGCATCATGGACGGTTCCTTCGCCAACCAGGTGCTGGCGCAGATCCACCTGTACCAGGAGAAGTTCGCCGACCTGCCGGTCGCCGAGAAGACCGCCAACGTCACCGTCATGGTCCTGCCCAAGAAGCTCGACGAAGAGGTGGCGCTGGAAATGGTCAAGGGCTTCGGTGGCGTGGTGACCCGCCTGACCGAGGCTCAGGCCAAGTACATCGGCGTGACCCAGGAAGGCCCCTTCAAGCCCGACAGCTACCGTTACTGATGGCCAAGCCTCCCGCTCCCCGGAGCGGGAGGCTGCTCACGAGAGAGACGCCGTGAAACCCAGTCTGAGTTTCGAATTCTTTCCCTGCAAGACCGAAGCGGGCCACGAGAAGCTGATCGCCACGGCGCGGCAGCTGGCTGGCCACGGGCCGGAGTTCTTTTCCTGCACCTACGGCGCCGGCGGTTCCACCCGCGACGGCACCTATCGCACCGTGCGCCAGCTCAACGACGAGGTCGGGGTACCGACTGCGCCGCATCTGTCCTGCGTCGGCGACAGCAAGGCCAAGCTGCGCGAGTTGCTCCAGCAGTACCAGGAAGCCGGCATCAACCGCATCGTCGCCCTGCGCGGCGACCTGCCGTCCGGCATGGGCCTGTCCGGCGGTGGCGAATTGCGCTATGCCAGCGATCTGGTCGCCTTCATCCGCGAGGAGACCGGCGATCACTTCCATATCGAAGTCGCCGCCTATCCGGAAACCCATCCGCAGGCGCGCAGCTTTACGGACGACGTGCGCAATTTCGTGTACAAGATGGAGGCCGGTGCTGACCGCGCGGTCACCCAGTACTTCTTCAACGCCGACTGCTACTTCCATTTTGTGGAACGTGTCCGCAAACTGGGAGTCGAAGCCCCGGTGATCCCTGGCATCATGCCGATCACCAACTACAGCAAGTTGGCACGCTTCTCCGATGCCTGTGGCGCTGAACTGCCACGCTGGCTGCGGAAGCAACTGGAAGCCTACGGTGACGATACCCAGAGCATCCAGGCCTTTGGCGAAGAAGTCATGACCGCCCTCTGCGAGCGACTGCTCGAAGGCGGGGCACCTGGTGTGCACTTCTACACCCTGAACCAAGCGGAGCCGTGTATCGCCATCTGGCGAAACCTCGGTTTTTGAAGTCGGCCAGGCGAACTGGCGGCGACTTCGCCCAATCGTGATTACCGCTACCGGTCATCGCCCGACTCTTCATCCAGCGCAGGATGATGAGGGTGGGCGAGACGTCCGAAACCTTTCGGACGTCAACCGGCAGCGCAACCGCGCCCCCACGTCGGCGGGACGCCGACAGAGACAGGAACCCCGCATGTCCTTCATTTCCCTCGGTCTCTCCGAGGCCCTTGCCCGCGCCGTGGAAGACGCTGGCTACACGAATCCCACGCCTGTTCAGCAACGCGCCATTCCGGCCGTCCTGCAGGGTCGCGATCTGATGGTGGCTGCCCAGACCGGCACCGGCAAGACCGGCGGCTTCGCGCTGCCGGTGCTCGAGCGCCTGTTCCCCAACGGTCATCCCGATGGTCACCACTATGTGGCCAAGCAGCCCCGCGTGCTGGTACTGACGCCGACCCGCGAACTGGCGGCTCAGGTGCACGACAGCTTCAAGGTCTATGCCCGCGACCTGCCCATGCGCAGCGCCTGCGTCTTCGGTGGCGTCGGCCTCAAGCCGCAGGTCACCGCCCTGGCCAAGGGTGTCGATGTCCTCGTCGCCTGCCCGGGTCGGCTGCTGGACCTCGCCGGCCAGCAAAGCGTCGATCTGTCCGCCGTCGAGGTGTTGGTGCTGGACGAAGCCGACCGCATGCTCGACATGGGCTTCATCCATGACGTGAAGAAGGTCCTGGCCCGCCTGCCGGCGCAGCGCCAGAATCTGCTGTTCTCGGCCACCTTCTCCAAGGACATCACCGACCTCGCCGGCAAGTTGCTGCAGGATCCCGAGCGGATCGAGGTCACCCCGCCGAACACCACCGTCGAGCGCATCGAACAGCGGCTGTTCCGCATTCCGGCCAACCAGAAGCGCGCCCTGCTCGCCCACCTGATCACCCTGGGTGCCTGGGAACAGGTGCTGGTGTTCACCCGCACCAAGCACGGCGCCAACCGTCTCGCCGAGTACCTGAACAAGCATGGCCTGCCGGCCGCGCCGATCCATGGCAACAAGAGCCAGAATGCCCGCACCAAGGCCCTGGCCGACTTCAAGAGCAACGAGGTTCGCGTCCTCGTCGCCACCGACATCGCCGCCCGCGGCCTGGACATCGACCAGTTGCCCCACGTGGTCAACTTCGAGCTGCCCAATGTCGAGGAAGACTATGTGCACCGCATCGGCCGTACCGGCCGGGCCGGTCGCAGTGGCGAAGCCATCTCGCTGGTGGCGCCGGACGAAGAGAAGCTGCTCAAGGCCATCGAGCGCCTGACCAAGCAGAGCATTCCGGATGGCGACATGCAGGGCTTCGATCCGCAGTCCGTGCCGCCCGAGCAGCCGGAAGTGCGCGCCCCGCGCGAACCCCGTGGCAAGCCGCAGCAGAATCGTCAGAAGAAGGCCGACAAGCCGGCGCGCAGCGAAGGCAAAGGCCAGAATCAGGGCCAGAACCAGGGCAAGGCCGCCGGTAGCGAGCAGTCCGGCGCCCAGCCCCAGGGCGAGCGCAAGGGTCGTTCCCGCAATCGTCGCGACCGCCGCGATCGCGATGACGCCGGTCAGGCCAATGCGCAACCCGGCCAGGCCGTTGTGCAGCAGCCGCGCAATCGTGATCCGGAAGAATTTCTGGATGACGCCTACGACAACTTCGGCAATAGCGTCGACTACGTGAGCCCCTACCAGGGCAAGGGCCGCAAGGGTCCGCGTAGTGGCAACGGCGGCAACGCGCCGCGCGCCGCCACGACCGGCGGCCAGGGCCAGCCCCGCCAGGGTCAAGGCCAGGGCGCTGCCCGCGGTCCGCGCAGCCAGCAACAGCAGCAGCCCGGCAAGCGTCGTGGTCAGAACGGCCAGCCCCGTGCCGCCCGGCCCTATGAAGCCGCGCCCAGCGAGCCACGCGCCTATGCCACGGAAGAGCGGGCGTCGAACAAGCCGCAGCCGAAGATCGTGCACAAGCCGTCGCGTGCCGATCGCCTGCCGACCCTGGAGCAGCTGGAAGAGATGCCAAGCCGGCCCCGCAGCGAGAAGCCCGCGCTGCTGACCCGCAACCGCGACGCCTGATGGCCGACGGGCCGCTCAGGCGGCCCGTTCACCAGGCAAAAAGAAACCCCGCCATGGCGGGGTTTTTTTATGCGGCCATTTAGGCGTGGGCGGCGCGCAGGGCGTCAATATAGGGCTCGGCCTGACGATGGCTGCGGATCAGTTCGATGAAGTCCTCGCCCTGGTCGTTGCGGGCATCCAGGTCGTAGCCGGCCTCGACGAAGAAGCCGACGAAGCGCTCGAAATCGTCCGGACGCAGGCCACGATAGGCCTTGACCAGCTTGTGCAGAGACGCGGGGGTATCGTCCGCCGGTTCGACATCGAGGAACAGCCTGATCTGCTCGTCGCTGATCGCTTCACCGATGACCTGCTTTTTATCCTTGCGCATCCTTTGGCTACCTGTGCTGGGGGATTCTTTGGAGAAAAGGAGGACCGATTCTAACCCTGCCCCTCGCCTGCCCGCCAGTGACAAACCGTGGTGATACCGCGACCCTGGTCGAAAGTTCAATCGAATTGAGCGCGCATCCAGCTGCGATAGCGCTCGGCGTCGGGTGCACCCTCCAGCGGGGCCCAGGCCGGTCGTTCACCCTCGCCCAGCGGCACGAAGGGCCCTGCCTTGCATTCGAAGAACAGACAGTCGCCGTCCAGGGCCACCAGCGCATGGTAGTGCCTGGGAGCGAGATCGACGCCCTGGCAACCGGCGCGCTGGGACAATTCGCGGCGCACCAGCACCTGCCCCTCGTCGCTGAAGGTCAGCAGCCCCAGCCGGCCCTGCAGCACCAGCAGACTCTCGGCCTTGCGCGGATCCAGATGGCGGTGGGGCGGTATGTAGCTGTCTTCGCACATCCCCACCACCAGGCGATGGCAGGGCTCATCCATGCTGTGCAGGTTGTGATGGGCGCGCCGTCGCGGGCTGGCCGCCGCCTGCCGGAGCAGGTCGGCGAACAGCGCCTGATCGAACAGCCGCGCGGTCACAGCCCCTTCACGGCATAGATGCCGGGTGCGTTGCGCCAGTAGCCCTTGTAGTCCATGCCGTAGCCGAAGATGTAGCGATCGATGCAGGGCAGGCCGACGTAGGTGGCCTCCAGGCCCTTGACCTTGCGGTCGTGGGTCTTGTCGATCAACACGGCGGTATGGACCTCGCGAGCGCCGGCGTGGCGGCAGAAGTCGATGATGGCCTTGAGGGTGTGGCCCTCGTCGAAGATGTCGTCGACGATCAGCACGTCGCGATCGATGAAGGACACCTCGGGCTTGGCCTTCCAGAACAGCTCGCCGCCGGTGGTCTCGTTGCGATAGCGGGTAGCGTGCAGATAGGACATCTCCAGCGGGAAATTCAGCCGGGTGGCCAGCTTGCCGGTCAGGATCAAGCCGCCGTTCATGACGCAGAAGACCACCGGATTACGCTCGGCGAGATCGGCGGTGATGGACGCGGCGAGCCGGTCGATGGCCGCTTCGACCTGGGCTTCGTCATACAGGCAATCGGCTTCCTGCATGACCTGGCGGATGTGGGCGAGATCGGCGGACATGGGGCTTCTCCGGGGGACGGGGCGCCGGCCTGATGGTTGGCGCGGATAAAAGGCGGCAAAGGTACAGACACCGCGGACCGATCTCAAGCGCCGCCAGGCGGCTACTATTGTCGCAGGGTACTGCCCACCTCGGGTCGGATGCTTTAATGTACCGCGGTTTTTTTGTGCGCCTGCCCTTCCTGCGGCAGGCCTTCGGGCCGCCGGTCGTACCGAAACCGTCCTCGATCCGCTGCCCTACCGTCTCTGGAGAATCCCATGCCCGTTCACGAAATCCGCCATCCGCTCATCCGTCACAAGCTCGGCCTGATGCGGCGCGCCGACATCAGCACCAAGAACTTTCGCGAACTGGCCCAGGAAGTCGGCGCCCTGCTCACCTACGAGGCGACCAAAGACCTGCCGGTGGAAGAGGTGGACATCGAGGGCTGGTGCGGCACCGTCAAGGTGGAAAAGATCTCCGGCAAGAAGGTCACCGTGGTGCCCATCCTGCGCGCCGGCATCGGCATGCTCGACGGCGTGCTCAGCCTGATCCCCAGCGCCCGGGTCAGCGTGGTCGGCCTCGCCCGCAACGAATCCACCCTGCAGGCCCACACCTACCTGGAAAAGCTGGTGGGTGAACTGGACCAGCGGATGGCCATGATCATCGATCCCATGCTGGCCACCGGCGGCTCCATGATCGCCACCATCGACCTGCTGAAGAAGGCCGGGGCCAAGGAAATTCGCGCCCTGGTGCTGGTGGCGGCGCCCGAAGGCATCGCCGCGGTCGAGGAAGCCCATCCGGACGTGCGCCTCTACACCGCCTCCATCGACGAGCGCCTCAACGAGCACGGCTACATCCTGCCGGGGCTGGGCGATGCCGGTGACAAGATCTTCGGCACCAAGCAGAAGGACGCCTGAGCGTGACCGCGCGGGAACCGCTCTGGCGGGAGATCGTGGTGGGCGCCCAGATGCTCTTCGTGGCCTTTGGCGCGCTGGTGCTGATGCCGCTGATCACCGGCATGGACCCCAATGTGGCCCTCTTCACCGCAGGCTTCGGCACCCTGCTGTTCCATCTGGTCACCGGCCGCCAGGTACCGGTGTTCCTGGCATCGAGCTTCGCCTTCATCGCCCCGATCATCGCCGCCAAGGCGGAATTCGGCCTGCCGGCGGTGCTCGGCGGGGTGGTGGCGGCCGGCTTCGTCTACACCTTCCTCGGCCTGGCGGTGAAGGTGCGCGGCGTGGGCTTCATCGACCGCCTGCTGCCGCCGGTGGTGATCGCCCCGGTGATCATCTCCATCGGCCTCGGTCTGTCGCCGGTGGCGGCCAACATGGCCATGGGCAAGGCCGGTGACGGCAGCGCCCAGCTGGTGCCCTATGCCACGGCGATGCTGATCTCCATGCCGGCGCTGGTCACCACCCTGCTGGTGGCCATCTACGGCAAGGGCATGTTCCGCCTGGTACCCATTCTGGCGGGCGTCTTCGTCGGCTACGCGCTGGCCTTCGTCTTCGGCATCGTCCATACCGAGGGGATAGCCGCCGCGCCCTGGCTGGCGATCCCGGCCTTCGTCGCGCCGGAATTCCACTGGGGCGCCATCCTGTTCATGGTGCCGGTGGCCCTGGCGCCGGCCATCGAGCATGTCGGCGGGGTGATCGCGGTGGGCGGAGTGACCGGCAAGAACTACCTCAAGCAGCCCGGTCTGCACCGCACCCTGCTGGGCGATGGCCTGGCCACCTCCTCCGCCGGGCTGTTCGGCGGGCCGCCCAACACCACCTACGCCGAGGTGACCGGCGCGGTGATGCTGACCAAGAACCACAATCCACGGGTCATGCTGTGGGCGGCGGGCTTCGCCATGGTGCTGGCGTTCGTCGGCAAGTTCGGCGCAGCGCTGCAGACCATCCCGGTGCCGGTCATGGGCGGCATCCTCTGCCTGCTGTTCGGCTCCATCGCGGTGGTGGGCCTGAACATCCTGATCCGCCACCAGGTGGACCTGTCCGAGGCGCGCAACCTGGTGATCGTGTCCGTGACCCTGGTGTTCGGCATCGGCGGCATCGTCTTCGGCAACGGCGAGATCGGCCTCAAGGGCATCTCCCTCTGCGGCCTGATCGCCATCGGCCTCAACCTGGTCCTGCCCGGGCACAACGCCTGGAAGAAGGATGCCGAACCGCCAGAGCGTCCGCTGCTCTGACGGCCAGCTCAGGATGCCGTTACGCCGGCATCCTGGGCTGCTCAATGGGCTGCGGCGGCAGCTCCGCCACCTCTTCGCACAGCTCCACCAGCGCCCGGGCCCAGGCCGGGTCGTCGTTGACGCAGGGAATCAGCACCAGCTCCCGGCCACCGGCTTCGATGAACTGCTCGCGGCCGCGATCGCCGATCTCTTCCAGCGTCTCGATGCAGTCGGCGACAAAGGCCGGGCACATCACCAGCAGGCGCTTGACCCCGGCCTTGGCCAGCTCGTCCAGCCGTGCCTCGGTGTAGGGCTCAATCCACTTGTCCTTGCCCAGCCGCGACTGGAAGGACACCGACCACTTGCCAGCGGGAATGCCCAGGCGCTTGGTCACCAGTTCGGCGGTGCGCTGGCATTGGCTGCGGTAGCAGACGGCCAGGGCCTTGGCGGTGACCTTGCTGCTGTCGGGCGCGCGCAGGTCGTGGCTGCGATCCTTGACCAGCTTGCGGATGTGCCGCTCGGGCAGGCCGTGGAAGGACAGCAGCAGGTGGTCGTAGGGCTCCTCGAGATAGGGCTCGACGCTGGCCGCCAGCGCCGCCTGGTACTCCGGGCGATCGTAGAACGGCGGCAGGATCTTCAGCGTCAGTGGCAGCTGGTGGGCCTCGATCACCCGCCGCGCCTCGACGATGGCGGTGGTGGTGGTGCTGTCGGCGAATTGCGGATAGAGCGGCGCATAGGTCACCTCGCGGATGCCCTGGCTGGCCAGGCGCTTGAGCACCGACTCCACCGAGGGCTCGCCGTATCTCATGCACAACTCCACCGGACCATGGCGCCAGAGGGGCCGCACGGCCTCCTGCAGCCGGCGGCTGAGCACGATCAGCGGTGAGCCATCGTCCCACCAGATCGACTCATAGGCCTCGGCCGAGGCGGCGGGCCGCTTGATCAGCACCAGGGACACCAGCAGCCGACGCAGTGGCCAGGGCAGATCGACCACATAGGGATCCATCAGGAACTGGTTCAGATAGCGCTTCACGTCGGGGACGTGGGGCGAATCGGGCGAACCCAGGTTGGCGAGCAGCAGAGCGTTGGTAGTCATCGTGAATCCTTGGCGGCGAGCAGGTCGGCCAGGGCCGCATCCAGCTCGGGATAGCGAAAGACATAGCCGGCAGCGAGCAGGCGCTCGGGCCGGGCGCGCTGACCACCCAGCAAGAGGATGGACAGCTCTCCCATCAGGCGCAGGGCGAAGGCGGGAATCAGCAATCGCGCCGGGCGCCGCAAGGCCCGTCCCAGCGCCTCGGTGAAGTCCCGGTTGCGCACTGGCTCGGGGGCACAGAGATTATAAGGACCCTGGGCGTCGCTGCGGTTGAGAAGAAAATCGATGGCCCCGATTTGATCCTGTAAATGAATCCAGGGCATCCATTGGCGTCCGTTGCCCAGGCGCGCGCCCAGGCCGAAGCGGAACGGCGGCAACAACCGCAGCAGGAAGCCGTCGTCGGCGGCCAGCACCAGGCCGGTGCGCAGGTTGACCACGCGGATACCCAGTTGCTCGGCCTCGTTGGCGATCTGCTCCCAGGCCAGGCACAGCTCGCCGGCGAAGTCGGCGCCGGCCAGGCTGTCCGCTTCGCTCACCGGCTTCTCGCCGCTGTCGCCATAGAAGCCGGTGGCCGAGCCCGACAGCAGTACCGCGGGCTTCTGGCTGCGCCCACGCAGCCACTCCATCAACCGCTCGGTGGTGCCGATGCGGCTCTGCCAGAGTTCGGCCTTGCGACTGCGGGTCCAGGGCTTGTCGGCTATGGGCGCGCCGGCCAGATTGACCACCGCATCCAGGTGCTCGTCGCCCAGCGCCTCCAATTGAGCGATGCCGCGCACGCCGGGTCCGCACTCACGCGCCACCCGTGCCGGGTCGCGGCTGAGCACGGTGAGCTGGTGCCCGGCGGCCGCCCATTGGCGGCACAGCGCACGGCCGATCAATCCGGTGCCACCTGTCAGCAGGATATGCATGTCGTCACTTCCTTCTCGTATTGCCCTGCCGCCCGGATGCATCTGAACGAAGGGAAGAGGATTGTTTGGTATGGTCGTGGGTCGAAAGATCCAGAACGGTTGCCAGTCGTAGCCGTAGAGCCCTTGCACGCGCAAACGTTCGACAAGGGCGAATCGTCAGACAAGCGAGGTCCATCATGACTGCCCCCATCGCCATCGTTGGCGCAGGAATAGCCGGACTTGCCGCAGCCCAGACGCTGATTCGCGCCGGGCAGCAGGTCCAGATCTTCGACAAGAGCCGCGGCAGCGGCGGCCGCATGGCCAGCAAGAGAAGTGAAGCCGGGGCCCTGGACCTGGGCGCCCAGTATTTCACCGCTCGCGATCGCCGCTTCATCGACGCCCTCAACGAATGGCGGCGGGCCGGTTGCGCGGCCGAATGGAATCCGGTGCTCTACCAGTATCGCGACGGGCGCCTGAGTCCGTCCCAAGACGAGCAGCCACGCTGGGTCGGGGTACCGCGCATGAGCGCCATCACCCGCCATCTGTTGGGCGACCTGCCGGTCACCTTCGACTGCCGTATCACCGAGGTCTTTCGCGGGGCCCAGCACTGGCACCTGCTGGACGCCAGCGGCGAGACCCACGGGCCTTTCGCCCAAGTCGTCATCGCCATGCCGGCGCCTCAGGCCACGGCGCTGCTCTCCAGCGTGCCCAAGCTGGCGGCCACCGTGGCCGGCGTCAGCATGGAGCCGACCTGGTCGGTGGCCCTGGCCTTCGCCACGCCCCTGCAAACCCCGGTGGAAGGCTGCTTCGTGCAGGACAGCGAACTGGACTGGCTGGCGCGCAATCGCTGCAAGCCCGAACGCGACACCACCCTGGACACCTGGGTACTGCACGCCACCAGCGCCTGGAGCAAGGCGCATCTCGACGCCTCCAAGGAAGAGGTGATCGAACGCCTGCATGGCGCCTTCGCCGAGTTGATCGGTTGCCCGCTGCCGGCGCCGAGCTTTACCCTGGCCTATCGCTGGCTCTATGCGCGACCTGCGCAACCCCACCAATGGGGCGCCTTGGCCGATCCCGACATGGGCGTCTTCGTCTGTGGCGACTGGTGCTCCAGCGGACGCGTGGAAGGTGCCTGGTTGAGTGGTCATGAGGCCGCGCAGCAGCTCCTGGATAGTCTGGACTAAGCGACGAAGCGCATACCGTCTGTAACCTGAGACGAATCTTTTGCCGAAGCCCCCTGTCGAAAGTTTCACCAAACTTGTACAAAATAGAAATCCTTGTACAAGAAAATACACGACAGGGGATCTCCATGCTTGCCAACGCCTCTTCCAGCCTGCCCCGTCCACGCCTCGGCATCAGTGCCTGCCTGCTGGGTGACGAAGTCCGCTACAACGGTGGACATAAGGAATCCCGGCTCTGCAGCCAGACCTTCGCCGAGCATTTCGATTTCGTCCGGGTCTGCCCGGAGATGGCCATCGGCCTCGGTACGCCGCGCGAACCCATCCGCCTGGTGGGCGATTCCCGGGCGCCGCGTGCCGTCGGCACCTTGAATCCCAGCCTGGACGTGACCGCCGCCCTGACCGCCTACGGGGAAAAGATGGCGGGCGAGCTCGCCGACCTATCCGGCTTCATCTTCATGCAGAAGTCGCCCTCTTGCGGCATGGAAAGGGTCAAGGTTTATCACGCCAATGGCCAAGGCAGTGAAACCGACGGCCGCGGTCTGTTCGCCGCCGCCATCATGCGTCTACGCCCGGACCTGCCGGTCGAAGAGGCCGGTCGGCTGAACGATGCGGTACTGCGGGAAAACTTCGTCACCCGGGTTTTCGCCCATGCCCATTGGCAGCAACTGCTGCAACAGGGTCTGACGGCGCGGGCGCTGCTGTCCTATCATTCGCGCTACAAGTACCAGCTCATGGCCCACGATGCCCATCGTGCACGGGCCCTTGGGCAGTTGGTCGGCAGCATCGGTCAGCGCAATCTGGACGAGCTGGGTCAGGAGTATTTCAGTGGCCTGATGGCTGCACTGAAAAAGTGCGCTACCCGTGGTACTCACTGCAATGTGCTCTATCATCTCTTCGGTTATCTGCGCCGGGTCCTGAGCGACAGCGAGAAGCAGGAAATGCAGCAGCTGATCGAGCAGTACCACGAGGGCATCGTCCCCCTGGTCGTGCCCCTGACGCTGCTCAAGCACCACTTCCGCCAGCATCCGGATCGTTATGTGAACGAGCAGGCCTATCTCCAACCGCACCCCGAACGTCTGAGTCTGCGAAATGCCATCTAGCGTCATTCCCTTGCCCTCACCGTCGAATGGCGAGGAGCAGGATTATCAGTCCGCCTTGCACGAAGGCTGGCTGCCCATCCGGGAAATCGCCCGGCGTACCGGCGTCAACGCCGTGACCCTGAGGGCCTGGGAGCGGCGTTACGGCCTGCTGGTCCCCAAGCGCACCCCCAAGGGACACCGGCTGTACAGCGAGGCCCATGTGGTTCGGGTGCAGCAGATCCTCGCCTGGATCGCCCGCGGTGTGGCGGTCAGCCAGGTCAAGGGCCTGCTCGACGACCAACGACCGGCAGCGGTGCCCAGCGATACGCCCTGGCAGGGCATCCACCAAGAGATGATGGACGCCATTGGCCGGCTCGCCTCGCGTGTTCTCGATGAGGCCTACAACCGCGCCGCCTCCCTCTATCCGCCGCGGGTGCTGCTGGATCAGTTGCTGTGGCCGTTGCTGCGGGAACTGGAGCGACTCAGCCAGGCCACCGACGACGGTCGCCTGCAACAGGTGTTTTTCCAGTCCTGGCTGCGCAGCAAGCTGGGCGCGCGGATCTACCACAGTCAGCACAGCCTGCGCGGTGCGCCGCTGGTACTGCTCAATCTCGACGAGACGCCGATGAATGTCTCGCTGTGGCTCTGCGCCTGGCTGATCAGCGCCACGGACTGTCCCGTCGAAGTGGTGGAATGGTCGATTCCCGCGGCTAATCTCGATCGCCTGGTCGAGCAGCTCGACCCGCGGGCGCTGGTTCTCTGCCGCGACAGCCGGCCCGACATCGAGCTGCGTCGCCAGCTGCAGACCTTTGCCAATCGCCATGCACGCCCCTGCCTGACCCTGGGTGCCCTGGGCGAATCCCTCACCGCCGACGCCGCCCCGGCGCGCAGTCCAGGCGAGGCTTTCGATCGCCTGCAGAGTGCCGGACTCCTGCGTCAGGATCGGCATGCATGAGTCAGCTCGTCTGGTTTCGTACCGACCTGCGCACCTTAGATCACCCCGCTCTCCACGCCGCCGCCGAGCAGGGGTCGGTGGTGGCCGTGTTCCTGCTGAGTCCTGCCCAGTGGCAGGCGCACGACGAGGCCGCGGTCAAGGTCGACTTCTGGCTGCGCAATCTCGCCGCCCTGGGCAAGACGCTCAGGTCCCTCGGCATTCCCTTGCTGATCCGCAGTGCCGAGCGCTGGGCGCAGGCACCCCAGGTGTTGCTCGACCTGGCCAGGGAACTGGGCATCGAACACCTGCACTTCAACGACGAATACGGCGTCAACGAAGCCGCCCGCGATGACGCCGTGGCAGAGGCCTTCGATGCGGCAGGGCTGGCCGCCCATCGCTATCTGGACCAGACGCTGTTCGCGCCGGGAACGGTACTGACCAAGAGCGGGGGTTATTTCAAGGTCTTCGGCCAATTCAAGAAGACCTGCCTGGCGCGCCTGGAAACCGGTCTGCCAGCGCCCCTGCCTGCCCCCGGCAAGCAGCGGAAGGGCCCGCTCCAGGCCGACGAGTCGCCCAGCTCGGTCGAGGGCTTCGTCACCCCCTCGCTCGAGGTGCAACGGCTGTGGCCGGCCGGCGAAGAGGCGGCGCTGCAGCGCTTGGAAGCCTTCATCCAGGAGGATCTGGGCGATTATCATCAGGCGCGGGACATCCCCTCAGAACCCGGTACCAGCCAATTGTCGGCCTATCTCAATGCGGGAGTGCTGACGCCGCGGCAGTGCCTGCAGGCAGCGGTTCGGGCCAACGATGGCCTGCTCAGCGGCGGTATGCAGGGCGCGGCCACCTGGATCACCGAGTTGCTCTGGCGCGAATTCTATCGCCACGTGCTGGTGGGCTATCCCTGGGTATCGCGGCACCAGCCGTTCAACCGGGAGCTGACCGCCCTGCCCTGGCGCGACGACCCCGAGGGCCTGGCGGCCTGGCAACAGGGGCGCACCGGCATCCCCCTCATCGATGCCGCCATGCGCCAGCTCTTGCAGACCGGCTGGATGCACAACCGCATGCGCATGCTGACCGCCATGTTCCTCTGCAAGAACCTGCTGATCGACTGGCGCGAAGGCGAGCGCTGGTTCATGCAGCATCTCATCGATGGCGACCTGGCTTCCAACAACGGTGGCTGGCAGTGGAGCGCCTCCACCGGTACCGACTCGGTGCCCTATTTCCGGGTGTTCAATCCCCACACCCAGGCGCTCAAGATCGATGCCCGCGGCGACTATGTGCGCACCTGGGTACCGGAACTGGCCGAGCTCAAGGGCAAGGCCGTGCACACCCCGGGGGGCCGTTACCTCACCCCCCTGGTGGACCTTGGCGAAAGTCGCCAGCGGGCGCTGGCCACCTACCGCGGCATGGCGCGCAAGACGGACACGAAAAAGCCGGACTAGATCCGGCTTTTTTCATATCAGCCCTGGATCAGAGGGTGTGGCTGTAGAACAGCGCATAGGACTCGATGCCATCGTTGGGCTGCTTGATGCCGGCGTTGGAATAGTGGGTCGCACGGATGCCGACGCGCTGGGTGTCGCCGATCTTCAGGCCCAGGCCGATACGGTCTTCGAAGTTGAACGCCGAACCCAGGTCCTGCTCGCCAACCTTGGTGCTGGAGAAGACCGCGACGCCGATACCGGCTTCGACGAAGGGCTTCACATGACCCTGGCCGAATTCGTAGACGAATACCGGGGCGAAGGACAACGAATGCTGATCGGAAGAGCGCCCGTTGTCGCCTTCCCAATAGGTGTAGCCCGCATCCCAGTAACCGGTCAGGCGGCCGGTAGAGCTCTGCCACCAGCTCTTGTCCCAATTCCAACCGGCACCGATGCGATAGGTCATGCCGCTCTGGCTGGTGGCTCCGACTGCCCCGGTGATTTCCACAGCCTGTGCCGACGCCATGCCACCCAGCGAAAGCGCGGCGGCCACTGCAAGGGAAAGCAATTTGTTGTTCATGAAAGTGCCCTTATGGATGTTTCTAGTTTTTACGAACTGCCAGCATTGACCATCAAGACGTGAAGGTGTTCACAGCCTTGGACATTTTTACCTACAGGGTCGGATGCTAGTCGCTGGACGACCGTTTGGCGAGCGAAACCCGGGCAGAAAAGTCAGACGAACGCCTTTACCTCGGCCCCTGCCGGCCAGAGCTGCGGCAGCACCGCGCCTAGCTCGGTGGGTGGGCCAGAGGTCCAGATGCGTGTTGGGCCGGCCGGCCCGCTGGCCAGGCGTCCAGCCACCGCCAGCAGACTTTGCAAGCGCCGCGCCACGGCGGCGCCGGTATCCACCAGGATGACTTCCGGCGGCACCAGCTCGGCCAGCAGGGGCCGCAGGAAGGGATAATGGGTGCAGCCCAGGATCAGGGTGTCGCACTCCGCCGCCAACAGCGGTTCGAGAAAGCCCTGCAGCAGACGCCGGGTCTCGGGGCCTTGCAGGTCGCCGCGCTCGACCTGCTCCACCAGCCCCGGGCAGGGCTGGGTCAGCACCTGGACGCCCAGGGCGAAGCGGTCCAGCAGGGCGGCGAACTTGGCGCTCTGCAGGGTACCGGTGGTGGCCAGCACCCCGACCCGGCCATTGCGGGTAGCCGCGGCCGCCGGCTTAACCGCCGGCTCCATGCCGACGATGGGCCACTGGGGATAGCGTTCGCGCAGATCAGCGACCGCCGCCACGGTGGCGGTGTTACAGGCCACCACCAGGGCCTTGGCACCCTGGGCATGCAGCCGCGCCGCGATCAGCTGGCAGCGCTCGCGGATGAAGGCAGGGGTCTTTTCGCCATAGGGGATATGCCCGCAGTCGGCGACGTAATGCAGGGTTTCCGCCGGCAACAGCTGCCGTATCTCGGCCAGCACCGACAAGCCGCCGACGCCCGAGTCGAAGACCCCGATCGGCGCCTCGTCAGCCATGGCGGGCGCCGCACACCGGGCAACCCGGATCGCGCTTGACCCGCAATTCACGGAAGCGGCTGCCTGCCGCATCCACCAGCAGCAGCCGACCCACCAGCGGCTCGCCGAAACCGGCCAGGAGCTTGAGCGCTTCCAGCGCCTGCAGACTGCCCACCAGGCCCACCACCGGACCCAGCACCCCGGCTTCGCTGCAACTGAGTTCGGCCTCGCTGCCCTCGCCATAGAGGCAGTGGTAGCAGGGACTGTCGGCGCGGCGCGGGTCGAAGACGCTGAGCTGGCCCTCCAGGCGAATGGCGGCGCCACTCACCAGCGGCCGCCCCTGGGCCACGCAGGCGGCATTCACCGCCGCCCGGGTGGTGAAGTTGTCCGAGCAGTCCAGCACCAGATCCACCGCGGCGACGCGCGCCGCCAGACTGTCGGCGTCCAGCGCCTCGCGCCACGGCACCAGGCGTACCTCAGGATTGAGCGTTGCCAGGCGTTGCAGGGCGGAATCCACCTTGCCCTGGCCGATGCGACTCTCGTCGTGCAGCACCTGGCGCTGCAGATTGCTCAGGTCGACCCGGTCGAAATCGGCCAGGTGCAATTCGCCGACGCCGGCCGCGGCCAGATAGAGCGCCACCGGCGAACCCAGCCCACCGAGGCCGACGATGAGCACCTTGGCGTCCTTCAGCCGCAGCTGGCCGGCGATATCCACCTGGGCCAGCAGGATCTGCCGGCTGTAGCGCAGCAGTTCGCCGTCGCTCAGCATGGCCAGCGGCCTCCACTGATACGCGCGTGACCGCCCAGGTCCTGGCGACTCTCGACCTCGGCGAAACCCTGGCGGACCAGCAGTTCGCGCACCGCGGCGGCCTGGTCGAAGCCGTGTTCCAGCCACAGCCAGCCCCCCGGCTGCAGGTGCGCGGGCGCCGCCCCGATCAGCTCGCGGATGTCGTCCAGGCCATCGGCCCCGGCCACCAGGGCGCTGCGTGGCTCGAAGCGCACATCGCCCTCGTCGAGATGGCGATCGCTGCCGGCGATATAGGGGGGATTGCTGACGATCAGCTCGAAGCGCTGCCCGGCGAGGGCGGCGAACCAGTGACTGGGCTGAAAGGTGACGTTGCCCAGGCGCAGGCGCTGGGCATTGCGCTGGGCCAGCGCCACCGCCGCCGGGATGCGATCCACGCCGCTGACCTGCCAGCGTGGCCGTTCATGGGCCAGGGCCAGGGCGATGGCGCCGGTACCCGTGCCCAGATCCAGTACCCGCACCTCGTCGGCCAGCGGCAGCGCCAGGGCGGTTTCCACCAGCACCTCGGTGTCGGGCCGCGGGATCAGGGTGTCGGCGCTCACTTCCAGGTCCAGCGACCAGAAGCCTTGCTGCCCAAGAATGTAGGCCACCGGCTCGCCCTGCCGGCGCCGCTCGAGATCGGCCTGGAAACGTGCCAGGGCCTCGCGTGGCACCAGTTTTTCCGGCCAGGTGCGCAGGTAGCTGCGCGGCTTGTCCAGAGCGGCGGCCAGCAGCAGTTCCACGTCGAGACGAGCGCTGGGCGAATCCGGCAACTGGCTTTCGCGCAACAGGGCGCCGATGGTGGCCATGCTTCAGTCTCCCAGCGCTGCCAGCTGGTCAGCCTGGTATTCCTGCAGCAGCGGGTCGATGATCTGCTGGACGTCACCGTTGACCACCTCGCCCAGGGAATAGAGGGTCAGGTTGATGCGGTGATCGGTCACCCGGCCCTGGGGAAAGTTGTAGGTGCGGATGCGCTCGGAGCGATCACCCGAACCCACCAGCAGCCGGCGGGTGTCGGACATTTCCTTGTGCGCCGCCGCATCCTGCTGGTCGTTGAGCTTGGCCGACAGCCAGGCCATGGCCTTGGCGCGGTTCTTGTGCTGGGAGCGCTCTTCCTGGCACTCCACCACGATGCCGGTGGGCAGGTGGGTGATGCGCACCGCGGAGTCGGTTTTGTTGACGTGCTGACCGCCCGCGCCCGAGGAGCGATAGGTGTCGACGCGCAGATCGGCCGGATTGATCTCGATGGCCTGCTGCTCGTCAGGCTCGGGCAGCACCGCCACGGTGCAGGCCGAGGTATGGATGCGGCCCTGGGACTCGGTCTCCGGGACCCGCTGCACCCGGTGCGCACCGGATTCGAACTTGAGCTTGGCGTAGACGTTGTCGCCCTCGACCCGGGCGATGACTTCCTTGAAGCCGCCGTGCTCGCCTTCGTTCTCCGAGAGCACCTCTAGGCGCCAGCCCTGGCGCTCGGCGTAGCGCGAGTACATGCGGAACAGGTCACCGGCGAAGATCGCCGCCTCGTCGCCACCGGTACCGGCGCGGATTTCCAGGAAGACGTTGCGGCCGTCGTTGGGATCGCGCGGCAGCATCATGCGCTGCAGCTCGTCTTCCAGCTCCTGCAACCGCGCCTTGGCGCTGGCGACCTCTTCCTCGGCCATCTCGCGCAGATCCGGATCGCTGTCCTTGAGCAGCGCCTGGGCGCCCTCCAGGTCGGCCTGCACCTTGCGGTATTCGGTGAACGCCTGGCTGACCGGCTCGAGCTCGGCGTATTCCTTGGAATAGGCGCGGAACTGGGTCTGGTCGCTGATGACTTCGGCGTCGCCCAACAGCGCGGTCAGCTCCTCGAAGCGGTCCTGCAGACCGTCGAGCTTGTGCAACAGAGAGGTCTTCATGTCTTGTCCAAACCCTCGTCGAGGGCGAAGAGTTCCTGAGCCAGGGTCAGCGCATCGATGCGCCCCTCGGCGGATAGTTTCTTGAGCTGTACGCTCGGTGCGTGCATCAGCTTGTTGGTGAGGCTGCGCGCCAGGGCGGCCAGGGCTTCCTGGGGATCAGCGCCATTGGCCAGCTGGCGCTGGGCGCGAGCCAGTTCGTCGTCGCGGATCTGCTCGCCCTGCTGGCGATAGGCGCGGACCACATCCACCGCAGCGCGCTCGCGCAGCCGCTGCATGAAGTCCTCGACCCCGGCCAGCACCAGCTTTTCGGCGGCCTGGGCGGCGCCCTGGCGACTCTTGAGGTTTTCCGCCACCACCTCGTGCAGGTCGTCCACTGTATAGAGGTAGACGTCTTCCAGCTCGCTCACCTCCGGTTCGATGTCGCGCGGCACGGCGATATCGACCATGAAGATGGGCTTGTGCCGGCGCTGCTTGAGCGCCCGCTCCACCGCGCCCTTGCCGAGGATGGGCAACTGGCTGGCGGTGGAACTGATGACGATGTCGCTGTTGACCAGCTCGTCGGGAATGTCGGCCAACAGCACGGTATGGGCGCCGAATTCTTCCGCCAGGTGACTGGCGCGCTCCAGGGTGCGGTTGGCGACGACGATGCGCCGCACGCCCTGCTCATGGAGATGGCGGGCGACCAGGGTGATGGTCTCGCCGGCGCCGATCAGCAGCGCCTGGCTGCGGCTGAGGTCGCTGAAGATCTGCTTGGCCAGGCTGACCGCGGCAAAGGCCACGGATACCGGGTTCTCGCCGATCGCCGTGTCGGTGCGCACCGCCTTGGCGGTATTGAAGGTGGCCTGGAACAGCCGGCCCAGCAGCGGACCGACGGTGCCGGCCTCACGCGCCACGGCATAGGCCGACTTGAGCTGGCCGAGGATCTGCGGCTCGCCCAGCACCATGGAATCCAGCCCCGCGGCCACCCGCATCATGTGGCGGACCGCGGCCTCGTCCTGGTGCAGATAGATGCTGGCGCGCAGGTCTTCCAGGGGTACCCGGTGGTACTGGGCGAGCCAGGCCAGCACGGCTTCCGCCAGGCTGGGCTCCAGCTCCAGGTAGAGTTCGCTGCGATTGCAGGTGGACAGAATCGCCGCTTCGCGACTGTGGGTGGCCTGCTCCAGCTGGCGCAGGGCCTCGACCGTCTGCTCCGGAGTGAAAGCCACGCGTTCGCGCACCTCAACCGAGGCGGTCTTGTGATTGATGCCGAGCGCGAGAAAGGCCATGGACGCAAGCAGTCGAACGGATTGGGAAAGCCGAACATTGTCCTACGCGCGGGCGGTGGCGACAACCAGCAGCGACGAGACGTCGGACAATCGCCGTCATAGCCTGAGCGAATGAATCTTGCCGGGCAAAAGGCGTCAACAGCCTCGACCACCGCACTTTCGGCCGGCCGCTGCGCATGCGCGACGCGGCCACGGCGACTCTTGTGGCATGATGGACCGACTGTAAAAAGGCCGCCCCGACCCTATGACCAGATACCTTGCGCTGCTGACGACCGCCCTGCTGCTCGCCGGCTGCCAAAACCTCGGCCGCCAGCCGACGCCCGCTGCCGCCATCCCGCCGCCCACCGCCAAGACCAGCACGCCGCAACCGGCCGGTTCCTTTCGCGAAGACACCCTCTATGACCTGCTGGTCGGCGAGTTGGCCGGCCAGCGCAACCGATTCGACATCGCCCTGACCAACTATGTCGAACAGGCCAAGTCGACCCAGGATCCGGGCATCGCCGAGCGCGCCTTCCGCATCGCCGAATACCTGGGCGCCGATACCCCGGCGCTGGAAACCGCACAGATCTGGGCGCGCAACGCCCCCGACAACCTGGATGCCCAGCGCGCCGCCGCCATCATGCTGGCCCGCGCCGGTCGCTATGACGAGTCCATGGCCTATATGGAGCGGGTGCTCCAGGGCCAGGGCGACACCCATTTCGACTTCCTCGCCCTATCCGCGGCGGAAACCGACGAGACCACCCGCGCCGGGCTGCTCAAGAGCTTCGATCGGCTGCTGGCCAAGTATCCGCACAACGGTCAGTTGCTGTTCGGCAAGGCCCTGCTGCTGCAACAGGACGGCCGCGCCGACGAGGCGCTGAAACTGCTGGAGCGCAATCCGGCGGCCAAGCGCGAAGTCGCGCCCCTGCTCCTGCGCGCGCGCCTGCTGCAGAGCCAGGACCGCAGCGCCGAGGCCCTGCCGCTGCTCGAAGCCGGCATCCGTCAGCATCCGGAAGACCGCCGCCTGCGCCTGGCCCATGCCCGGCTGCTGGTGGAGCTGGATCGCCTGGACCAGGCCAAGCGTGAATTCGCCGAACTGGTCACTCAGTTCCCGGACGACGATGACCTGAGATTCTCCCTGGCGCTGGTCTGCCTGGAAGCCCAGGCCTGGCGCGAAGCCCAGATCTATCTGAAAGAACTGATCGACCGCGGCAGCCACGTTGACGCCGCGCACCTCAACCTGGGCCGCAGCTACGAAGAACTCGACCAGCCCGAACAGGCGCTGGCCGAATACGCCCAGGTCGGCCCGGGCACCGACTACCTGGCCGCCCAACAGCGTCAGGCGGAAATCCTGCTCGGCAGCGGCCGCATCGCCGAGGCCCGTCAACGCCTGGCCGAGGCGCGCAAGCGCCAGAGCGAATACGCCGTGCCGCTCTATCTGCTGGAAGTCGAAGGCCTGGCCAGTGCCGACCAGACCGCCCTCGCCGACCAGACCGTGCAGCAGGCCCTGCAGCAGTATCCCAACGACCTCAACCTGCTCTATGTCCGCTCCATGCTGGCGGAAAAGCGCGGCGACCTCGGGCAGCTGGAAAGCGATCTGCGCTACATCATCGCCCACGACCCCGACAACGCCATGGCGCTCAACGCCCTCGGCTACACCCTGGCCGATCGCACGCCGCGGCTGGCCGAGGCGCGCCAGCTGATCGACAAGGCCCACCAGTTGAGCCCGGACGATCCGGCCATCCTCGACAGCATGGGCTGGATCCGCTATCGCCAGGGCCAGCTGGCCGACGCCGAACGATATCTGCGCCAGGCCTACGAACGCTTCCCCGATGCCGAAGTGGCGGCCCACCTGGGCGAGGTGCTCTGGGCCCAGGGCAAGCGCAGCGAAGCGCGCAAGGTCTGGCGCGTGGGCCTCGACGCCGACGCCGATGACGCCATCCTGCGCAGTACCCTCAAACGCCTGACTGGAAGCGAAACCCTCCGATGATCCGCGTCCGTACCCTCTTCACCCTGTTGCTGCTCGCCCTGCTGGCCGGTTGCGCCAGCACCTCTCGCCAGGAGGCCGTGGAAGGCCAGGGCAACGCCGCCCAATGGCAGGCGCATAAAAAACGTATCGCTGCCCTCGACGGCTGGCAGATCGACGGCAAGGTCGGCATCCGCGCCCCGCGCGATTCCGGCAGCGGCACCCTGTTCTGGCTGCAGCGCCAGGACTACTACGATATCCGCCTGGCCGGCCCCCTGGGCCGCGGCGCCACTCGCCTCACCGGGCGTCCGGGCGCCGTCACCCTCGACGTCTCCGGCCAGGGCAGCTATCAGGCCGATTCCCCGGAAGCCTTGTTGGAACAGCAACTCGGCTGGCGCCTGCCGGTCTCGCACCTGCTCTGGTGGGTGCGCGGCCTGCCGGCGCCGGACAGTCGCAGCCAGCTGACCCTGGACGCCGACAGCCACCTGGCGCGCCTGGTGCAGGACGGCTGGACCGTCGAATACACCCGCTACACCGAGCAGAACGGCTACACCCTGCCCGAGCGCCTCAAGCTCACCGGCAAGGACCTGGAAGTCATCCTGGTGGTGAAGACCTGGCAGCCGCGCGAGCTGGGCAAATGACCCCGGCGCCCGCCTTCACCCTGCCGGCGCCGGCCAAGCTCAATCTGTTCCTGCACATCCTTGGTCGCCGCCCGGACGGCTATCACGAACTGCAGACGCTGTTTCAGTTTCTCGACTGGGGCGATGACCTGGGCTTCGCCGGGCGCGATGACGGCGAACTACACCTGCACGATGGCCTGCCGGGCGTCGCCCCCGAACAGAATCTCATCCTGCGCGCCGCTCGCCTGCTGCAGGAAGCAAGCGGTACCCGCCAGGGCGCTGACCTCTGGCTGACCAAGCGCCTGCCCATGGGTGGCGGCATCGGTGGCGGCAGCTCGGATGCCGCCACCACCCTGCTCGGTCTGAATCATCTCTGGGGCCTGGGCGCCAGCCTCGACGACCTGGCGGCACTGGGGCTGCGCCTGGGCGCTGACGTGCCGGTATTCGTCCGCGGCCAGGCCGCCTTTGCCGAGGGCGTGGGGGAAAAGCTCACCCCCGTCGCGCCGCCGGAACCCTGGTATCTCGTGGCGGTGCCGCAAGTCTCTGTAAGTACAGCAGAAATTTTTTCAGATCCGCTGTTGACACGGGACACTCCCGCCATTAAAGTTTGCGCCGTTCTCAAGTGGTCAGGTCGAAACGACTGCCAGAGTACGGTCGAAAGGCGTTACCCAGAAATTCGTAACGCTTTGATCTTGCTAAACAAATTTGTTTCAGCTAGATTAACCGGCACTGGAGGTTGCATATTTGGAAGCTTTCCAAATAAGACCGAAGCTGATACAGTAGCTAGCCAGCTACCAGCATCACTTCCAGGCTTCGTAGCCAAAGGCAGCAACACTTCCATGTTGCACCGGGCGCTGGCAAGCCTGACCAGAGAATGAGTACAGCTAGTACTCTGCAAGATACAGGGGCGTCGCCAAGCGGTAAGGCAGCAGGTTTTGATCCTGCCATGCGTTGGTTCGAATCCAGCCGCCCCTGCCATTTTCCTTCCAAGACCCACCTCAAGCCGCAGGAACTGCAGCGTGTCCAAGATGATGGTCTTCACGGGGAACGCCAACCCCGATCTGGCACGGCGCATCGTGCGCCAGCTGCACATCCCTCTCGGTGACGTCTCCGTCGGAAAATTCTCCGATGGCGAGATCAGCGTCGAAATCAACGAGAACGTACGGGGCAAGGATGTCTTCATCATCCAGCCTACCTGCGAGCCGACCAACGACAACCTGATGGAACTGGTGGTGATGGCCGATGCCTTCCGCCGCTCCTCGGCGACTCGTATCACCGCAGTCATCCCCTATTTCGGCTATGCGCGCCAGGATCGCCGTCCGCGTTCCGCGCGGGTCGCCATCAGCGCCAAGGTCGTGGCCGACATGCTGACCGTGGTGGGCATCAATCGCGTGCTCACCGTCGACCTGCACGCCGACCAGATCCAAGGCTTCTTCGATATTCCCGTGGACAACATCTACGGCTCCCCCGCCCTGGTGGATGACATCGAAGACCAGCGTTTCGAAAATCTGATGATCGTCTCCCCGGACATCGGCGGCGTGGTGCGTGCGCGTGCCGTGGCCAAGAGCCTGGGTGTGGACCTGGCGATCATCGACAAGCGCCGGCCCAAGGCCAACCAGTCGGAAGTGATGCACATCATCGGTGACATCCAGGACCGCACCTGCGTGCTGGTCGACGACATGGTCGATACCGCCGGCACCCTGTGCCATGCGGCCAAGGCGCTGAAGGAACACGGCGCCGCCAAGGTCCTGGCCTACTGCACCCACCCGGTGCTGTCGGGTCGCGCCATAGAGAACATCGACAACTCCGTGCTGGACGAGCTGGTGGTGACCAACACCATTCCGCTGTCCGCCGCGGCTCAGGCCTGCAGCCGTATCCGCCAACTGGACATCGCGCCGGTGGTGGCCGAGGCGGTACGCCGGATCAGTAACGAAGAATCCATCAGCGCGATGTTCCGTTAAGGAACAGCCGCTCTGGAAGCGCCCCGGAAGGCCGTGACGGTCTACCGGGGCTTTTTAGTCGGTAGGGCCGTGGAACTGGTCGCAAGTCCCGGTCTGCCGATTCCTTATCCTGGAGATTCACAATGTCTGATTTCACTCTGAATGCCGAAGTGCGTTCCGACCTGGGGAAAGGTGCGAGCCGCCGCCTGCGTCGTAATGCCGGTAACGTTCCCGCCGTGATCTACGGTGGCGACAAGGCTCCGACGTCCATCACCCTGGTCGGCAAAGACCTGGCCAAGATGCTGGAAAGCGAAGCCGCCTTCGCCAGCGTCATCACCCTGAAGGTTGATGGCAGCAACGAAAGCGTGCTGGTCAAGGCCCTGCAGCGTCATCCCTCCAAGGGCTACGTCATGCACGCCGACTTCCTGCGCGTCATCGCCGGTCAGAAGCTGACCGCTCACGTGCCCCTGCACTTCATGAACCAGGAAACCTCCGTGGGCGTGAAGCAACAGGGTGGCGAGATCCTGCACACCATCAACGAAGTCGAAGTCTCCTGCCTGCCGAAAGACCTGCCGGAATTCATCGAAGTCGACATGGCCAAGGTCGAGCTGGACCAGATCGTGCACCTGAGCGACCTGAACGTCCCGGCTGGCGTCGAGCTGGTGTCCCTGGCCCACGGCAGCGATCTGCCGGTTGCCAGCATCCACCTGCCGCGCATCCGTGAAGAAGCTGCAGACGGCGCTGCCGAAGAAGGCACTGCCGAGTAAGTTCGCGCACGCCTGGAAGAGAAGGGCTCCTGACATGACTGCCGTTCAACTGATCGTCGGCCTGGGTAATCCAGGCCCCGAATACGACCAGACCCGGCATAATGCAGGGGCCCTTTTCGTTGAGCGACTGGCAGCTGCCCAAGGTGCGAGCCTGGCTGTCGAGCGCAAGTATCATGGCCTCGTGGGGCGCTTTCGCCACGCGGGCAACGAGGTTCGTCTACTCATCCCCACCACCTATATGAACCGCAGCGGCCAGGCCGTGGCGGCACTCGCCGGCTTTTTTCGCATCCCGCCGGCGGCCATTTTGGTGGCCCATGACGAACTCGACCTGCCACCCGGCACCGCCCGCCTCAAGACCGGCGGCGGCCATGGGGGGCACAACGGACTGCGCGACATCATCGCCCAGCTCGGCAATCAGAACGGTTTCCAGCGTCTACGTCTGGGCATCGGCCATCCGGGGCATGCCAGCCTGGTCTCCAACTTCGTGCTGGGTCGCGCCCCGCGCAGCGAGCAGGAGCTGCTCGACACCAGCATCGACGCCGCCCTGGAAGTGGTACCGGAGCTGCTCTCCGGCGACCTGACCCGGGCCATGCAACGCCTGCACAGCCGCAAAGCCTGACCTACCCTACCCTCTTCCTTTTCTTCCGCGAGGACACACACCATGGGATTCAATTGCGGCATCGTCGGCCTGCCCAACGTCGGCAAGTCCACCCTGTTCAATGCCCTGACCCAATCCGGTATCGCGGCGGAAAACTTCCCCTTCTGCACCATCGAGCCCAACAGCGGCATCGTGCCCATGCCCGATGCGCGGCTGAACGCCCTGGCGGAGATCGTCAAGCCCGAGCGGGTGATCCCCACCACCATGGAGTTCGTCGATATCGCCGGCCTGGTGGCGGGTGCCTCCAAGGGTGAAGGCCTGGGCAACAAGTTTCTCGCCAACATTCGCGAGACCGATGCCATCGCCCATGTGGTGCGCTGCTTCGAAGACGAGAACGTCATCCACGTGTCGAACTCGGTGGATCCCAAGCGGGACATCGAGGTGATCGACCTGGAGCTGATCTTCGCCGACCTCGACAGCTGCGAGAAGCAGCTGCAGCGCGTCACCCGCAACGCCAAGGGCGGCGACAAGGAAGCCCTGGCGCAAAAGGCCTTGTTGGAACAGCTGATTCCCCACTTCGAGGCCGGCAAGCCTGCTCGTAGCCTGATGAAGGGGCTGGACGAGGAGCAGAAGCGCCTGGTGCGCAGCTTCCACCTGCTGACCAGCAAGCCGGTGATGTACATCGCCAACGTCGCCGAAGACGGCTTCGAGAACAACCCGCACCTGGACGTGGTCCGCGCCATCGCCGAGGAAGAAGGCGCCGTGGTGGTGCCGGTGTGCAACAAGATCGAGGCGGAAATCGCCGAACTGGACGACGACGAGGAAAAGCAGATGTTCCTCGAGTCCATGGGCATGGAAGAGCCGGGCCTGAACCGGGTGATCCGCGCCGGCTACGAACTACTCAACCTGCAGACCTACTTCACCGCCGGGGTGAAGGAAGTCCGCGCCTGGACCGTCCGCGTCGGCGCCACCGCGCCCCAGTCGGCCGCGGCCATCCACACCGATTTCGAGAAGGGCTTCATCCGCGCCGAAGTGGTGGCCTATGACGACTTCATCGCCTTCAAGGGCGAGAACGGCGCCAAGGAAGCCGGCAAGTGGCGCCTGGAAGGCAAGGACTACATCGTCAAGGACGGTGATGTCATGCACTTCCGCTTCAACGTCTGATCCACTACCCGGATCTTACTGAACAAACCCTCTCAGGCATGCAGCCTGAGAGGGTTTTTCTTTTCTGACGGATGCATTAGCCATGGGTGGATTGCCAGCCGAGGCGATGCCGCTCATCAGCTCGATCATGACTGTGCCGTCAGCAGGTCGGTTACCTGGATGCCGCTGAACCAGTGGCACATCGGTCGACGAACCAGCTCCCGACTGTCGCTAGCGCCGCCCTTTGCAGTGACCTAACGGGAGCCTGGAGGCAGTCCAGCCCTCTGCTTGAGATACAATCACTGACCTTTATGTCATCACGACTGGCGCCTGCCCAAGGGTGCCCACAAGAGACTCAGCAATGCCCCTTACGCTGCAACAATTGGAACGTCACCTGTTCAAGGCCGCCGATATTCTGCGCGGTAAGATGGACGCCTCGGAGTTCAAGGAATACATCTTCGGCATGCTGTTCTTGAAGCGTTGCTCCGACGTTTTCGAGGAACGCTATGAGCAGGTCGTTGCCGCTGAGATGAATGCTGGCAAGAGCAAATCCGAGGCCTGCGCTACAGCGGAAAACCCACGTTGGTACAAGCTCCACGGCAATTTCTGGGTGCCCACGCATTCGCGGTTCTGGTATCTGCGTAACGAAGCGCACATCAACGTTGGCAGCCTGCTAAATAAGGCGCTGGGTGGTATCGAAGATAACAACACCTCCTTAAACGGGGTGCTCGATCATATCGACTTCACTCGCAAGGTCGGTCAGAGCAAGATTCCCGATCAGAAGCTGCGCCAACTCATTACCCATTTCGGTGAGGTACGGCTGCGTAATAGCGACTTCGAATTTCCCGACCTCTTGGGGGCCGCTTACGAGTACCTGATTGCGGAATTTGCCGATTCAGCTGGCAAGAAAGGCGGAGAATTTTATACGCCGCGTTCGGTGGTACGGTTGATGGTGAATCTGCTCAAGCCAACCCTCGAACACGATATCTATGACCCCTGCTGCGGTTCAGGTGGCATGTTGATTGCGGCCAAGGAATATATCGAAGAGCACGGCGAGGACGGTCGCAAGGCCAATCTGTTCGGTCAGGAGTTCAACGGTACCGTTTGGTCCATCGCACAGATGAATATGTTGCTGCACGGCATCAGCAACGCTTGGCTGGAGAACGAAGACACTCTGGCCGATCCCAGGCATATCGAAGGTGGCGAACTGCGCCGCTTCGACCGCATCCTCACTAACCCGCCGTTCTCTATCAACTGGGGTCACACCGAAAAGAACCCGGATGGCAGCCTGGCCTGGAACCCAACCTTCCGCGAGATACGTTTTCCCTTCGGCGAGGTGCCGCTGGGCTCGAAAAAGGCCGATCTAATGTTCCTCCAACACATGCTCGGCGTCACCCGCGACGAGGGCATGATCGCCACTGTATTGCCTCACGGCGTATTGTTCAGGGGTGGTGAGGAACGCGGCATTCGCGCCAGCATCATCGAGAACGATCTGCTCGAAGCGGTGATCGGCCTGCCGGCCAATCTGTTCTATGGCACAGGCATCCCGGCCTGCATTCTCATCCTGCGCCAACAAAAGCAGGATGGTGCTAATCGCATCAGTAGCAAGCCATCCGCGCGCCAGGGCAAGGTGCTATTCATCAACGCCGACCGCGAATACTTCGAGGGCCGCGCGCAGAACCATCTGCTGCCCGAACATATCGAGAAGATCAGCAACGCCTTCGACGAATTCCGCCGCATCGACGGTCTCAGCGATGTGGTGGATATCGCCACGCTGCGCGCCAATGACTACAACCTGAACATCCGCCGCTATGTGGACAATGCCCCACCGCCCGAGCCCCATGATGTGCGTGCCCACCTGCTAGGCGGCGTGCCCAAGGCTGAAGTCGAAGCGAAAGCGCCGCTGTTCGCCGCCCATGGCCTCGACCCGCATGACCTGTTCATCGCGCGCGACGCGCAGTATTTCGACTTTCGCCATGAGCTGAGCCGCGGCGCCGACCTCAAGCCGGCTATCGAAGGCAACGCCGGCCTGTTAGCCAAAGAAGCCACCCTGCGCGATACCTTCGAGACCTGGTGGCACCTGCACAGCCCACGCATCACCGCCCTGGCGGGCAAGCTGGATAACAGCGCCGCCCTGGTCGAGTTGCGCGGCGAGCTACTAAACAGTTTTAGCCAGACCCTGGAAGGCATCGGCCTGCTCGACCCCTTCCAGGTGCGGGGCATCGTGGCCGGCTTCTGGTACCAGAGCAAATACGACTTTCTCGGCTTGATGGCCCGTGGCAGCCGGGGCGTGATCGACGCCTGGCGCACCAGCATCATCACCGCCCTGGAAGACAAGGCCAGCAAGCAAAGCCCGCTGGAACACAAGCTGGTGAAATTCCTGCTCAGTGACTTCGTCACCGGGCTGGCCGAGCTGGAAGCGAAAAAGGCCGAATTGGAGAGCCAGCTCAAGGCTGCCGCCCCAACCAGGGGGGAAGATTCCGATGAAGCTGACAGCCAGGCGGATGCTGATGATGAGGAAAATCCCATCGACGAAGCCCAGCTCAAGGCCTGGAAGGCCGAGTTGGCCAAGGTGAAGAAGCAGCTCAAGACCCAGCAGGAAAACTTCGCCAGCCATCTGAACCAGGCCGTCGACGGCCTGGACGAGGCGCAGGCCGCCGAGCTGTTGCTGACCATTCTGCATGACGATATGCAGGCCATCGTCGAGCGCTATATCGCCGCCCAGCGTAAGCAGATAGTCGCCGCATTCGAGAACTGGTGGGACAAGTATCGGGTGACGCTGAACGAGATCGAGCAGAAGCGTGATGCGGCGACAAAGGAGTTGCAGGGGTTCCTGAAGGGGTTGGGTTATGTCTGAGAAACTCCAGTCCTTGGACGTTGCGATACCTGATAAAGCAGGATGGCCAAAGAAGACTCTCGATGAGCTGTGCAGCCTGATTTCCCGAGGTACAGCTCCGGTTTATGTGGAAAGCAGCAGCGTTTTGGCCATCGGTCAGCGCTGTGTCACAACATCACGCTTCGCTCCGGAGTTTGCGCGCCCGCATGCAGAACGAGCGATCCGCAATGTTCTGCGCCCGGAGTCTGGCGATGTGCTGCTGAATTCCACTGGCACCGGAACAATTGGCCGATCAGTTGTATTCGATCATGACGGGGCTTTTATTGTTGATGGGCATGTCACCGTACTTCGGCCAAAGCCTGAAGGCGCCGATGGAAGATGGCTCAATGCTCTACTGCGTACTTCTTGGGGACAGAGGCACCTTGAGCGGTTTTGCTACGCGGGTTCGACCAACCAGCTTGAGCTAAGCCGGACTCCTGTTACAGCGAGCATGCTTCCCGTGCCTTCGCTTGCAGAGCAGCACGCCATCGCCCAAGTCCTCGACACTCTCGACACCGCCATCCGCGAAACCGAAGCGCTGATCGACAAGCTCAAGGCCGTCAAGCAGGGCCTGCTGCACGACCTGCTGACCCGTGGCATCGACACCAACGGCCAACTGCGCCCGCTACAGAGCGAAGCGCCGCAGCTCTACAGAGAATCGCCGTTGGGGTGGATTCCGAGGGAATGGGAATTGCGAGAACTTGGAAAACTGGCAGAAATTTCGCGTGGGAAATTCACGCATAGACCGAGGAATGACCCTGCTTTCTTTGGTGGAGAATACCCATTCATCCAAACTGGAGATGTCGCACTAGCTCAGGGAGGCTACATATATAGCTACTCCCAAACGCTAAGTAAGCGGGGCATTTCCGTAAGCCAAGAGTTCCCGGCTGGCACTATCGCCATTACGATCGCAGCCAACATTGCAGACACCGCAATTCTGGCGTGCCCAATGTTTTTTCCAGACAGTATTGTAGGGGCTGTGGTTGCGCCAGAATACAACATCCGCTTTGTTGAACTGTCGATTCGTCGGGCAAAGAGAACCTTGGATACTCGTGCTCCTCAGAGCGCACAGAAAAACATCAACCTCCAAGACCTGCGCCCACTCTTGCTGGCAGTGCCAGGCAGGATCGAGCAAGATGCCATTGCGGCACGTTATGACGCCATTCAGGCACAGCTGGAGGCGGAACAGATCGCTGTGAACAAGCTGTGCCAGAAAAAATTCGGCCTAATGGACGACCTACTCACCGGCCGCGTCTGCGTCACCCCACTGCTGGAATCCATACAACAAGCCGCAACTCCTACGGGAGCCTGATATGCCCCAGCGCCTGCCGCCCCTGGAATCCCTTACCGTCGAGTTCAAGAGCGACCGCAGCAAACTCCCCGACCGAGACCTGATCGAGGCGCTGATGTGCCTGGCCAATGCCGAGGGTGGCGAATTGTGGCTGGGCGTGGAGGACGACGGGACGCCTAGTGGCCTACATGCCGAGCATCGCCTCCTGGAGGGGCTGGCTGGCATGGTCGCGGCGCGTACCTCGCCGTCTCTAAGCGTCCAAGCAGAGGCGGTTGATCTAGCTGGTGTGACGGTGGCGCGCATCCTGGTGCCCAAGTTCGCGGGCGAGGTAGCCACCACCAGTGGCGTGTACTTGCGCCGCCGTTTGAAGCACGACGGCACGCCCGAATGCGTGGCCATGCTGCCCCATGAGCGTAGTAGCCGCGCCAGTAGCTTCGGTCTGCTCGATGTGTCCGCCCAGCCGGTGGCCGGCGCCACTCTGGCAGACCTCGATCCGCTGGAACGCGAACGCCTGCGCCAGGCCGTGCAGCAGTATGGTGGCGACCGTGTGCTGCTGGAGTTGGACGATGAAGCCCTCGACGGTGCGCTTCTGCTCACCGCGCGCCAAGCCGACGGCTCACGCGTACCAACCCTTACTGGCTTGCTGCTGATCGGTCGGGAGACCTCACTGCGGCAACTGGTGCCCACCCACGAGTTCGCCTTCCAGGTGCTGGCCCAGCAAGCAGTGCGCTTCAACGAGTTCCGCCGCTTTCCGCTACTCAAGGCGCTGGACTGGCTGGAAACCAATTTCCGCCCCTATAACCCAGAAGAAGAGCTGCAGGTCGGCCTGTTCCGCGTGCCGGTGCCCAAGGTGGACCTCGGCGCCTTTCGCGAAGCGGTGGCCAATGCCCTGGTACACAGGGATTACCATGGCCGGGGGGCGGTACATGTGCGCCTCGAAGACGAGGCTCTGGTGGTCAGCAATCCCGGAGGCCTAGTCGATGGTGTGACTCTGGCCAATCTTCTAGTAACCGAACCCCGCCCACGCAACCCAGCACTGGCCGACGCCATGAAGCGCATCGGCGTGGTCGAACGCTCCGGTCGTGGCGTGGACAAGATCTTTCGCGGCATGCTCAAGTTCGGTCGCCCGGCCCCGGACTACAGCTATACCACCGCCCAGAGCGTGGTACTGCGCCTGCCCACCGCCGAGGCTGACCTGGATTTCCGCCGCCTGGTGGTGGAGCACGAGCGCGCCACCAATGCCGAGCTGCCCATCGACAGCCTGATCGCCCTGGCCGCCTTGCGCGCGAGCAAACGCGTCACCGCCGATGAACTGGCTGTGCAGATTCAGCGCGACACCGCCAGCGCCAAACGCACCCTGGAAGCTCTGACCGAAGCCGGCCTGGTGGAAGCCCACGGCGCCACCCGCGGGCGCAGTTACACCCTGTCGGCCAGCCTGTACCAGGCCGCGGGGGACAAAGCCGCCTATACCCGCCAGGCAGGCTTCGCACCGATTCAGCATGAGCAGATGGTGCTCAACTATGTGCAGCAGCATGGGCAAATCAAACGTGCCGAGGTCATGGAGTTATGTCGGATATCGACAGACCAGGCGGCCAAGCTTCTGAAAAAGCTGAAAGATAAAGGCGCCATTGTCCAGAGCGGTAAGAATCGAGGGGCGTCCTACACCATCGCCCCCTGAAATGAGCCGGAATGAGCCGGAATAAGCCTGTATGAGCCCATACACGCCTGAACTGGATTAAAGGAGAAACCCTGTGGGCTGGGAACTGGAAGACGTCGAAAAACCCTTTGTGGCGCAGTTGCAGGGGCTGAACTGGCAGCACACCGAGGGCAGCCTCGACAACCCGGCCACGACCGGCCGCAGCAGTTTCAGTGAAGTCATTCAGCGTGCCGCACTGGTCGAGCGCTTGCGCGCCATCAACCTGCGCGACGGCCAGCCGTGGCTGGACGATCAGCGCATTGCCGAGGCAGTCGCGGCCATTACCCGCGTGGGCAGCGGCAAGCTGATGGAAGCCAACCAGAAGGTCACCGAGTTGCTGCTCAAGGGCATTACCGTTGACGGGCTTCCTGGCTGGGAGGGTGGGCGCGGCCAAACCATCCAGTACATCGACTGGGACACTCCGGCCAACAATCACTTCAGCGTGATCAATCAATACCGGGTTGATTGCCCGCCAGGCTACAACAGCGGCAGGCAATTCATCGTCCCGGATCTGGTGCTGTTGGTGAACGGCATCCCCTTGGTGGTGGTGGAATGCAAGAGCCCATCCACTCACGAACCGCTGGCCGAGTCTGTCGATCAACTGCGCCGCTACAGCAATCAACGCAAGGCGGCCTTCGAGGTCGAGGAGAACGAGGGCAACGAGGCGTTGTTCGCCAGCGTGCAGCTATTGATCGCCAGCAGCTACGACGAAGCACGGGTGGGCTGCATTGGCGCCGGCTTCGCGCATTTTTTCCAGTGGAAAACGGTAGTTGGTCCCGACGGCAACGGCAGTGAACAGGTGGTGGCCGAGCGGTTGGGCAAAGCCAAACTGTCCGAGCAGGAGCGCTTGGTGGCGGGCATGCTGACGCCTGATCACCTGCTCGATCTGGTTCGGCATTTCATGCTGTTCATGCCAGTGGGCGGGCAGACCATCAAGACGGTCTGCCGCTACCAGCAGTATCGCGCCGTGAATCGTACGGTGCCCCGTATGAAACGCGGACAGACGCGCTTGGAGCATGGCGAGAGCGACCAGCGCGGCGGCATCGTCTGGCATACCCAGGGTTCGGGTAAGAGCCTGACCATGGTATTCCTGGTGCGCAAGATGCGCACGGATACGCAGTTGCGCCGCTTCAAGATCATCGTGGTCACCGACCGCAAGGACCTGCAGAACCAACTCGCGGCCACCGCTACCTTGAGTGGCGAGCTGCCCGAGGTGGCCTCTACTATCGAGGGCGTTAAAGCCTTGGCACGCCGCCGGGGGCCCGGCCTGGTGTTCGCCACCATCCAGAAATATCGCAACCCCGAGCAGGATGAGGATGGCTCGACCAGTAGCGCTTCAGAACCCCCTGCCCTTGCCAAAGCCGCGGAAAAGCGTGCGCCCTACCAGGTAGGCAAACCGTTTGAGGTGCTGAACCCCGACGAGAGCATTCTGGTGCTGATCGATGAGGCGCACCGCACCCAGGCCGGCGACCTGCACGCCAACCTGCTGGCAGGTCTGCCCAACTGCGTGCGTATCGGCTTTACCGGTACGCCGATCATCATGGGTGACAAGAAGCGTACCCATGAGATTTTCGGCGCCTTTATCGACAAGTACACCATCAAGGAAGCCGAGGCAGATGGCGCGACCGTGCCGGTGCTTTATGAAGGGCGCACCGCACGGGGCGCCGTGAAAGACGGGGCTAGCCTGGACGGGCTATTCGAGGATTTGTTCCGTGATCACAGCCAGGACGAGCTGGAACTGATCAAGCGGAAGTACGCCACCAAGGGCCATATCCTCGATGCTCCAGCACTGATCGCGGACAAGGCTCGTGACATCCTCCGTCACTATGTCACCCATATCCTACCCAATGGCTACAAGGCGCAGGTGGTGGCCTACAGCCGGCTTGCAGCCGTCCGCTATTTCCATGCGCTAGATACTGCCCGCAATGAACTGCTCGCTGAAGCCGACGCCTTGCCTGCTGATGAGAAGGCCCTGGACGATGAAGCCCTGTGCCAACGCCCGCCCAAGCTGCAGGCGCAAATACAGGCGTGGCGTTATCGCGACACGCTACGCGGTCTGGAGTTCGCGGCCATTATTTCCGGATCCAATAACGACCCAGCCGAGTGGAAAAGCTGGACGGATGGCAGTAAGCACGAACACCTGATCCAAAGATTCAAGAAGCCCCTGAAGCATGAGCAGGTGGGCAAGTCCGATCCGCTCGCCTTCTTGATCGTCAAGTCGATGCTATTGACCGGCTTTGATGCCCCCATCGAGGGGGTGATGTACCTCGACCGGCCGATCAGGGAAGCCGAACTGCTGCAGGCCATCGCGCGGGTCAACCGCACCGGCTTCGGCAAGCGTTGTGGCATCGTGGTCGACTACTACGGAGTCGCCAACCATCTACGCGAAGCCCTGGCTGCCTATGCCGACGAGGATATCGAGGGTGCGCTGAGCAGCATCAAGGACGAGGTGCCGGTGCTCCGTGACCGACACCTGCGGGTGGTGGATGTGTTGCGCCGTCAGGGGATCGAGTCGCTGGACGATGTGGAAGCCTGTCTTACGGCACTTGAATCGGAAAAGGTACGCGCTGAGTTCGCGGTCAAGCTAAAAGCCTTTCTCGATACACTGGATACCGTCTTGCCGCGCCCAGAGGGCCTGCCCTTCGTCAAGGATGCCAAGCGCCTGGCCTATATCCATGCCCGGGCGCGCGGGCGCTACAAAGACCTACCGCAACTGGGCAAGGATGTTGGCGCCAAGGTGCGCAAGCTGATCGACGATCACGTGATCTCGCTGGGCATCGACCCGAAGATTCCGCCGATCCAGCTCACCGACGCGGACTTCGAAAAGCAGCTATCGCGTAGTGTCAACGACCGCGCCAAGGCTTCGGAGATGGAGCACGCCATCCGCTCACATGTGCGCAAGCATGTAGATGAGGATCCGGTGCGGTATCGCAAGCTATCCGAGCGCCTGAACGAACTGCTCAAGGCGTTTGGTGACCAGTGGGATCAACTTGTTGCACAACTGCAGAAGCTCATCGACGAGTTGCGTAGCGGCCAAATGAGCGATGACAACAGCTCCCTGGATGTGCCCGAGCACTATGCGCCCTTCCTGCGCACGCTGCTGGATGTGGTGTGCGCCGACGCCACTCCGGAGCCTGCAGCACTGCTCCGACTGAAGGATGTCACGGTAGATCTGGTCGATCTATTGGTGGACGAACTGCAAAGCCACCGTGACATCTGGAGCCCGCGCAAGCGAGCGGCACAGGAGGAGCTGGCCGGACAGTTATTCGACCACCTGATGCGGCTGCGTCCGCCCTTGGTGAATACTGATACGGCGGGGGTATTGGCTGACCGCCTGCTGGATCAGGCCAGGGCCAGCCATGAGCGGCTGGTGCAGTTATGAGCCATCAATCCCTCACCGTTAACGACCTGCACTTGAGGCTGCATCGTAGTGCACGCCGCAAGACGATGCAGATCACCGTCGAGCGAGATGGCACCCTGATTCTTTCCGCACCACCCGAAGTGGAGGAACAAAGGCTGCGCCAATTCGTAGCGGAAAAAAGCTTCTGGATTTACTCGCGTCTAGCCGAAAAGGATCGCCTGCAGCGCGCTATCCCTACCAAGGAGTATGTCAATGGCGAGGGTTTCCTGTATCTGGGGCGAAGTTATCGTCTCAAGCTAGTAGAGGAGCAAGAGGTGCCGCTCAAACTCTCAGCCGGCCGCTTCTGCTTGTTGCGTAGCGAGCTGCCAAACGCTCGGGAACATTTTGTCCGCTGGTACAGCAACCATGCGCGCAATTGGCTGACCTCGCGCGTGAAGCTTTACCAAGCCCGCATGGAACTAGCCCCGGGAGGAGTGCGGGTGCAGGACCTGGGCTATCGCTGGGGGTCCTGTGGTAAGGGCGCGCAGTTGTATTTTCACTGGAAGACCATCTTGCTGCCCAAGCACATTGCCGAGTACGTGGTGGTGCATGAGATGGTGCACCTGCACGAGCCGCACCACACCCCGGAGTTTTGGCTGCGTCTGGAACGCGCCATGCCGGACTATGCGCAACGCAAGGTCTGGTTGGCAGAACACGGCATTGAGGTTGAGGGGATCTAGCCTTTGATGGCCAAGCCGCCATTCTAGTTAAGCGATCATGCCCCGAGTATTTCCTACTCCAGGATATCAATTCTTAGTCAACCTTCTCGCTGCCTGGATGCCGCCATGAATTTCGATGACCTACGCCTGTTCGTCACCACCCTGAACGAGGGCAGCTTCACCGCCGCCGCCGACAAGCTGGGGCTCTCCAAGCAGTTCGTCAGCCGGCGGACCATGGCATTGGAGGAAAGTCTGGGGGTGCGGCTGCTCAATCGCACCACGCGACGCCTGCAGGCGACCGAACTGGGGATGCTGCTCTATGAGCGGGCGGTGAAGATCCTCGAGGACGTCAACGACACCGAGGAATTGCTCTCCAGCCGGCGGACGGTGCCCCAGGGGGTGCTGCGCGTGAGTGCGCCCATGACCTTCGGCACCCTGCACCTGAGTCCCCTGCTGCCGGATTTTCTCTCGGCCTATCCGCAGATCCGCCTGGAGCTGGATCTCAATGACCGGGCGGTGGATCTGCTCGCCGAGGGCTACGACATGTCGATCCGCATCGGCACCCTGGCCGATTCCAGCCTGATCGCCAAGCGGCTGACCGAGATGCAGCTGGTGACCTGTGCCAGTCCGGATTATCTGCAGAAGGCGCCGCCGCTGCTGCAGCCGGAGGATCTGGCCGAGCACAGCTGTCTGCTCTATGGCCATGGTCGCCAGGTGGAATGGCGCTTTCAGCGCGGAGGCAAGCCGCTGGTGCTGCCCATGCAGGGTCAGCTCCGGGCCAACAACGGTGAGGTGGTGCGGGATGCGGCCATTGCCGGTCAGGGCATCGCGGTGCTGCCGACCTTCATCATCGGCGCGGCGCTGGCCTCAGGGGCGCTGGTACAGGTGCTGGAAGACTTCGCCCTGCCCAGCGCGGCGGTCTATGCGGTCTATCCCCAGCATCGTCAGTCGGCACGCATCGTCCAACTGTTCTCGGACTATCTGCGCGACCGCCTGACGGTCGGGCCGACTCACGCCACGGCGCCGCGGGTCGGTTGACGCTGGGGCCACTGCTGGAGGGTTCGCTCGGCGCCGTCGGCAGCCAGGCGTTGGCCATCCAGACGCTGCTGCTGACGCTGGATCGCCGGCTGCAGACTGCGCTCGGCGCCGTTTTCAGCCAGGGCACGACGCGGGTCGAGACGCTGCTGCTGGCGCTGGATCGACGGCTGCAGGCTGCGATCAGTGCCGTTCTCGGCCAGGGTGCGATCCTGCTGCTGGTGCTTTTCGATCAGTGAACCCAAGGGGCGCAGGGCGCTTTCCTCGGCCTGGGCGGATTGGGCGATGGCGGTGGTGAGCAGAGTGGCGGCGAAGAGAGCGGTGAGGGCTTTCATGGCGAGTACCTGTGTCGGGTGGGTGTGGACTCATTGTCGCCAGCCCACCCCGCGCCTAGAAATCGTCCCGCGGGATAGCGATCATCGACCGCGCTGATGATGGCGCTCAGGCCCGCGCCTGACGCTGGCGCAGCAGGAACAGGCACCAGACGGCCAGCGCCGTGGCCGCCAGCAGGCAGCCGGCCAGACTGACGCCGGTCCAGCCGAAGTGCTCGTACAGCCGCGCCGACAGCAGCGAACCCAGGGAGCCGCCGAGGAAGTAGCCGGTCATGTAGCCGGCGTTGAGGCGGCTGCGGGCCTCCGGGCGCAGGCGGTAGACCACGTTCTGGTTGCTGACGTGGCTGAGCTGCACGGCGAGATCCAGCACCAGGATGCCGACCAGCAGCGCCGCCAGCGACTGCTGGGCAAAGGCCAGGGGCAGCCAGGCGAGTGTCAGGGAGGCCAGGCCGATGCTGGTGGCGAGACCACCCTTGCCCTGGTCGGCCATGCGCCCGGCCAGGTTGGCGGCCAGCGCCCCCACTGCCCCGGCGAGACCGAACAGGCCGATGGTGCCATCGCTGAAGCCATAGGGTTCGGCGGCGAGCAGAAAGGCCAGGGGCGTCCAGAACACCGCGAAGACGGCGAAGCCCAGACAGCCCAGCAGGGTGCGCAGCCGGTGCAGGGGTTCGTCGCGCAAGAGCACGAACACCGAGCCCAGCAGCCGTGGGTAGCTCAGGCCCGCCGACTGCTGATAGCGCGGCAGCGCCAGGCGCAGGGCCAGGGCGGTGGCCAGCATCAGACCGGCCGCCACGGCATAGACGGTACGCCAGTCGCCCAGGGACGACAGCGCCCCGGCCACGGTGCGGGCCAGCAGGATACCGAGGATAAGTCCGCTCATGACGGTGCCCACCGCCCTGCCCCGCTGCTCCGGCGCGGCCAGGGTCGCGGCGAAGGGCACCAGCACCTGGGCCACCACCGAGAAGAGCCCGGTCATGGCGGTGCCCACTAGCAGCCAGGTCAGGCTGGTGGCGGTGGCACTCAGGGCCAGGCCGGCGGCGGCGATCACGCTCATGGTGACGATCAGCCGGCGGCGCTCCAGCAGATCGCCCAGGGGCACCAGCAGCAGGAGCCCGGCGGCGTAGCTGAGCTGGGCGGTGGTGACGATGCTGCCGGCCTGGGTGTAGCTGAGGTCGAAGCGCTGGGCGATGGTGTGCAGCAACGGCTGGTTGTAGTAGTTGCTGGCCACCGCGATACCGGTGGCGACGGCCATGAGCAGGGTCAGCCAGCGGCTGAGAGGAGGTGTGGGGTTCGACATCCGCGAGGTCCGGCATGGGAAAGGCTGGTCAGTATCAGACAACGGCAGCCATCGGTTAAATGAATCGTTAAGATGGTTTCGATCTCATTTCAAGATAGCGCCATGAACCTCAAGCAGCTGGAATTCGCCGTCGCCCTGGCCGAGGAGCGCCACTTCACCCGCGCCGCCGAGCGTTGTCATGTGGTGCAGTCGGCGCTCAGTCACCAGATCGCCCGCCTGGAAGCCGAACTGGGCGCTACCCTGTTCGAACGCCTGCCGCGGCAGGTGCGCCTCACCCCCGCCGGCGAAGCGCTGCTGGTCCAGGCGCGGCAGGCGCTGGCCGCGGTGGAAAGAGCGCGGCAGGACGTGGCTGCGGCGGTCGGTGCCATTCGCGGCAGCCTGACAGTGGGCCTGATCTCCTCGGTGCCGCGGCTGGACATCGTCGAGCTACTGGCCGCCTTCCATGCCCGCCATCCCCAGGTGGACATCCGGCTGCGCCAGGACAAGAGCGAGACGCTGCTGGCGGCGGTGCGCGAGCGACAACTGGATTTCGCCCTGATCGGCCTGTCGCGCCAGGTGGCCCTGGAGGCGGTGGCTAGCCGCCTGCTGCTCAGCGAGGAACTGGTGGCGGTGCTGCCCGCCGCGCACGCCCTGGCGGGGCGGGAAAGGCTGTCGCTGCACGAACTGGTGGATCTGCCGCTGGTCGACCTGCCCGCCGGCAGCGGGGCGCGGCGGCAGACCGACGAGGCCTTCGCCGCCCTGGGTCTGCCCCACCGGGTGCGTTTCGAGACGGGCAACATGCAGTTGCTGGAACGCTTCGTCCGGCGCGGGCTGGCGATCGGTCTGGTGCCTGACAGTATCGCCGGTACCTTTGCCGGCCTCGCCCGGGTGCCGGTCAGCGATGCGCCCCAGCGTAACGTCCATGCCATCTGGTCGCCGCTGCCGACACCGGCGACGCGGGAATTCCTCAAGGTGCTGGGAGAGGCCATGGCGGAGTAGCCTTCGCCGCTGCGGTTGCGCCCACGACGCCCTCGTAGGTTGGGTTGAGCGCAGCGACGCCCAACATTGCCCAAGGCTGAGCATCCCTGTTGGGCTTCGACGATGGAGCCGTCTCAACCCAACCTACGGTCTGACCGCCGTCCGCGCGCATGGTGGTCCGCCGATGCGGCTACGGCTAATAGCCCGCGCAGGTGGGGTTGAGCGCAGCGAAGCCCAACATTGCCCAAGGCTGAGCATCCCTGTTGGGCTTCGACGCTGGAGCCGTCTCAACCCAACCTACGGTCTGACTGCAGCGCCACAGCCTGGAAAACGCGGCAGCCCGCTGAGCTACCCTTAGCCCTCGCTCACCGGTAGCCGGCGCACGAAGTTGCCCACTCGCCAGGCCAGTTGTTCGCCCTGACACTGCACCAGCAGGTTGCGCACCGGATAGGACTGGCCGGCGACGCTGGCCTCGGCCTGGGCTTCGCTGGCGCCGTCCAGATGATTGCGGGCGAGTACCCGGTAGCTACCGGTGCTGCTGATGCTGCAGCGCTCCGCGGCTTCGCCGGCGCAGCCGGACCAGCGGCCGAAGACTCCGTTGCACTGCACCAGGTAGGCCGTGCTGCCATCCTTGAGGTAGGCGTTGTGGGAGTTGGCGCAGCCGCCCAGCAGGGCGAGGAAGCCGGCGCAGGCCAGCAGGCGAAGGGCGTTGCGGAAGGTGGCGAGGTTCATGGGCGTGGCTCCGGAAGACATGCAGCCATCCTAGAAAGCCAACCCCCTCGCCAATAAATCGTACCGGCGGATAGCGCTTATCGACGGGGCTGATAGCCCAGTTCGCTAGGACGTCTCGCCCATGAATCTGACGATCTCGCCGCGCAACCAGCGCTCGCCGGGATCCTGGTCCTGGGCCGCGCGCCAGACCAGCGACAGCTTGGCCGGGACGATGGGAAACGGCGGCTCCTCGATGCGCAGACTGCCACTGGCGGCCAGGGCTTGGGCGGCGTAGTCGGGCACCGTGGCGAGCAGGTCGCTGCCGGCCAGCAAGGCGCCGAGACCGTTGAAGTGGGGCACGCCCAGGGCCACCTTGCGGCTACGCCCGAGGCGCGCCAGGTCGTCGTCGATGTTGCCGCAAAGATCGCCGGACATGGACACCAGCACATGGGGCCGCGCGCAATAGTCGTCCAGGGTCAGGGGAGCGGGAGCGGCGTCGGCGCGAACCACCAGGGCGCGGATGTGCCTCAGGGTGCGGCACTTGGCGTTGGCCGGCAGCTGGGTGGTGTAGCTGATACCCAGGGAGACCTCGCCACTGGCCAGCAGGCCGGGCAAGAGCAGGAAGTTGGCGTTGCGCACCACCAGCACGCAGTGCGGCGCCACCTCGCGCAGATGGGCCAGCAGCGGCGGCAGCAGACCGCATTCGACATCGTCGGACATGCCCAGGCGAAAGACCGCACGGCTGGCACCGGGATCGAAGTCGTCGACCTCGCTGAGGGCATTGGACAGACCGTCCAGGGCCGGTTGCAGGCGTGCGAGGATGGCCAGGGCGCGCGGCGTGGGTTCCATGGTGCGGCCACTGCGCACCAGCAGCGGATCGTCGAAGAATTGCCGCAAGCGCACCAGGGCGGCGCTGATGGCCGGCTGGCCGAGAAAGAGTTTTTCCGCGGTGCGGGTGAGATTGCGCTCGTGCATCAGGCTTTCGAACACCACCAAGAGGTGCAGGTCGATGCGGCGCAGGTCGTTGCGGTTCACGGCGTCCCTCCGCGAAGGTCTGGCAGGGATGGTCCGGCGCCGAGGGAGGCGCCGGACCATCGTTCCCCTTACTTGGCGGACAGCTTGGCGTAGCTGGTCATCAGGTTGCGGTAGTTGGGGATGTGGTTGGACAGCAGGGCACCCAGGCCCTCGATGTCGTTGCGCCAGTCGCGGTGCAGTTCGCAGGCGACGCTGAACCAGTTCATCAGCTGCACACCAGCGGCGCTCATGCGCGCCCAGGCGGCCTGTTGCACGGTCTTGTCGAAGGTGCCGGAGGCATCGGTCACCACGAAGACGTCGAAGCCTTCGGCGATGGCCGCCAGGGCCGGGAAGGTCACGCAGACGTCGGTCACCACGCCGGCGATGATCAGCTGCTTGCGGCCGGTGGCCTTGATGGCGGCGACGAAGTCTTCGTTGTCCCAGGCGTTGATCTGGCCGGGCCGGGCGATGTACGGCGCCTCGGGGAACAGCTCGACCAGCTCGGGCACCAGCGGGCCGTTGGGGCCCTGCTCGAAGCTGGTGGTGAGGATGGTGGGCAGGCCAAAGAACTTGGCGCTGTTGGCCAGGGCCAGGACGTTGTTCTTGAAGTCGCTGGGGGTGAAATCCTGGACCAGCGAGATCAGACCGGCCTGGTGGTCGATCAGCAGGACGACGGCATCGTTCTTGTCGAGACGGTTGTAGGGCTTGCTCATGGTGGAGTCCTCAGGGAGTGGTTTGGGGGTTGCGGGTGAAGGGCGGCATCAGGCGCCGCCCAGGAGATGGCGAATGGCGATGGGTACGCCGGGGGTCTGGTACTGGCGCGCCGCCGCTTCCAGGCGCTGTTCGCCCTGGGTGACGCGGTGGTGGTGGCGCAGGTGTTCCAGCCAGGATTCGTCGCAGAAGAATTCCTGCCAGCGGCGTGGCTCGGCGCTGTCCTGCAGCAGGGCCCAGGAGAAGGCGCCGTTGCGTCGGCGCATGGCACCAACCGCCTGCATGGCCTGGCGAAAGGCCGGACCGTGTTCGGGAGCGATGTCGTATTCCAGGGTGACCATCACCGGGCCGCGCTCGCGATCCAGGGAGTCGTCGAGGATCGGTGTCGGCCAGTGCAGTGCGGGGGCGATATCGGCCGCCGGGGTGACCGGCAGGCGCAGGCGCCAGGTCAGCCCGATGCCGGCCAGCAGCACCCCGGCCGCCGCGCTCAGGGCCACGCTCAGGGAGAAGTGGCTGGCCAGGGCGCCCCAGAGGAAGCCGCCCAGGGCGGTGGTGCCAAAGAACACCAGGATGTAGACGGCCAGGGCACGGGCGCGCACCCAGCCGGGCACGGCGGTCTGGGCCGCCACCTGCAGACTGGAGAGCACGGCGATCCAGGCCAGGCCGCTGGCCAGCATCACCGGCAGCAGCCAGGCGAAGTCACGAATCCAGGCCAGGCCGAGCAGGACCAGGGCATAGAGCGCACTGGCACCCGCCACCAGCAGGTCGCTGGACAGCCGCTCGCGCAGCCGCGGCAGGAGCATGGCGCCGGCGATGGCACCCAGGCCGACGCACCCGAGCAGGATGCCGAAATCCAGGGCGGTGCCCTGCAGGGTTTGGCGTACCAGTAGCGGCAGCAGGGCCATACCGGCGCTGGCGCCGAGGAAAAACGCGGCGGTCCGGGCCAGCACCACCTGCAGCTGGAGCGAGCTGCGGGCATAGCGGAAACCGACCCGGACGGCGCCCAAGAGGCGCTCCGCGGGCAGCACGGCGGCTGCAGGTTGGCGCCGCCAGGTCAGGAGCGCGACGATGACGGCAAGGAAGGAAACGGCGTTAAGGGCGAAGGTCAGCCAGGGACCGGCCAGGCTGACCAGCACCCCGGCCAGGGCCGGCCCCAGGGCACGGGCCACGTTCATACCCAGGCTGGACAGGGCGATGGCCGCCGGCAGCTCGCTCTTGTCCACCAGTTCGGGCGTCAGCGCCGACCAGGCCGGCAGCATCAGCGCCGTGCCCACGCCCATGGCCAGGGTCAGCCCCAGGAGCAGCGGTACGGTCATCCAGCCGGCCAGGGTCAGCCCGGCCAGAGCCAGGGCCACCGTGGCCATCCATAGCTGTACGCCGAGCAGGTAGCGGCGGCGGTCGACGATGTCGGCCAGGGCGCCGGCTGGCAGCGCCAGCAGGAACATCGGCAACGCCCCCGCCACCTGGACCAGGGCCACCGCCAGGGGACTGGCCGACAGCGAGGTCATCAGCCAGCCGGCGCCCACCTCGTGCATCCAGGTACCGATGTTGGACGCGATGCTGGCCAGCCACAGCCAGCGGAAGGTGCGCTGACGCAGGGGCTGCCAGGGCGAGGCGGCGTTGGGGTTCAAGGCGGCGGCGGTCATGGTGGCGGTCCTCAGAAGCTGAAGCAGGAGCAGCCGAAGGCGCCCCAGAAGCCACTGAAGTCGCTGACCGGCACCTGGCTCTGGCGCGCCCGCTCATGGCCGTGGCCATGCACGGAACAGGCGCCGGCGCACTGGTGCACGGCGGCCTGCAGGGGCGCGCCGGGCTTCCAGTGGCCAGGTACCTTGACCACCGGCGACCAGTCCGGTGTGACCGGCAAGGGCGCCGGGCCGAGGCGATCGAATTCCTCGGCGCCATGGACGATGCGGCCGCCGACCACGGTCAGCACCGACTCCAGGTGCTTGATGGCCTCCTCCTCGACGGTGAAGAAGTCCGCCGAGAGCACTGCCACGTCGGCCAGCTGGCCCACCCGCAACTGGCCCTTCTTGCCCTGTTCCGAGGAGAACCAGGCACTGCCCTGGGTGAACAGCTGCAGGGCGGTGGCCCGCGGCAGGCCCTCCTGATAGAGCGCCAGGCCGCCGACGGTGCGGCCGCTGACCATCCAGTACAGTGAGGTCCAGGGGTTGTAGCTGGAGACGCGGGTGGCGTCGGTCCCCGCCCCTACCGGTACGCCTTCGGCGAGCATCCGCTGGATCGGCGGGGTCTGCTCGGCGGCCTTGGCACCATAGCGGTCGACGAAGTATTCGCCCTGGAAGGCCATGCGGTCCTGGATGGCGATGCCGCCGCCGAGGGCCTTGACCCGCTCGATGTTGCGCGGACTGATGGTCTCGGCGTGGTCGAAGAACCAGGGCAGCCCGTTGAAGGGCACGTCGCGATTGACCCGCTCGAAGACGTCGAGCATGCGCGAGATGGATTCGTCGTAGGTGGCGTGCAGGCGGAACGGCCAGCGCTGTTCCACCAAGTGACGCACCACCGGCTCCAGATCGGCCTCCATGCTGGACGGCAGGTCCGGCCGCGGTTCGAGGAAGTCCTCGAAGTCGGCCGCCGAGAAGGCCAGCATCTCGCCGGCGCCGTTGTGGCGGAGGAAGTCGGTGCCCTGGTGCAGGGTGACGCTGCTGGTCCAGTTCTTGAAGTCGGCCAGCTCTTCCTTGGGCCGCTGGGTGAAGAGGTTGTAGGCGATGCGTACGGTGAGCTGGTCGGCATCGGCCAGCTCCTGGATGACCTGGTAGTCGTCCGGGTAGTTCTGGAAGCCGCCGCCGGCGTCGATGGCGCTGGTCAGGCCCAGGCGATTGAGTTCACGCATGAACTGGCGCGTGGAGTTGACTTGGTATTCCAGCGGCAGCTTGGGCCCCTTGGCCAGGGTGGCGTAGAGGATCATGGCGTTGGGCCGGGCGATGAGCATGCCGGTGGGCTCGCCCCGGGCGTCGCGCTGGATCTCGCCGCCTGGCGGATTGGGCGTGTCCTTGGTGTAGCCCACGACACGCAGGGCGGCGCGGTTGAGCAGGGCCCGGTCATAAAGGTGCAGGATGAACACCGGGGTGTCCGGCGCGGCCTGGTTGAGCTCCTCCAGGGTCGGCAGCCGGCGCTCGGCGAACTGGAATTCGTTCCAGCCGCCCACTACCCGCACCCACTGGGGCGCAGGGGTACGCTCGGCCTGGTCCTTGAGCATGCGCAGGGCATCGGCCAGCGAGGGCACGCCCTCCCAGCGCAGTTCCAGGTTGTAGTTCAGGCCACCGCGGATCAGGTGCAGGTGGGAGTCGTTGAGGCCCGGGATGGCGCGGCGACCGCGCAGGTCGACCACCTGGGTGCCCGGGCCGCGATGGGCCATGACGTCGCTATCGCTACCCACGGCAAGAAAGACGCCGTCCTTGATGGCGACCGCAGTCGCCGCGGGGCGCTCGGGATCGACGGTGTGGAGCTTGCCGTTGTGCAGGATCAGATCGGCGTGTTGCATGGTGCCTCCAGAGGCAGTGTCGGCGCGTCCGGCCAGGGGCAGGACGGACCAGAGCGCGCCGGCGGCGCCCAACAGGAGGGCGCGGCGGCGTTGAGGGTCCAGGGGTTCTTGGCTCATAACCGTACTCGCGACCCGGGCAGCGTCTGCTGCTGACCGGGCGGGTGGTCAGCGGGCGACGAAGGCCAGCAGGTCCTGGTTCAACTGCGCGGCGTGGGTCACCGCGAAGCCGTGGGGGGCGCCGGCGTACACCTTGAGCTCGGCGCCACGGATCAGCTCGGCCGCCAGCTTGCCGGTGGTCGCGAAGGGCACCACCTGGTCGGCGTCGCCGTGGATCACCAGGGTCGGCACGTCGATCTTGGCCATGTCCGGACGGAAGTCGGTCTCGGAGAAGGCGGTGACGCAATCCAGGGTGCCTTTCAGCGAAGCCAGCAGGGCGATGTTGAGGGTCTGGGTGAAGACGCCCGCGGAGACCGTCTGGCCCTGGTTGGTGCCATAGAACACTGGCGCGAAGTCGGCGAGGAACTGGGCGCGGTCCTTCAGCAGACCGCCGCGGATGCCGTCGAAGACGCCCTGGTCGACGCCCTGGGGGAAGTCCGGCTTCTGCCCGAACAGCGGGGTGACGGCGCCGAGCAGCGCCAGCTTGGCGACCCGCGCCGAGCCGTGGCGCGCCAGGTAGCGGCTGACGTCGCCACCGCCCATGGAGAAGCCCACCAGGGTGACGTCGCGCAGATCCAGGTGCTCGATCAGCTCCTTGATGTCGTCGGCGAAGGTGTCGTAGTCATAGCCATTCCACGGCTGGCCGGAGCGCCCGAAGCCGCGGCGGTCGAAGGCGATGGCGCGATAGCCGTGGCTGGCCAGATGATGCATCTGGTAATCCCACATGTCGGCGTCCAACGGCCAGCCGTGGCTGAACAGCACGGGCTTGCCGCTGCCCCAGTCCTTGAAATAGATCTCGACGCCATCGCGGGTGGTGAAGGTGCTCATGGTTGTTCGCCTCTAAGGGTGGAAGGAGTGGAAAAGGCGCCCGAGCGGGCGTTGAGCCAGGGCGCGCACAGGCGGCTCACCCTCGGCATGATCAGGAACACCACCAGCGGCACGATGCACAGGGTGATCAGCAGGTTGCTCGGCACCGGCCCGGCCAGCAGCGGATAGCGCGTGAACAGCGGCTGCCACAGTGGCGGGATCAGCATCGCCAGGGGCGCGATGACCAGGTAGGTCAGCACCGCCTGCTTCCAGGCCGGTGGCTGGCGCACGCCGGGGCGCGGTGGGTTGAACCAGAACTCGGCGTCGGCATGCACCTCAGGCGCATCGGCCTCGCGCAGCAGCGGTGCCACCTCGGCGATCAGCGCCTGGCGTTCCGGCGAGGCCAGCCAGGCCTGCAACCGCTCGACGTCGGCGAAACGCACCAGGGTGGTGAAGGCGGTGCCTGCCTCGGCCGGCGGGATGACATCCACACCGAGATGGCCACAGGCTTCACGGGCAGCGGTGACCGCGCGCTGCAGCCAGCGCTGATAGGCGTCCTGCTGGCCGGCCAGGGGTTGGTGGCGGATCACCAGGGTGACGATGCGACTGTGCGCCTGATGCAGGTCCTGCCCGCGTGCGGCGCTCATGACAGGGCCCTCGCGAAGCCACCCTGGGCGGCGTGACGCCTGACCAGCCGGGCTTCCAGTGAATAGCGACCGGGCCCGGTGAGCGCCAGGGTGCCGAACAGCACCAGCAGCAGCCAGCCGAACTGACCCTGCTCCAGAGACCACTCGGGGTGCACCACCAGCAGGGCGATCAGCAGCAACCCGAGGATCGGCAAGCAGGCCAGGCGCGTCGCCCAACCCAGGGCGATCAGCAACGGACAGAGCACCTCGGCGAAGACGGCGAAGCCCAGCGTCGGCCAGGCGCCCAGGTGCAGCGGGTCTTCGATCAGGCCAAGCTGCTGGCGAAAGTGCAGCGCCTTGGGCAGACCATGCACCGCCAGGAGCAGCCCGGCGCCGCCCAGGCGCAGGAACAGGAGTCCCAGATCCAGCCTCACGCTTCCCATGACCCATCCCCCTGATGAAAGAGTCGGCTGCGAGAGAGACCTCGCGCCGTCGATGGAGCGAACTTTCGCCCGGACGACGGCGGACGGCCTTGGACGTCTGTGCTGGTTTTTGTACGCCTGTGCTGTGGCGTGTAGCTGAAAGGATTCAGGTTGCAGCAACGGGAAAATAGTCAACCTAAGGGTGACTGTTTAACGCGCCATCACTACTTATTCGGGAATCGAGTGGACAGTAAGCTTGCCCCATCGCATCCAAGCCGGATGCCAGACCTGGAAAAGGACAGTCAACGATGAACACCCAAGCCCTCACCGCCACCACCGGCCGCCTGCTGCTCGCCAGCCTCTTCCTGTTCAGCGGCGTGGGCAAACTGCTCGCCCCCGCCGCCACCAAGGGCTACATCGCCGCCATGGGCCTGCCCTTCCCGGACCTCGCCTACCTGGGCGCCCTGGTGGTGGAGCTGGGACTCGCCAGCCTCCTGCTGATCGGCTACCGCACCCGCCCGGTGGCCCTGGCCATGGCCGCCTTCACCCTGGTGACCGCCCTGGTGTTTCACAGCCAGTTCGCCGATCAGAACCAACTGATCCACTTCCTCAAGAACATCGCCATCGCCGGCGGCCTGTTGCAGGTGGCGGCCTTCGGCGCCGGGGCGCTGAGCCTGGATGGTTGGCGGCCGGTGCGGTCGGCCCGCCTCGCCTGATCGCCCTCGGTCGATGCGCCCGCCCGATCCTTGAGGTCAGGCGGGCGCCGTCACATCCAGCATCCTGGCGCAGGCCTCGCGCACCAGCTCGAGAAACAGGCGCAGCCGCGCCGGGTAGACGCGGGCATAGGGATAGATGAGATAGATCGGCAGGGGCGCGGCCTGCCATTCCGGCAGCAGGTGCACCAGGCGTCCCGCGGCGACGTCCTCGCGTACCATCCAGTGCGACAGCGCCGCGCAGCCCAGACCACGCACCGCGGCATGACGGGCGACGAAGAGACTCTCGGTGGCCAGCCGCGGGCGCAAGGGGATCAGCCGGCTTTCGCCAGTTGCGCCCAGCTGCAGGCGCAGTTCGGTCTGGTAGAACTGCGTCATGGCGATCCAGGGCAGTGCCGCCAGCTCCTCGGGTGCCTGCAGCGTGCTCGCCAGCTCCGGCGCCGACACCAGGATGCGCTGCACATCACCCAGGCGCACCGCCACGGTATCCGGATCCTCCACCACCCCCACCCGGATGGCGCAGTCGACGCCATCGGCGACGAAATTGGGCGCCCGGTCGCTGAGCACCCAATCCACCTGCATGCCGGGATAGCGCCGCAGATAGGTCTCCAGCGGATCGAGCAGTTGCTCCTGGCCGAAGGCATGGGGCATCACCACCCGCAGCCGTCCCTCGGGCTCGGCATGGGCACCGTGCAAGGCGGCGGCGAAGGCCTGCCAGTCGCCGAGCAGTTGCTGGGCCTGGCGATAGCAGCGCTGGCCGTCCTCGGTCAGGCGCAGGGCGTGGGTCGAGCGCTGTACCAGGCGCACCTGCAGCGCCCCCTCCAACGCTTGCAGACGTCGGCTGACGGTGGGCTGGGTGGTGCCAAGCTGGCGCGCGGCCGCCGACAGGCTGCCGGCCTCGACGATACGCACGAAGGTTTCCAGCAGGTCGAGACGGTCATGGGTAAAGGTGGTGTTCATACGGCCTACGTATACCCCCTGTACCCCGCGTTCGGCTACAGGCAGCGACCACTCTAGCGAAGAATGCGCTCATCGTCTTCCCACCCGGAGAATCGCCATGACCGACATTCCACTCTCGCATAGCCAGACCTCGCCTCTCAGCGGCAGTCTGTCCCCGGCCCTGCTCGGCCTGCTGGCCACCGGCGCCGGCCTCAGCGTAGCCAACCTCTATTACAGCCAGCCCCTGCTGGGCACCCTGGCCAGTGCCCTGCCCGCGCCCGCTGCCGACGTGGGGCTGATCCCCACCCTCACCCAACTCGGCTATGCCCTGGGGCTGCTGCTGCTCGCGCCCCTGGGTGATCGCTTCGATCGCCGCCGCATCATCCTGGCCAAGCTGGCCGTGCTGCTGCTGGCGCTGCTCGGCGCCAGTCTGGCGCCGGGGTTGCACGGGCTGCTGGTGGCCAGTCTGGTCACCGGCCTGGCCGCCACCGTGGCCCAGGACCTGGTGCCCGCCGCCGCGACCCTGGCGCCGCCGGCCGAGCGCGGGCGCATCGTCGGCACGGTGATGACGGGGCTGCTGCTGGGCATCCTGCTGTCGCGGGTGGTGAGCGGCCTGCTGGGTGAGTGGCTGGGCTGGCGCGCGGTCTATCTGTTCGCCGCCCTCAGCATCGCCGCCATCGCCGTGGCGGTCTGGCGTGGTCTGCCGGCCTTCGCCGCCACCACCCGGCTCAGCTATCCGGCCCTGCTCGGCTCCCTGGGTGCCCTCTGGCGCCAGCATGCCGCCCTGCGCCGGGCGACCCTGGCGCAAGGGCTGCTGTCCGTGGGCTTCAGTGCCTTCTGGTCGACCCTCGCCCTCTATCTGCATGCCGGGCCCTTCCAGTTGGGCAGCGCCGCCGCCGGCGCCTTCGGCCTGGCCGGTGCCGCCGGTGCCCTGGCCGCGCCCTGGGCCGGGCGCCTGGCGGATCGCCATGGCTCGGAATGGGTGACGCGCCTGGGCATTGGCCTGGCGGCCACGGCCTTTGCCAGCCTGCTCCTGCTGCCTTGGCTGCCGAGCGTGGCCGGTCTGGTGCTGCTGGCGCTGGCGACGGTGGTCTTCGATCTCGGCGTCCAGGCCACTCTGATCGCCCACCAGGCCCAGGTCTACGGCCTGGAACCCGAGGCGCGCAGCCGCCTCAACGCGGTGCTCTTCACCGGCATGTTCATCGGCATGGCCAGCGGCGCGGCGCTGGGCAGTCTGCTGCTGGCCCACCTGGGCTGGAATGGCGTCGCCGGCCTGGCGCTGGCGACAGCCCTGCTGGCCCTGGCGGTACGGCTCTGGCCTGCCCGTCCGCGCCTGGAGTAACGATCACGGTAAACAGCACGGCGCCCTTTGGCTGAAGGTATCGTCAACCAAAACAGGACGACCATTCTCCTTCCAGCTCGTTAATCAAACCAGGGCGCCACAGTAGGATGACTTCCATGGCGTCGGAACAGACCGCGCCCCACTCAGACAAGGAGCCTCATCATGCTGGCCATTCGTAAAGCTTCCGATCGCGGCGCCGCCAACCACGGCTGGCTCAAGTCCTTCCACACCTTTTCCTTCGCCAGCTACCGCAATCCGGCGGAACAGGGCTTCTCCGACCTGCTGGTGATCAACGACGACACCGTGACCGGGGGCCAGGGCTTCGGCGAGCACCCGCACCGCGACATGGAGATCTTCTCCTATGTGCTCGAAGGCGCCCTGGAGCACCAGGACAGCCTGGGCACCGGTTCGGTGATCCGCCCGGGCGACGTCCAGCTGATGAGCGCCGGCAGTGGCGTCAGCCACAGCGAGTTCAACCACTCCGAGCGCGAGAGTGTGCATTTCCTGCAGATCTGGATCGTGCCCAACGTGCGCCGCGCCGAACCGCGCTACCAGCAGCAGCACTTCAGCGCCGAGGCCAAGCGTGGTCGTCTGGCCCTGATCATCTCGCCGGACGGCGCCGAGGGCTCGCTGGAAGTACGCCAGGACGCCCGGGTCTACGCCGGTCTGTTCGACGGCAGCGAAAGCGCCGCGCTGCAACTGGCCCCCGAGCGCCATGCCTATGTGCACGTCGCCCGCGGCAGCCTGGAGCTGAATGGCGTCCTGCTGCAGGCCGGTGACGGCGCAAGGCTGCGCGGCGAGCGCGAGCTGCAGCTGGCCCACGGGACCGATGCCGAGGTGCTGGTGTTTGATCTGCGGCCCAACGAACTGCCGCAAATGCCCTGACTACGATTTGCTGCGCGTCGGCCAAACTGCGTTGAAAAGACCTTCGGAATGCTCATTTACCACTCGTAAACTCCGCTTCCTCAGGTCTTTTCGCCTTGTTTGGCTCTAGCTCGCGAAATCGTAGGCCCCGTTTGCGCTAGGAGGCCGCTCCCACGGCCTCCCCTTGCCGAGAACGCGCCATGAGCACCCAAGCCCTGACTTCCCTGGTGGCCGGTAACGCCACCCTCTGGCTGACGCTGAACGTCTTTGGCGAACAGCTGGGCCTGCCGGTACCGGCCTATCCGTCTTTACTGGTGATGGGCGCCGCGGCCGATGAAGCCGAGTTGCTCCTGGCGCTGCTGGCCAGCGTGGCGGTCACCGGCGTGGCCGATCTGCTCTGGTACTGGGCCGGTCGGCGCCATGGCGCCTGGCTGCTGCGCCATCTGCCTGGCCAGCATGTCCCGGCCGCCACCCGCCTGCCCAGCTTGCTGCTGGTGGCCAAGTTCATCCCCGGCGCCGCGGCCCTGGCCACCCTGAGCGCGGGCGCCAGCGCCATGCCCCTGCGGCGCTTCCTGGCCTATGACCTGGGCGGCGCCACTCTGTGGATCGGCTCCGGCCTGGCCCTGGGGCGGTTGTTCGAGGCGCACATCCTGGCCCTGCTCGACGCACTCCAGGCCTATGGCCCGGCGCCCCTGCTGCTCGCCGGACTGCTCGGCCTCGCCCTGCTGGGCTGGCACCTGCTGGCTCGCCGCCACGGTCGGCCAAGCCCGGCGCGACAGTATTGCGCCTAAGCCGTTGCCGGCTTAACGCTAATTAACGATAGACAACTCGCACGTCAGACAACTGCAGGGAATCATTCTCAGCCAGGCCAGCGCGCCACACGGCTGGTTTGACAGGGAGAGCGCCATGTCCATGACCGTCGATAGCACCCTGGCTCTATCCAATACCCGACTGGTCGGCTTGGCCGCCTGGCAGGAACGTCTGGCCAAGGAAGTCCTGCTGCAGCATCTGGAGCGCGGCATCAGCGTCAGCCAGGTCGCCTCCGTCTGCGGCCTGTCGCGCAGTCACTTCACCCGCCAGTTCAAGCTCAGCGCCGGACTCGCCCCACTGGAATGGCTGCGCCAGCAGCGCATCGACCGTGCCCGGCAATTGCTCGCCGAGCGCCGGCTACCCCTGGCGGCGATCGCCCTGGAATGCGGCTTCTTCGACCAGGCGCATCTGAGCCGGGTATTCACCCGCGCCGTGGGGATCCCGCCGCTGGCCTGGCAGCAGCAGGCCCTGGAGCGGCGGTTGCTGGCGGAACTGGCGCAGGTGCAGGCGCAACATGGCCAGCAGGCGGTAGCCTAGGGTCGCCCCGCTGCCTTCCACCAGGATCAGCGACTTGTCCACCAATTGTCCCAGGAGGGGGATGAACAGCGCCTCCTCCAGCCCGCGCTGCGCCGCCAGTCGCAGGGCCTCCTGCCGACTGAAATGCTCCCCGGCCTCGGCCAGGGTCGCCAGCACGGCGAATTCCGACTCGCTCAGGCTGTGCAGACTCCAGTCGAGCATGGCGCGGAGGCTGCGCTGGCGTTGCGCCGCCGTGCGCCGCCCGGCCACGCTCAGGTAATAGCCGCCATCGAGTTGCGCCAAGACCCCCGCCAGCCCCAGTGCCGCCACCTGCTCGGCCAGGATCTCCAGCGCCAGGGGCACGCCTTCGCTGCGGCGGCAGATCTCGCCCACCAGCTGCACGTCGGCTGGCCGCAACTGCAGCCCCGGCAGGCGCGCCCGGGCACGCCGGACGAACAGCCGAAAGGCCGGCTGGCGCATGGCCTCGCGCAGCCGCCGTGTGGGTGGATTCACGACCGGCAGCGGCGCCAGGCGCAACACGGCCTCCCCTTCCACCCGCAAGGCCTCGCGACTGGTGACCAGCACCCTGAGCTGCGGACAGCCTTGCAGCAGGTTTTCCACCAGCCAGGCCGCGGGTTCGATCAGCCGCTCGGCATTGTCCAGCACCAGCAGCAGGCGCCGCGTGGCCAGGGCTTCCTGCAGCGCCGGCAAACCACTGCCACTGGCGAGTCCCAGGTCGCTGGCGAGCCGATCCACCAGCGCCATCATGTGGCCCAGTGCCGCGAGATCGAGACTCTGTATCCCGTCGGCAACGTCTTCCGCCAGCGCAGGCAGCAGATGCTGGACCAGCAGCGACTTGCCGACACCGCCGGTACCCACCACCGACACCAGACGGCGTTGCGCGAGCAAGCGGCGTAGTTCGACCAGGCTGGTCTCGCGCCCCTCCAGGGGCGTCAGGGGCAGTGGCGTCTCGGCCAGCGGCGTGAGGTCTTCCTCGCTCAGGCGCTCCACCGCCAGGGCGAAGCCGTAGCCGCGATGCCGGGCGCTGAGGATGGGATCCCGATCGCTGTAGGGGCGCAGTACCCGGCGCAGGGCCGAGATGTGCACCCGCAGGTTGATGTCCTCGACGACCGCGCCAGGCCAGACCCGGGCCATCAGGGTCTGCTTGCCGACCAGTTCGCCGGGGTGTTGCAGCAGCACCCGCAGGATGTCCAGGGCCCGTCCGCCGAGGGGCAGCACACGCTCGCCATCCAGCAGCAGGCGCCGACGTGCATCCAGGACCAGGCCGCAGAAGCGGAAGGCACTGGCGTCTTCCAGGGACTTGAGCTCTTGCATGACCGTGTCGCGCCACCTTGCCTCGGGTTCTGCGGGCACCAGACTCCGCAGTCCCTCGACGGTGTGCGCCTCTCCTTGCCGATAGGTACGACCATTCTGGCTGCTACCCAGGAAAGCCGTATGACGATATACGGCCAGAAGCTGCCATCGATGGGCGTGATACCGCCATCAGAGGTCGATTTCAGCTGAATTGGTAACGGTATTGCGCCGGAGTCAGCCCCAGATGGCTCTGGAAGGCGGCGCGCATGCAGCGGTCGCTGGCGAAGCCGCTACGAAAGGCCACCGTCTTCAGCGGCAGCTCACTGGTCTCCAGCAATTCGCGTGCATGATCGATGCGCGCCCTGAGCACGAACTCCAGGGGCGTCATGCCGGTGTCGCGCTTGAACACCCGGGCGAAGTTGCGGGTACCCATGGTCGCCAGCTCGGCGAGCCGGCTGATCGAATAGGCCTGGTCGATATTGGCCAGCACATGGTGCTGCACCCGGTTGATGGCGGTGGTGGCTTCCGGCTCGTCGAGCAGCGGGCTGAACTGCGCCTGCTTGCCCTGCCGCTGGGTCACCACCACCAGCACCTTGGCCACCTCCCGGGCGATGACCTTGCCATGGTCCTCGGCCACCAGGGCCAACGCCAGGTCGATACCGGCGGTGACCCCAGCCGAGCTCAGCAGCGGGCCATCGCTCAGGTAGATGTCATCGGCGGTCACCTGGGCGCGGGGAAAGCGTCGCGCCAGTCGCTCGCGATAATTCCAGTGGGTGGTGACCCGTCGGCCGTCGAGCAGACCGGCGCTGCCGAGCAGGAAGGTGCCGGTGCAGACCGCTCCGTAGCGGGTGCACTGCGCGGGCACCTGCCGCAGCCAGGCCGCGACGTCCGGATGGGGCTCCAGGTAGGCCCCCGGCCCACCGGGCACCAGCAGCAGGTCATAGCTCCCCGGCGGCTGTTGGGTGGTGAGCTCCGTGCGTATCGTCATGCCATTGGAACAACGCAGGGTCCGCCGCCGCCCCGCGGCGATGGTCACGATGCGATAGTGGTCGGCCGTGGGCAGATAGCGATTGGCGATGGAAAACACCTCCACCGGCCCGGCGAAATCCAGCATCAGCACCTCGGGGACCAGCAAGAAAGCCACTGTCCTCGTCATGGCGATACATCCTTATCCGTGTTGCAGTTTGTCCTTGGGTGCCGGGGCGTCCGGGTCAAGGTAGGGACGAGGATAGAGAACTGTCTCGAAGGGACAAGCACTGGCAAAAGGCCATCTATCTGTCTTTTTATGGTTTCCACTGAGGCTTGGCCGAACGCAGGGCCTCTGGTGCGGGATTCTTGGCGAACTCAATGCCGTTGCTGACGTTTCTCCTGCCGCTACCCCTTTCGCAACCTGATCAGGGTGATCTCGCTCGGCGCGCCGAAGCGCAGCGGCGGACCCCAGTAGCCGGTGCCGCGGCTGATGTAGACGGTCAGCCGACCCAGGCGGTGAATGCCGGCCACCCAGGGTTGCTGCAGGCGCACGAAGTGCATCCAGGGCCAGAACTGGCCGCCGTGGGTGTGGCCGGAGAGCTGCACATCGGCACCGGCCGCTTCGGCCTTGGGCGCCGAGCGCGGCTGGTGGGCCAGCAGCAGGCGGAACAGTCCTTCCGGGGCACCGGCGAAGGCGGCCGCGGCGTCGCTGCGGTGGCTGGGCACATAGAGCGGCGCCGAGTAGTCGGTGATGCCGGCCAGCACGAAGGGCGTGCCCTGGTGCTGCAGTACCACATGCTCGTCGAGCAGCAGGGTCAGGCCCTGCTCGCGCCAGGCGCGCACCCAGGCCTCGGCGCCGGAATAGTATTCGTGGTTGCCGGTGATGGCGTAGGTGCCCAGGCGCGCCTTGAGTCCTTGCAGCGGCAGGAATTCGTGCTGCAACTCGGCCACGCTGCCATCTACCAGGTCGCCGGTAATGGCCACCAGATCGGCATCCAGGCCGTTGACCCGGTCGACGATGCGCTGCAGGTAGCCGGCCTTGATGGTGGGGCCGATGTGCAGGTCACTGAGCTGGACGATACGCAGCCCGTCCAGGCCGGCAGGCAGCGTCGGCAGGGCCAGTTCCACGTCCTTGACCTTGGCGGTACGGCGAGCGTTGTAGACGCTGCGCAGGGCCACCAGCAGCACCAGACCCAGCACCGCCCAGGCACTGCCGGCACGCCAGGCGGCGTCCAGCGGTTGACCGACGAGGCTGGCGAGCGCCACCACCAGCCCGCGCAGCAGACTGAACACCGCCAGGCTGGAGAACACGCCCATGGCGATCAGCGCGGCCCAGGCCAGCAAGCGCGAGTTCATGTCCCGTGAGCGAAAGCCCAGGGGCACCAGGACGAAGGACAGCAGCAGCAAGATCCAGAACGGCAGCTGCGCAGCGGGCGACAGCCCGAGATCGCCGATGACGCTGAGGCCGATGAACAGATGCAGGGCGAGGAGAACCAGATACATCATGGCGCGGGAGCGGAACATGGAGGGCCCAGAGGCAAGGAGAAGGGCCTACCTTAGCACCCCGTCGGTCGCCCCTCGGAGCCCCGGGTTGTTTCCGGCTACAACGATTCAGCCGGCATTCAGCGCCGCTCCGCTTCGTTCGCCTGGGCGGCCTGATCTGCGCGGCGGCCCAGATAGAAACCCAGGCAGGCCCAGAGCGCCGCGCAACCGGCACCCACCAGGGCCGGCAGCCAGGCGCCGTGGCCGAGCAGATCCAGCAGACTCTTGGCCCAGCCGCTGGCGGCGTCACCGGCGCGATAGACCACGGTGTCGATGAAGTTCTTGGCCTTGTATTGGGTCTCGGCGTCCAGCGGCGCGAAGAGCATCTCGCGCCCCGGGCGGATGAAGGCGTATTCACCGATCCGCCTGACGATCATCAGCCCGGCCAGCATGGCGAAGGTGGGCAGCAGCGCCAGTCCGAGGAAGCCGATACACATCAGCAGCGGCACCCCGGCCAACAGCACCCGTACCCCGAGCCGCTGGGCCAGGCGACCGGTGATCAGCACCTGGCTGACCAGGGCGCCGGCCTGGACCACGAAATCCAGCAGGCCGAACACCTGCACCTGGCGGGCGCGATCGGGAAACAGCTCGGCCACCAGCCGCGCCTGCTCGAAGTAGAGAAAGGTGCTGACCGTGGCCAGCAGGATGACGAAGGCGCTCACCGCCAGCAGATAGGGTGACGCAAGCACCCGGGTCAGGCCGCTGAAGGGATTGCCGGCCACCGGGCGCCGCGGGCTTTCCGTCGGTGGCGCCCCCGGGCGTCCGGCGCCCCGGGTCTCGCGCCAGCCCATCAGATAGGCCTTGAGCCTGAGCGCCAGGAGCAGCAACGCCGCGGCCAGCAGCGCCAGGCCCGCCTCGCCGATCAGCGGGGCCAGGACGGCGGCCAATACCGGGCCGAGCAGCCCGCCCACACTGGCCCCAGCGGCGATGAAGGCGAACAGCCGCCGCGCCTGAGCGCCGTCGAAGACATCGGCCATCAGGCTCCAGGCCACCGAGACCACGAAGAGGTTGTAGACCGAGATCCAGACATAGAAGGTACGCGCCAGCCAGACGCTGTCGCCCAGGCTGGCGAAGCAGGCGGCGAAAGCCAGCAGGTTGAGGGCGAAGAAGCCGTAGACCCAGTCGACGAAGCGAATCCGCGCCACCCGCGAATTGAGCCAGGCGAACAGCGGCACGGCGAGCAGCATCACCACGAAGGTGGCGGTGAACAGCCACTGCAGATTCTCCACGCCACCGGCGATGCCCATGGCCTCGCGGATCGGCCGCAGCATGAAGTAGCCGGCGAACAGGCAGAGAAACAGCGCGAAGCCCGCCAGGGCCGCGGGCGACTCACCGGCGCGGGCGTCAAGGACGCGACCGAGCCAATCCTTCATCTAGGCGAACAGCCCGGCGATGGCCTCACGCTGGCGAGCATCGGGCAGCCTCCCCCGCCCGGCCTGAAGGTTGTCGACCATGTAGCGCGGGTTGCTGGTGGCGGGAATCACCGCGGTCACCGTCGGGTCAGCGAGGATGAACTTGAGCAGCAACTGCGCCCAGCTGGTCGCGCCCAGTTCGGCGGCCAGCGGTGGCAGTGGCTTGCCGCGGGTGCCGGAGAGCAGATTGCCGCGCTGGAAGGGTCTATTGATCAGCACGGCGATGCCCTGGTCGCGGCAATAGGGCAGCAGGTGCCGCTCGGCTTCGCGCTCGCCCACGGAATAGTTGAACTGCACGAAGTCGACCTTATCCTTTTTCAGGGTAGCGAGCAGATCGTCCAGCGCCGCTTCGCGGTAGTGGGTGACGCCCACATAGCGCACCTTGCCGGCCTGCTGCTGCTCGCGCAGCAGGGCCAGCTGGTTGGCGGTGTCCTGCAGGTTGTGCACCTGGACCAGGTCCAGGCGATCGGTCTGCAGGGCCTTGAAGCTGGCGGCCAGTTGCGCCGCGCCGCGCTCGCGGCCGGTAGCCGATACCTTGGTGGCGAGAAAGACCCGCTCCCGGGCCTGGGCCCGCTTCACCAGCTCGCCGGCCACCCGTTCGGAGTTGCCATAGCTGGGCGCGGTGTCGATGAGGGTGCCGCCGCCGTCGAGCAGCGCCTTGAGCACCTCCTGCAGCGGCACCAGAGCGGCGTCGTTCAAGTCGACATCGAGATTGCCCGAGGTACCGAGACCGATGACGGGCAGGGCCTCGCCACTGCGGGGGATCTTGCGGGTCAGCAGCGGCTCGGCGGCCTGGACGCTCTGCCATAGCCAGGGTGCGGCGGTCACGGCGGCGGCCAGGGCGGTGGTGGTCTGCAGGAAATGGCGACGGGTCGGCATGGCGGGCCTCGCGACGATCGTTTCGAAAGGATGACCCTTGAGTTAAGCGGGTCTTCCAGCCTGTCGCCCGCCAGGCTCGTTGCGGCATGTTGCAGTGAGAGCCGTTTTCGTAGGTTGGGTTGAGCGCAGCGAAGCCCAACAGTGCCAAGGTCGAACACCCCCGTTGGCCTTCGACGATAGAGCCGTCCCAACCCAACCTACGTGACGAGACAGTAGGTTGGGTTGAGCGCAGCGAAGCCCAGCAGTGCCAAGGTCGAGCACCCCCGTTGGGCTTCGACGATGGAGCCGTCTCAGCCCAACCTACGAAAGAATGCCGTGATCCGCCGGCGGCAGACTGCCGTCGCCGCCCAGGTAGCGGTCATAGAAATGCCGCACCGTGACGTTCTTGTGCTTGGCCTCGAACATGATGTCGAAGCGGTCGAGGAACTGGCAGGCGTAGCGGTTGCACCAGTCGTTCCACATCATGTCGCTGTGGGCATAGAGCACCCGCTTGCTGATCTGCTGCAGCAAAAACTTGATGTCGATCCGCTCGGTGGGCGAGACGCCCATTTCCATCAGGGCTTCCGGCGGCTGGGAGTAGTGCATGGCCGGACGCACCCCGCGCCAGCTGTCGAGGATACGCTCCACGCGCGGCTCCCAGGGGTCGATGTAGGCCTCTTCGTGGATCCAGCAGTGGTGGATGTCCAGTACCACCGGAGCAAGATCGGCCAGCTGCAGGCAGTCGTCGACACCGTAGGTCTTTTCATCGTTCTCGAAGGTGATGCAGTTGCGTGCCTCGGTGGAGAGTCGCGGCCAGATCGCGCGGATGCCAGGCACGCCCAGGCGGCCGGCGATGTGCACATTGCACTTGAAGTCCTGGAATTTCTGGCCGTAGCCCATCAGCCGGATCATGTCGGCGTGGTACTCGAACTCCTTCAGGCTGTTCTCCACCACCTCGGGGCGATCCGAGCCCAGCACGCAGAATTGCCCGGGATGCAGCGACAGCCGCACATCGCGGCGGCGGGCCAGCTCGCCCAGCCGACCGAAGCGATCGGCCAGCAGCGCCTGCAACTCCTGGGAACGATAGAAGTAGGCGAATTCGGCGTGGCTGTAGAAGGGCAGCAGATCGCTGCTCAGGCGCAGCATGCGCAGATTGTCCGGCAGGTCGGCGACGTGCTCGACGAATCTCAGCTGGGCATCCAGGTTGTGAGTGACCACGTCCAGCAACTTGGCCTCGGCGGCGGCGCGCTCGACGCTGCCCAGCCAGCGCAGGGTGGTGGTGCGGGTGTTGAAGGCCCGCTCGACCTGCTCCAGTGCCTTGAGCGACAGACTGCGCTCGGGATGACGGTACATGCAGGCAAAGCCGATTCGATACATGGGGCGCTCGGGACAGGGACTATGGGGATTAGTCCGCGCGGCGCCGGTTGGGTGCGGGTGGGGTGATGGGTGGAGGGGGCTTGGGGTTTTGGCGTCCGGGTTTGCCCTCACCCCGGTCCTCTCCCAGAGAGAGGGGGTGGTATAGCAGCAGGGCTTAGCTATGGGTGCTCAGGGCTATCGCGGCCATGGGCCGCTCCTACAGGCTCGGGTTTAGTGTAGGAGCGGCCCATGGCCGCGATCGAGCCCCTACCCCGGCCCGAACCACTGCGTTAGGGCATGCAGCACCAGTCCCACCAGGCCGCCCACCAGGGTGCCGTTGATGCGGATGAACTGCAGGTCCTTGCCGACGCTCTGCTCCAGTTGCTGGACCAGTTCGCCGGTATCCCAGGCGGCCACGCGGGCGGCGATGTAGTCGCCGATGCGCTGGCGGTTGCGGTCGATGAAGGGCGGTGCCACCGCCATCAGCTGCTCGTTGATCCAGCGCCGCATGGCTTCGTCGCGACTCAGGGTCTCGCCCAGCTCGGCCAGCAGCCGGCCCAGGCGGCGGCGGATGCGCGAATCCGGAGCGGCGAGATCGGCCTGCAGCCAGTTCACCAGTTCGTCCCACAGCTCCTGCAGATAGCCGGCCAGCGCCGGATGCGCAAGCAGTCGATCACGTAGTTGCTCGCCGCGCAGGCGAAAGGCCGGGTCCTCTTTGAGGCGCTCGATGAAGCCGACCAGATAGCCATCGAAGTGACGGCGTAACTCGTGTTCGCGGTCGTGGCCGATCTCGCCGATCAGGCGCGACACCGCCTGCACCACCTTGATCGCCGACCAGCGCCCGACCCGCTCGTCCAGCCCCAGGTACTTGAGGGTGCGCAACTCGCCGCCGATGGTGCGGGCGATCAGCGCCTGGGTGTCCTCGTCCTGCAACAGCCGGTCGATCTCCTGCAGCACCTCGTCGAGCACCGCCTGGTGACGGTCGTCGGCGGTCAGCATGTCGAGCAATTCGCCGGACAGCGCCGCCACGTCCAGGCGTTGCAGCCGCTCCACCGCCACCCGGCGGATGAAGGCCTGCACCCGCACCTCGCGCAGGGCTTCCAGGGAGTAGCGGGCGACACCAGTGGCCTGGCTGGCCACCGCGGCGGCGTTGTCCGGCTGGCGCAACCAGCCGGCCAGGCGTCCGGCCGCGTCCAGTTCTTCCAGCTTGGCCAGCACCTGGGGCGTGGCGAGGAAGTGCAGGCAGATGAAGTCCGACAGCTTGCGCCCGACCCCGGCCTTGTTGCGCGGGATGATGGCGGTATGGGGAATCGGCAGGCCCAGCGGATGACGGAACAGCGCGGTCACCGCGAACCAGTCGGCGATGGCCCCGACCATGGCCGCCTCGGCGAAGGCGGCGGCGTAGCCCCAGGCCGGGTGGCGGGCCTCCAGGGCGGTGGCCAGGCAGTAGAGCGCCGCCGCCAGGAACAGCAGCAGCAGCGCGATGAGCTTCATGCGCCGGACCGGGGTGAGGCCGTCGCCGGAGAGTGTGGTCATGGAAAAGGGACAATCCTCACGCGGGATGATCCCAGCATCCTACCCCAGACTAGAGTCTGACCCAGCGCTCCTCCTGGGCCGATTGCCGCGCGGCCTGGGCCAGGCGCTCCACTTCCCAGGCCTCCTGGAAGTCGACACCGGTATGCCCGGGGTTGCCGCCCAGGGCTTCCAGCAGCGAGCGGACCTCCAGGGTCTTGAGCTCGTTGTAGCCGAGCTGGTGGCCGGGCGCCGGGCAGAAGGCGGCGTAGTCCGGCAGGTGCGGACCGGCCAGCAGGGTACGGAAACCGGCCAGGCCCGGACGGTCGCCGACCTGGTAGAGGCGCAGTTCGTTGAGGCGCTCCTGGTCGAAGCTGAGGGTGCCGCGGGTGCCGCAGACCTCGAAGGCCAGGCGATTCTTGCGCCCGTGCTTGAGCCAACTAGTGGTCAGGGTGCCGCGGGCGCCATTGGCGAAACGCAGCAGCAGATGGGCCTGGTCGTCGATCTCCACCGCCCGGGGGCCACCCTGATGGGGCCGCTGGCCATGGGCGGTGTGCAGATCGGCGCAGAGCGCCGCCACCGGGCCGAGCAGGAAGCGCGCCAGTGACAGGATATGGCTGCCCAGATCGGCCAGGGCGCCGCCGGCCTGGCGGGTTTCGCAGCGCCAGGTGAAGGGCCCCTGGGGATCGCCCATGAAGTCTTCGCTGAATTCGCCGCTGAAGCTGACGATCTCGCCCAGTTCTCCGCTTTCGATCAGCTCGCGCGCCTGCTTGAGCATGGGATTCTGCAGGTAGTTGTAGCCGACCCGATTGACCACCCCGGCCTGGCGCGCGGCGTCGCGCATCTGCGCCGCCTCCTCCAGGCTCACCGCCAGGGGCTTTTCGCAGTAGACCGCCTTGCCGGCCGCAAGGGCGGCCAGGGCCATGGGTGCGTGCAGCAGATTGGGGGTGGTGATGGCCACCAGCTCGACCTGGGGATCGGCGATCAGGCGCTCCCAGTCGCAACTGCGGGTGAAGCCCCAGGCGTCGGCGCAGCGAGCGGCGCGCTCCGGATCGGCATCGGCCAGGGCCACCAACCGCGGGCGGACCGGGAGCGCGAAGCTGCTGGCCGCGTGATGGAAGGCCTGGGCGTGGGCATGCCCCATGAAGCCGGTGCCGATCAGACCGATGCCGATGTCGCGCATGTCGTTCTCCGTCAGGGGTGTAGAAAGACCCGGCCGGCCAAGCCAGTAGCCGACCGGGTAAAAGGGATGGCTTAGGGGTGGGGGCGCCCCTCACCCCGGCCCTCTCCCAGGGGGAGAGGGGGAAGAGCAATCGGGTGCTGGCTCGCCCCTCACCTCCGGCCCTCTCCCAAGGACAGGGGAAGGCGCAAGCCCTAGCGCTTGGCCTTGCGCTTGTTGCGGTACTGGTCGATGACCACGGCGACCACGATGATCAGGCCCTTGATGATGTCCTGGACGTAGGCGTCCACCCCGAGAAAGGTGAAGCCGCTGGCCATGGTGCCGAGGATCAGGGCGCCGATCACGGTGCCGGTGATGCGCCCTACCCCGCCCGCCAGGCTGGTGCCGCCGATCACCGCCGCGGCGATGGCGTCCAGTTCGTAGGACATGCCCATGCCCGCCTGGCCAGTGGCAGCGCGGGCCGAGGCCACGACCCCGGCCAGGCCCGCCAGCAGGCCGGCGATGCTGTAGACGATGATCAGGTGCTTCTTGACGTTGATGCCGGAGATGCGCGCGGCCTGCATGTTGCCGCCGATCGCATAGGTGTACTTGCCGTACTTGGTGTAGCGCAGGGCGATGTGGAAGATCACCGCCACCACCAGGAAGATGATCACCGGCATGGCCCCGGCGCCGATGGCGGTGTAGTCGTCGGACAGCATGCTGATCGGCTGGCCTTCGGTGTAGTAGCGCGCCAGGCCGCGGGCCGAGACCATCATGCCGAGGGTGGCGATGAAGGGCGGAATACCGGTGACGGCGATGATGCTGCCGTTGATGGCGCCGGCCAGCAGCCCCACTCCGAGGCCGGCCATGACCGGCACCCAGACCGGCAGGTCGGTCAGCGAGGGAAACACCGCGCGGCCGAAGTCCGAGGTCTGGGCCAGACTCGCCGCCACCATGGCCGACAGCGCCAGCACCGAGCCGGAGGAGAGGTCGATGCCGGTGGTGATGATCACCTGGGTCACGGCGATGGCCAGCAGGCCGATGATCGAGACCTGCAGGATCATCAGCACCAGGCGCTGGGAATTCATCAGGAAGCTCTGGTCGCGCAGGACCCAGCCGAAGGCCTCGAAGGCCAGGCCGATGCCCAGCAGCACCAGCAGGATGCCCAGCTCGGTGGGAATGCGGCGCCGCGGGCGCGCGGTGGGTAGCTCGGCGGTTTTCTTGTCCAGGAGGGCACTCATCTTGTTCTACCTCGTTGTAGGCCGGAGGCGGCGGGTAGGCACCCGCCGCGCATGACGCGCGCTAGTGCAGTACGGGATTACCCGAGGCCAGGTGCATGACCCGCTCCTGGGTGGCTTCGCCGCGATCGAGAAAGCCGGTGACGGTGCCTTCGTGCATCACCATCACCCGATCGCTCATACCCAGGACCTCGGGCAGTTCGGAAGAAATCATGATCACCGCCAGGCCCTCTGCGGCCAGCTTGGCGATCAGCCGGTAGATCTCGGCCTTGGCGCCGACGTCGATGCCGCGGGTGGGCTCGTCGAGGATGAGGATGCGCGGGCGGGTCATCAGCCAGCGGGCGATCAGCGCCTTCTGCTGGTTGCCGCCGGAGAGGTTGGCGATGCACTGGTCCAGCGAGGGCGTCTTCACTCGCAGCTGCTGGCGCATCTCCTCGCAGAGCTGGTCGAGGCGCTGCTGCTGCACGAAGCCGCCGCTGGCGAAACCCTTCAACACCGCCACCTCCATGTTTTCCCCCACCGACAGGCAGGGAAAGATGCCGGTGTCCTTACGGTCTTCGGTCAGCAGCGCCAGCCCTTTCTGGATGGCGAGACAGGGATCGTTCATACGCACCGACTGGCCGTCGATGTGGATCTCGCCAGCGGTGGCCGGGGTCACGCCGAACAGCGTCTCGGCGACGTTGGTGCGCCCCGAGCCCATCAGCCCGGCGATGCCCAGCACCTCGCCGGCGCGCAGGTCGAAGGAGACGCCGGAGAACACCCCATCCAGCGCCAGGTCGCGCACCGACAGCAGCACCTCGGCGCGCGGCGCGGTCCGCTCCGGGAACAGCTGGGTCAGTTCGCGCCCCACCATCATGGCGATCAGTCCGTCGCCGTTCATGCTGTCGGCGCGCTGCAGGCCGATGTATTGGCCATCGCGGAACACCGCGACCTCGTCGGCGATCTGGAACACCTCGTCCATCTTGTGGGTGATGTAGACGATGCCCTTACCCTGGGCCTTGAGGTCGGCGATGATGGAAAACAGGTGCGCCACTTCGGTCTCGGTGATGGCCGAGGTGGGTTCGTCCATGATCAGCACATCGCTGTCGTAGGACACCGCCTTGGCGATCTCCACCATCTGCCGTCCGGCGATGGACAGGCTGCCCACGCTGTCTTCCGGATCCAGGGCGATGCGCAGCCGGTCCAGCAATGCCTGGGTCTGGTGACGCATCTTGCCGTGGTCCACCAGGTGCAGGGCATTGAGTGGTTCGCGACCCAGCCAGATGTTCTCGGCAACGGTCATGAAGGGCATCAGGTTGAGTTCCTGGTGGATCATGGCGATCCCCGACTGCAGCGCCTGCAACGGTGTCTCGAAGCGCACCGGCACGCCGCGCAACCGCACTTCGCCGGCATCGGGCTGGTAGATGCCGGCGATGATCTTCATCAGCGTCGACTTGCCCGCGCCGTTCTCGCCCATTAGCGCCAGCACGGTGCCGGGACGCACCCGCAACTGCACGTGGGACAGCGCCTTGACGCCGGGAAACTCCTTGGTGACATCGACGATTTCCAGCAGGTATTCGCTGGGCGCGGCCGTGGCCGATAGCGGAATTACAGCCGCAGGGGTGGCAGGACTGAGCATGATCACGATCTCCTCGCCGGCCGTGCTGAGCCGGCCGGCGGTTTAGGTCATTGACGCTGGAACTGCTGATAGTTGTCCGGGGTGACGAGATGCACCGGGATCCAGAGATCACCCTGCAGCGCCTGGTGCTGGGCCAGCTTGACGGCAGCGTCCACGGCGCCGTTGCCCATGGCCACCGGATCACGCAGCACCGTCACGGCCAGCTGCTTGCGCGCGATAGCGGCGAGGCCATCGGGAGTGCCGTCGATACCGCCCACGGGAATGTCCCGGCGACCGGCGCGCTGCAGGGCCATGGCCGCGCCGATGCCCATCTCGTCGTTGTTGGCTGCCACGGCATCGATCTCGCGTCCGCCCAGCAGCCAGTTGCTCATCAGGTCCAGCCCCTTCTCGCGCTGCCAGTCGCCGGACTGCTCCTCCACCACCTTGATATCCGGGTACTTGGTCAGTACGTCCTTGACGCCGGCCGTACGCTTGCGGGTGTCGTCATGGGCCAGGCGGCCGAGAAGGATGGCGAGGTGGCCCTTGCCGCCCATCTGCTTGGCCAGATACTCCATCTGCAGCTGGCCGATGGCGCGCTCGTCGGTGCCCACGAACACCACCCCGGCCGGGAAGCTCTCCACTTCCGGGCGGCTGTTGAGGTAGACCAAGGGGATGCCGGCGGCAGTGGCACGCTGGGTGATCTTGCGGGTAGCCGCGGTATCGGCTGGATTGACGATGAGCACATCGACCTTCTGGGCGATGAAGTTCTCGACATGGCCAAGTTGACGGACCACATCACTGGCGGAGTCTTCCACCTGCAAGGTGGCGCCGCCCTCTACCTGTTTGGCACGGTCCTGCATGGCGCGGACCAGGTAGGCGATGTAATTGTCGAGATTGCCGACGGTAACGCCGATGCGCAGCTCCGCCAGGGATAGACCTGGCAGCGAGGCCAGGACCAGGGCGAGTAGCAGACGACGGAAAATGGACGGACGGGCAGCGGGGCTCTGAAACATCGACATCACCTACTTATTGTTGGAGCGGCGGTACACGGCGACCCGTGCCCGCCTTGGCGGTCAATGACTCGCAATCTATTAGAAAAAAAATTCCATATCAATAGAGTTTGGAATTTTAATAGCTGGCATCGACCGGTCGTACCCTGGTCTACCAGGAATGCTCGAGTTGTACGCCGAGATTGGCGCCATCCAGCGAGGAACCGAAGCTGCCGGTATCGGAAAGCGCCGATCCCGCCGCCAGCAGGTTGGCCGCGTCCTGGGCTGCGCGATTCCACTTGGCATAGGTCACGTAGAAGCGAACCTCGGGATGGGCGTTCTTGAAGGTCAACCCGCGCGGCGACCAGGTCGGCGCGAGGGTCAGCTTGGTCAGCTTGCGGGTACCACCGGGCGCCTGGACCTGGTCGTAGCCAAGCTCGGTCGCCAGCTTCCACTGCTCGGCGAAGCCATAGACGGTCCGGCCGCCGGTGGACAACCAGTGCTGGTCACCCGTATCGCGCTTGTCGGTCTGGTAGACGAATTGCAACTGACCACCCCAGCGCGGACCGATCTGCCAGTCGAAGAACTCCACCAGGCGATAGCTGGCTGAGTCGCGTCGGGTGCCAATGTCACCGGTGGAACCCAGCGCTACCCCGGGCCCCTCGCCGTATTGCAGGGCCAGCGTATTCACCCCACCCCAATTCAGGAAGTTCTGCTGCTTGTGCTGGGCCGTCACCGACCAGCCACTGTGCGCGTCCTGCATGTTCGATGGCTTGTCGATGTAGCTGGCGCCCAGTTCCAGCAGGCCGTTGGGGTTGGTCTGGAAACCGGCCACGTTGAAATCGTAGCGGCTGATGTAACGTGTCTGGTCGAAGTTATCCTTGCGGGAGAAGGCCAGGCTGTATTTGAGATCCCCAATGGGGATGTCTTCCAGGCCGCCACCGGTAGCACTCTGATTCCAGTAGAAGAAGTCGGAGATATCGATGGAGTTGCGCTTGTAGTAACGGCGCCCCACCCAGACCGCGCCGCCGTTGAGGGCCTGTACACCGTTCCAATAGGCATAGCCCTGGACCAGACGGGTCCTGCCGAAGTCGCCGTCGAAGCGCGGCGTATGGTCATAGGCGTTGTATAGCTGGACCATGCCATAGAGCCCAAGACGCGAGCCGTCGTCGAGCCTGAGCAGATCGTGGGACAAGGCGAGTTCGGCCAACTGCTCGCATTCGTTGCCCAGACGAAACTTGGAAGACGCTCCTGGCAGTTGAAAACACTGCTGGGACTGCGACCCCGTGGACGTCCCCAGACCGCCTCTCAGGTAGCCGGAAAAATCCAGGCCGTGCGCCAGCGGCAGGGTGCCACCCAACAAGCCCGTCAACATGACCCTGGTGATAGCTCTGTTCATCATGCTCTCTCTATTTTTTATTTATGAGGCGAAACGTACCGGCGCACTGCAGGGCGCCTGTCTTGAGCGAGCCATTGCCGGCCCGGAAGCCAAACGCCGCCCAGCCGCTCGCGGAGCACGGGTCCAGGACTCGTGCTCGCGGCGGTGGCTAAGGCGTAAGGGTTTGGAGCGACTGGAGCGAGGCGGACTATCAGTCTTTCAGACGTTGCTGAAAACTGTCGACGTTCTCAGGGGTGATCAGCTGGTAAGGCACCCAGACGTTCTGCTCGACCTTCTCCTTTTTCGCCAGCTTGATCGCTGCCTCGACCGCGCCATTGGCCTGGCCCTTGGCATCCTGGAACACCGAGACCGCGAGCAGGCCACGCTTGATCGCCGAGAGGCCATCCGGGGTACCGTCGACGCCGCCGATGAGTACCGAGCCCTTGGCCTTGCCGGCCTGCTGCAAGGCCATGGCCGCGCCGATCGCCATCTCGTCGTTGTTGGCGGCCACGGCATTGAATTCCTTGCCGCCCAGCAGCCAGTTGCTCATGAGGTCCATGGCCTTGTCGCGCAGGTAGACCGCGGACTGCTCTTCCACCACCTTGATGTCCGGATACTTGGCCAGGACCTCTTTCACGCCCTTGGTGCGGTTGTGCGTGGAGTTGTTGGCCAGATCCCCCAGCATGATGACGACACTGCCCTTGCCGCCCATTTTCTCCGCCAGGTACTGCATCTGCAGGGTGCCGGCCTCCAGATCGTTGGAGGCTACGGTGACCACACCTTCAGGCAGCTTGAGTTCATCCGGTCGACGGTTGACGTAGACCAGCGGGATGCCCGCCTTGACCGCGGCCTCGGTGATGTTGCGAGTAGCAGCGGTGTCGACCGGATTGACGATGATGGCGTCCACCTTCTGGCTGATGAAGCTCTGCACCTGGTTCAACTGCTTGACGACATCGGCGCGGGCGTCCTCGAACTGTAATTGGACGTGCTCGCTCTTGGCTTTCTTGGCCATGGACTCACGCAAGTAGGTCAGCCAATTGTCGTCGAATTGCGACATGCTCACGCCGACCTTGAGATCGGCCAAGGCGGACGTGCTGGCTACGAGCAGGGAAAGCGCCAGGGTGGCAAAACGGATTTTCATGCGCATCGAGATAGCTCCAGTCGTTATTGTTTTATTGCGGTGGTAAGGCTTTTTGCTGGCGATCGGATGCCCACGCGCCTGTAGCCAGGCGCGCGGCTATCGAGATAAGGCATTGGGAGGCGGCCGCAGGCCGCCCAGGTCAGCTCGAGCGGAAGAGCACGGCTGCTCCAGGCGAGGCGCAAAGCACCACGCCCTGGCGCTCGTGGCAGAACAGCCGACCCAGCAAGGCGAGCAGCCGTGAATCCCGCCGAATGCGCAGGCGGTGAACGGCGAAGAGCGGAAGATGGGTGGAGTGTGCGGAGGAGTTCATGTCGCGGCACCTGTCATTATTGTTGTCGGGACGCACCTGACGTGCGCAGTACCCTGGTGACTCGTTACAGCAACTGCATCTGACTTTATTGGAAATTTAATTCCATAACAAGATAAAAATAGAATTCAAAATCTACGCGAGACAACTATCCAGGTCTTGTTTCGAGCTTCACGACGCCTGCTCGAATGCCTGAGCGTCAGGCTGCGAAGGGACGGACGCTACCTTCACTGCCTGCCCATCCAGGGCGCTCTGGCGCGCGGCATCCAGCACGGCCTGACAGGCCAGCGCCTCGCGGGTGGAGACCGGCGGGGCACTGCCTTGGGTCAGCGTCGCCAGCCACCTGGCATAGAAAAGGTCCCAGCGACCGCGTTCGCTGGGTATCCGTTCACGCTCTTCGCCCCGACTGAGCCAACCCCAGCGCTGATGCTCTTCAGCCCCCCAGTTGCCTTTCTCGCTACGCGGCGAAAGGCCCTGCAACAGCGCCTGAGTCTGTCCATCCAGCCCCTCCACCGTGTAGACGCCCTCCTCGCCCACTACCCGTAGACGCCAGGGGCAACCCTGCAGACAACTGCCGGAAAGATGCGAGATCACGCCGCCCTGGTGCTGCAGGGAGATGAAGAATTCATCGTCCCGCTCGGGATCGCCCTGATGGAAAAGCACCTCGGCATACACCTGAGTGACCGGCCCGAACAGCGTCAGCGCTTGGTCCACCAGATGACTGCCAAGATCGCGCAGCAGCCCACCACCGCTGGTGGCGCTGGCCTTGTGCGGCTCATCCACCTGGATGCGCGACTCGAAGATCCGCACCGGGCCCAGAGTACCTTCGCGTAGCAATTTAGCGACGGTGAGCACATCCGAGTCCCAACGACGATTCTGGTAGACGGTCAGAGCTACGCCGGCACGCTCGGCCGCCTGCACCATGTCCTGGGCATCCTGAAAATTGAGCGCGAACGGCTTGTCGCTTACCACGGGAATGCCGTGCTGGATCGCCTCCAGAACCAGGGCCTTGCGCTCGGCGACCGGCGCTGAGATCACCAGGGCATCTATCCCGGCGGCGACCAGGCTGGCCAGGTCATCGTGGCAGGCCACCCCGGGATGATCCTGAGCCACCTCGGCACGCCGCTGCGGGGAGCGGGTGACGACGCCGACCAGCCGCGCGCCTGCGGTACTGACGATCAGGGGGGCATGAAAGAAACGGCCACCCAGGCCATAGCCGACCAATCCGATACGCATGGTTCGATTCTCCTCGTACAGCAAAGAAAAACCCCCGCAGGCAGCGCGCCAGCGGGGGTCGGGACTCAGCCGTAGAAGGCTGGCCGAGTCGGCAGGGTGATGGGCACGATGGTGCCGCTGCGCTGGGCATTGACGCAGGCATCGCCGGTCACCGCAGCGATGTAGCCGTCCCAGGAGGACGGCCCGGTCAGTTGGCCGGCCTTGAGATCGTCGATGAAGGCCTGCAGCTCCACGTCATAGGCCAGCAGGAAGCGCTGCTTCCAGTCCACCAGAATCTCGTTGGACAGCTTGGCGTCGCTGCGCAGCTGCACCGAGGAGGGCTCCGGCAGTCGGGCAATGCCATGCTCGCCAACCACCTCGCACTGGATGTCGTAACCGTACTGGCAATTGACGAAGATCTCGACGTCGATACGTACCCCCTTGGCCGTCTCCAGCAGGACCACCTGGGGATCCTTGAGGTGCGCCAGGGCCTGTGAGGTCTTGCGTGGGAAGACCACCTGGGCCGACACATACTGATCGTCCAGCAGCCAGGCCAGCACATTGATCTCGTGGATCAGGGTATCGGTGATGGCCATGTCGGTGGTATAGCCTTCGCCCACGCTGGGATTGCGGTGTGCGGCATGGATCATCAACGGCTCGCCGATCCGCTGGCCATCGATCACCGCCTTGAGCTGGCGATAACCAGCGTCGTAGGGACGCATGAAGCCCACCTGGACCAGACGCTTGCCATGGGCCTGCTCGGCGTCGACGATGCGCTTGCAACCTTCCGCGGTCACCGCCAGTGGCTTTTCGCAGAACACCGGTTTGCCGGCGGCGATGGCGGCCAGCACGTATTCTTCATGAGTCGGACCCCAGGAGGTGACCACTACCGCCTGGACGTCCGCCGCGCCGACCAGGGCGTGGCCATCCGGATAGACCTCGGCGGTAATGCCTTCCTCCTGGACAACCCGGGCGGCCTGTTCGAGGTTGATGTCGGTTACCGCCACCACACGGCTGCCCAGCAGCTTGTGGCTGAGACGACGGATGTGTTCGCGGCCGATGGCGCCAGTACCGATAACACCGATGTTCAAGGTCATGACTTCTGTTCTCCGATTGAAATTGTTGTTACGCGAGAAAGCCGGGGACGAAAGCGATCAGTACTGGCGAGCCTGGGCGGTCTTCTCCTTGAGCATCTGCGAGACGGCAGCGATCTTCTCGCTGGTGGAAACCTCGGCGCCGCCGACGCGCCACCAGGACAGGTACTTGTGGATCATGGTCTTGGGCAGCACCTTGATGTCGATCAGGGTAGAGACCTGTTGCTGGCGGGCATCGGCCAGGGCGGCATCGAGCTCTTCCAGCGTCTTCACGCGATAGGTCTTGCAGCCGTAGGCGGCGGCGCTCATGGCGAAGTCCACCGGCACGAAGTCACCGTCGAGCTTGCCGGTCTCCGGATTGCGGAAGCGGAACTCGGTGCCGAAGCTGCCCATGCCGTGTTCCATCTGCAGGTTGTTGATGCAGCCGAAGGTCATGTTGTCGAGCAGCACCACATTGATCTTGCGGCGCTCCTGGATGGAGGTGGCCAGTTCCGAGTGCAGCATCTGGTAGGAGCCGTCACCGACCAAGGCGTAGACCTCACGCTCGGGTTCAGCCAGCTTCACGCCCAGGGCGGCGTTGATCTCGTAGCCCATGCAGGAGTAGCCGTATTCCAGGTGATAGGTATTGACCCCCTTGCTGCGCCAGGCGCGCTGCAGGTCACCGGGCAGGCTGCCGGCGGCGGCGACGATGACGGCGTCGTCGTCCAGCCGTTCGTTGAGACGGCCGAGCACCTGACTCTGGGTGAGCGAAGAACCTGTCAGCTGGACGAAATCCTCCAGCACCGCTCGCGGCAAGTCGTCGTCGATCTCCGGTACGAAGTCGGGCGCGTCGTAGCGTGCGGCGTAGACTCGATCGATTTCCTGCCGGTATTGCTCACGGGCCTCGCCCACTTGAGCCCCCCAGTCGGCGCGATAACCGACAGCGTCCAGGGCCTCGGTCAGGGCGCTGAGGGCTTCGCGGGCATCGGCCACCACGGCCAGGCCGTCGAGCTTGCCAGCATCGAAGGCGGCCACGTTGAGGTTGAGGAACTCCACCTCGGGATGCTGGTAGAGCCACTTCGAGGAGGTGGTGAAATCGGTGTAGCGCGTACCCACGCCGATGATCAGATCCGCGTCCTTGGCCAGCAGGTTGGCGGCCAGGCAGCCGGTCTCGCCGATGCCGCCGACATTGAGTTCGTGGCTGGAGACGATGGCGCTCTTGCCGGCCTGGGTCTCGGCGAAGGGCATCTCGAAGCGCTCGGCGAAACGCTGCAGGGCCTCGGCGGCGCCGGAATACTTCACCCCACCGCCGCAGATCAGCAGCGGCTTGCGCTTGCGCTTGAGCAGCTGCACCGCCTCCTCGATGGCAGCGGCCACCGGCGGCCGCCGATCCAGACGGTGCACCCGCTTGGCGAAGAAGTAGTCGGGATAGTCGTAGGCCTCGCCCTGGACATCCTGGGGCAGCGCCAGGGTCACGGCACCGGTCTCGGCCGGATCGGTCAGCACGCGCATGGCGTTGATCGCCGCGCTCATCAGCTGCTCGGGCCGGTTGATGCGATCCCAGTACTTGCTCACCGCGCGGAAGGCATCGTTGGTGCTGATCGACAGGTCGTGGAATTGCTCGATCTGCTGCAGCACCGGATCGGGCTGGCGACTGGCATAGACGTCACCGGGCAACAGCAGCAGCGGAATGCGGTTGGCAGTAGCGGTGGCTGCGGCGGTCAGCATGTTGGCCGCGCCCGGACCCACCGAGGAGCTGCAGGCATAGATCTGCCGACGCAGCTTCTGCTTGGCGAAACCGGTGGCGGCGTGGGCCATGCCCTGCTCGTTGCGCCCCTGGTGCACCACCAGGTCACCGGCATCCTGCTCCAGCGCCTGGCCCAGGCCCAGTACGTTGCCGTGACCGAAGATGGTGAAGACGCCGGCGACGAACTTGGTTTCCACGCCGTCGACGCTGAGGTACTGGTTATCGAGGAACTTCACCAGGGCCTGGGCCATGGTCAAACGTTGGGTGCTCATGGATTCACCTCTTCGATCTAGAGACTCCCGGGAGTTATCCACCCGGGAGGCGCGTCACCCAGCGACAGCTTCGCCAGCCACCTGTTTTTCCAACAGGGCTACGCTCTGCGCTAGGGCTGATTGCGGATCAGCGAGTGCATGGACGCTGGCAGCGAAGGGCTCGAACGAGAGATAGCCGCGGTAACCGTCGTCGAGGAGGTGCTTGATCTGCTCTGCGTTGCCGAGAATATCCGCCTCACCTACCAGTACCCGGTGCACATCGCGAATCTGATTAAGAGGCAAGTCCGCATCTTCAACGCCGGAGATGTGCACCAGGCCAGTCAGCTCGGCGAAGAACTCGGTCTCGCCCGCCAGATGATGGTGGAAGGTGTCGTGCACCAGACGGAACACGTCCAGTCCGCCAACTGCCTTGATGGCCTCCACCGCCTGCCGCTTGAGGCGCAGTGAGCACTCTTCGAAACCCAACGGTTCGACGAAGCCGAGGATGCCGTGGTCGCGCAGAATGGGGGCCAACTCGCTCAGGGCCGTGCGCAGGTCACGGGCACGCTGAGCGGCGTCGCGGCTGTCGGTACGGTCATTGAGCGGGCACATCACCAGCCCCTCGGCGCCACAGGCCTTGGCATAGGCAGCCAGTTTCAGCGTCTGGGCGCGGCGTTCGTCGTTCCAGACGTCGAAGGGATAGAGGGCGTTGATGGACAGAAGGCGGATACTTTCGCCTTGGCAAAGGTCACGAACCCGCTCTGGTGGAGTGCCATCATCTATTTCCACATCATTGAGATCGTTACGGATTTCAATGGCGTCACTGCCCATGGCCTTGGTCAAGCGAATGAACGCCGAAAGGTCCAGGGAGGGGGCAACGATTCGATTGAAGGCAAAACGCAGCGGCTGACTCATTTGTTCTTGTACTCCAGGGGCGTTGAGGTTGGGGTCACTTGGCGGTAGGCATGCTGAATTCGGCGCCCTTGGCGATGCTGTCGGGCCAGCGCTGCATCACGCTCTTGTAGCGGGTGTAGAAGCGCAGGCCTTCCTCGCCATAGGCGTGGTGATCGCCGAACAGCGATCTCTTCCAGCCACCGAAGGAATGCCAGGCCATGGGCACCGGGATGGGTACGTTGATGCCGACCATGCCCACCTTGATGGTGCGGGCGAAGGCGCGGGCGATGCCGCCGTCGCGGGTGAAGCAGGAGACGCCGTTGCCGAATTCGTGGGCGTTGATCAGCGCCACCGCGCTGGCGAAATCCGGCACCCGCACGATGCCCAGTACCGGACCGAAGATCTCTTCCTTGTAAATGGTCATTTCCGGAGTCACGCCATCGAACAGGGTGGCGCCAACGAAGAAGCCGTTTTCGGCGCCGGGCACCTTGAAGTTGCGGCCATCGACCAGCAGCTTGGCACCCTCCTCCACACCTTTCGTGATATAGCCCTCCACCTTGGCCTTGTGCTGCCCGGTCACCAGCGGCCCCATGTCGGCATCGGCTTCCACGCCGTTGCGCACCCGCAGGGCATCGATGCGCGGCAGCAGTTTCTCGATCAGGGCATCGCCCACCTCACCCACCGCCACGGCGATGGAGATGGCCATGCAGCGCTCGCCGGCCGAGCCGAAACCGGCGCCGATCAGGGCGTCGGCGGCCTGGTCCAGGTCGGCGTCGGGCATCACGATCATGTGGTTCTTGGCACCGCCCAGGGCCTGGACGCGCTTGCCGCGGCGGGTGCCTTCCTGGTGGATGTATTCGGCGATGGGAGTGGAGCCGACAAAGGAAATGGCCTCCACGTCCGGATGCTGCAGGAGGGCGTCGACCGCCACCTTGTCACCCTGGACCACATTGAACACGCCATCGGGCAAGCCGGCCTGCTTGAGCAGCTCGGCCAGCAGCAGGCTGGCGGACGGATCGCGCTCGGAGGGCTTCAGGATGAAGGTATTGCCGGTGGCCAGCGCCATGGGAATCATCCACAGCGGCACCATCACCGGGAAGTTGAAGGGGGTGATGCCGGCGCACACACCCAGCGGCTGGCGCAGGTTCCAGTTGTCGATGCCGCCACCGATGTTATCGCTGTAGCTGGTCTTGGCCAGGTGCGGCGCGCCGCAGGCAAATTCCACCACCTCGATGCCGCGGGTCACCTCGCCCATGGCGTCGGACAGCACCTTGCCGTGCTCGCGGGTGATCAGCGCCGCCAGTTCCTCGTGGTGCTGGTCGAGCAGCTCCTTGAAGCGGAACAGGATGCGCGAACGGCGCAAGGCTGATTGCTCGGACCAGGCAGGAAAGGCCGCCTTGGCCGCCGCGACGGCCTGCTCGACGGTCTGCGCCGTAGCCTGGGCGACCCGCGCCTGAACGACGCCTTCGGCCGGATTGAAGACGTCGCTGAAACGCTCGGCCTGGGCCACGATCTCGCCGTTGATGTAATGCCCGATGACGGGGGTTTCGCTCATGTGCTGCATCCTTGTGTCTGAGCCGCCGTGCGGCTGATGAAGGGGGACTTACCGCTCCAGCAGCCACTCGTGCTGCGGATCGTTGTGGAATTTCCAGACGCGCTTGGGGCCGGCCATCACGTTGAGGTAATAGGACTCATAGCCATAGGGCACGCTGACCGGGTGATAGCCGCGCGGTACCAGCACCACGTCGTGGTCTTCCACCGCCATGGCCTGATCCAGGTCGCGCTCGTCGGTGTAGACGCGCTGGAAGATGAACCCCTGCCCCGGATCGATACGGTGGTAGTAGGACTCCTCCAACAGACTTTCCGAAGGCAGGTTGTCGCGGTCATGGCGATGGGGCGGATAGCTGGAGGAATGCCCGGATGGAGTGCGCACCTCCACCACCAGTAGCGAATGGGCCGCCGCCGTATCCGGCAGGATGTCGCAGACATAACGGGTATTGGCGCCCTTGCCACGGGTGGATCTCTGCATGCTCGCCGGCTCGATCAGCCGCGGTGGCAGCCGGTCTGCTACCACCGGATTGCCGGGCGAGGTGCAGACGGCCACTTCAGCGGCGCTGTCGGCGGTCACCCGCGCCTCGCTGCCGGGCGGCAGGTAGGCGGCATAGGGCGAGACGTCCTCGAAGACACTCTGGCGACCGGCCAGTCCGCGCCAGGCGAAGTCGCCCAGTTGCGGATGCCCGCCTTCGATACTGGCGCCGCCGCTGAGCAGCACGATGCAGACTTCCAGGTCACCCGCCACCACCGGCAGGGATTCCCCCGGTTGCAGGCGGTGGGCGGCGAAGCCGACATAGTCCAGGGCACCGGCCGGGACGCTGACGATGTCGCGGGCGCTCCGGTCGGCTTTGACGAGCAGATTCATCGCGGGTCTCCTCAGGCAGTGGCCTGCGCCACCAGTTGGCGCAGATGGTCGTAGCCTTTCTTGGCGTATTCGTAGGCCGGCGCCACGGCCGGGTCCTGCTCGGCTTCCACCACCAGCCAGCCTGAATAGCCGGCGGCCACCAACACCTTGAGCAGCGCCGAGAAGTCGATGTCGCCATCCCCCGGCACGGTGAAGGTGCCGTTGAGGATGCAATCCGGAAAGCTCCACTGGTTGTTGCGCGCCAGCTGTACCACGTCCTTGCGCACGTCCTTGAAGTGCACATGGCAGACCCGGTCGATGTGTTGCTGCAGCACGCTCAAGGGATCGCCACCGCCCATGTAGCAATGACCGGCATCGAACAGCAGGCCGACGTCCGGGGAGGTCAGTGCCAGCAACCGGGCGATGTCCTCGGGCGACTCCACGTAGGCGCCCATATGGTGGTGATAGGCCAGGCGCACGCCCTGGCTCAGAGTGAAGGCGGCCAGCCGATCGAGCTTATCGGCATAGGCCTGCCAGGCGGCTTCGCTGTGGAAGCGCGGCCGTTCGATCAGCGGCACCCGCTGACTCTGAATCGACCCGGCCACCTCGCCATAGACCAGCACCTTGGCGCCGTTCTCGGCCAGCAGCCGGCAGTGTGGGCGGATCGCCTCGATCTCGGCCTCGACATCACGGTGCGCCAGGCCGCTGGAATACCAGCCGGACACCAGCTCCAATCCGTGCTGACCCAGCACCTCGCCCAGGGCCTTGGGCTCGCTGGGAAACTTGCCGCCCAGCTCGAAGCCCTGGAAGCCAATTTCCTTGCCCTCGCGCAGGATGGTCGAAAGCGGGGTGTCACCGCCCAGGGCCGGCAGGTCGTCGTTGGCCCAGGAGATGGGATTGATGCCGATCTTGAGTTGTTGTTGTGCAGTCATGTCAGCCCTACTCATTGGATAGCGATCAGGCGCGAGCGGCGCGCCAGGCCTGGATCAGGAATTCGAAGGTGGCGCGCACCTGGGCGATCAGCCCGGCATCGTCGATCTCACCGGCGAGCCAGGCCCGACTCGGTTGGCCGAAGATGGTCCGGCCCACGGCAAAGCCGCGGCAGCGGGTACTGGCACTGGCCTGACGAAAGCCTTCGGCCAGTTCCTCGGCCGGGGCATTGAGGCCCAGCAGCACTACGCCTTGGCAATGGGGATCGCGTTCGGCGATCAGGGTGTCGAGTTGCTGCCAGACACCGGCCGGCTGGGCCTCGATCTTCCACCAGTCGGGGTAGATGCCCAGGTTGTACAGCCGCTTGATGGCGCGGTAGAGCACGTCGGGCCGGGTGGACGCATGGTTCTTCGGCGGGATGACCTCCAGTAGGAGCTCATGACCGCTGGCCTGGGCCGCCTGGTACAGCCCCCTGAGCTGGGCCTCCTGCTCCAGCCGCAGCAGCGGCTCGTCATCGGGGTGGAATTGCACCAGGCACTTGATGATCTGCTCGTCCGGCCAGCTCAGCAGGGTGCTGCCCACCGAGCGGCCATGCTCGAAGGCCAGCGGCCGCGAATTCTGTAATTCAACCGGCCGGGCCACCCACCAGCCACGGCCGGTGGCGGCATTCAGTGCATCCTGACCGAAGCGCTCGTCGGCCAGCAGCCCGACATCCGCCGCCACGCCCTGGCACGCCAGCGCCTGCTCGACCTCGGCGATGGCCTGGACGAACAACTGCTTAAGTTGGGGAATGCGCGCCGGATCGGCCCCCACTTGCTGGGCGCTTTCCACCAGCTGGTAGCGGTGATCAAAGGCGAAGATGAACAGCGGCTGCCAAACGCGGCGGCGGACGCTGACCCGGTGCAGGCGAGTGAGCACGGGATCGAGGTCCGGCCGGGTGATGGGCACCGGGCTGTGGTGGAGGTAGTCCAGTTCGGCCAGGGTCGGCATGGCCGGCGCACAGCCATGGCGCGATACCACCAGTCCACCGCAGGCATTGGCCAGCCGGCAGCATTCGGCATCGTCGCCACCGGTCAGCCAGCCACGCAGGAAGCCGGACATGAAGGCATCGCCCGCGCCCAGCACATTGAGCACCTCGACGCGGATGCCGCGATGGATCTCGCCCTCCTGGAGACGCGCCGGGATGGCGCCGTGGAGCACCGTGCAGCCCTGGGCGCCGAGCTTGACCACCAGGGTCGCCGCGGTCACCTCGCGGACCCGGCGCAGGGCGGTGAGCAGGTCTTCGCTGCCCCCGGCGATCTGGAATTCCTCTTCGGTGCCCACCACCAGGTCGAAGCGCGGCAGGATGCGCTGCACATGGGCGCTGACCTCGGCGCTGGCGATGAAGCGGGTCTCGCCATCGGCCTTGCCGGTCAGCCCCCAGAGCACGGGGCGGTAATCGATGTCCAGCACCCGCTTCACGCCATTGCGCTCGGCGTAGTCCAGCGCCCGGCTGCTGGCCTGGAACACGCCCTCGGTGGAGAAGTGGGTACCGGTGATCAATAGCGCCTTGCTGCTGGCGATGAAGGCCTCGTCGATGTCGTCCACGCCCAGCGCCATATCGGCGCAATTCTCGCGATAGAACACCAGGGGAAAGGTCTCGCGGTCCTTGATGCCCAGCAGCACCATGGCGGTCAGGCGCTCGCGATCCACCCGAACGCCGCGAGTGTCGCAGCCTTCGCGCGCCAGGGTCTGGGTCAGGAAACGGCCCATATGGTCATCGCCGACCCGGGTCAGCATCGCCGACTTCAGCCCCAGGCGCGCAGTGCCGAAGGCGATGTTGGCGGAGGACCCGCCCAGGTACTTGGCGAAGCTGCTGACGTCTTCCAGTGGCGCGCCGATCTGCTGCGCATAGAGGTCGACGCCCAGCCGCCCGAGGCAGATCACGTCGAACTGGCGTCCACTGGCGAAGAAATTGTCACCCATTGGTGGCTCCTGCTTATTGTTATCGGCCGACCGTTCGTACCCGAGGGCCGAATACGTTTTGAAGTGAGCTCAGGCTAGAACGCCGCCACCAACAAATCAACAAAAATTCCACATGAGTATTTATGGAATTTAATTTCCATATCCGGAAGACGCCCGGACCGGTACCCGACTTCGACGCCACCCGCCGAATGGGTTAAGTTGCCGACATAAGAATCCCACCGTGAGATTGCCCATGCCCTCTGATTCCCTGGCCGACGACGTTACCAGCAGCGCTCCGCTGGCCGATCCGCCTGGCAATGTCGAGCAACTGCTGGCCTGTATCACCCGCGATTACGACGCCCTGCCACGCCAGCTCAAGCGCGTTGCGGCCTATGTCAGCCAGCAGAGCGACAGGGTCATGGTCGATCGCATCAGCGACATTGCCAGCCAGTGCGAAGTCCATCCTTCAGCCATCGTGCGCTTCTCCCAGCGCTTCGGTTTCAAGGGCTTCAGCGAAATGCAGGCACTGTTTCGCGAGGCCTACACCCACAAGACCACGCCGGTGCAGAACTACCAGCAGCGCATCCGCAACATGATCGCCAACAAGAGCCAGCGGGCCAGCAGCGGCGATCTGGCTCGCGAGTGCATCAACGCCACCCGTTCAGGCCTGGATCGACTGGCCGAGGAACTGGACGATGCCGCCTTCGCCAAGGCCGTCGACCTGCTGGTGAATGCCGAGAACATCTATGTGGTGGGGGTGCGTCGCTCCTTCGCCGTAGCCGATTACCTGGTCTACAACCTGCAGCACACCAACAAGCGCATCCACCTCATCACCGGTCTGGGCGGCGGCTATCGCGAGCAGATGCGCAGCATCGCCCAGGGCGACCTGCTGATCGCCATCAGCTTCAGCCCCTATGGCAAGGAAAGTCAGCAATGCGTGCGCATTGCCCAGCACCACAAGGCCAAGACGCTGATCATCACCGACAGCAACCTCTCGCCCCTGGCCAAGCGCGCCAGCGCGCTGCTACTGGTCAATGAAGGCAGCGCCTTCGCCTTCCGATCGTTGAGTGCCACCCTGTGCCTCTGTCAGGCGCTGTTCCTGGCCCTTGGCTATCGCCTGGAATTGAAGATGGATGAGATTCAGCTGACTCAGGAAGAAGACGACTAGCTTGATAAGGGCGGGCCAGAGCAGACCTTCCGCTCTCGAAGAAGCCTTGTCCATTTTTTAGAAAATATTTTCTAAAATGATATAAACGATATTTTAATTGCATGAGCGAAGACCTGTGCCTAGGATGAGGCCAAGCCTTTCGATGGCCGATCACTCCCGCGCCTCGGTCGACAAGAACAACAAGGAGTCCTCATGCCCATGCCCCCTCACCGCACGCTGTCAGTCCAAGCCCTTCCGCTCGGTCGGCCGCCCTCAGCTCTCGCCTAGTCCCCCTCTTTTCACGACTCGTCGAGGCTCTTTCCATGGAAACCAGCAAGATCGCTCTGGCCGGCACCGCATCGCCCGCCGGTGCCACCCCCAGTAGTCGCAAACTCCAGGTCATCACCACCATAGCCACCTTTGGCGGCCTGCTGTTCGGCTACGATACCGGCGTCATCAACGGCGCCCTGCCCTTCATCAAGAACGACCTGCACCTGACCCCGCTCACCGAAAGCCTAGTGGTCTCCTCACTGGTATTCGGCGCAGCCCTGGGCTCGATCGTCAGCGGACGTTTTTCCGACGCCCATGGCCGCCGGCGCATCATTCTGCTGCTCTCGTTCATCTTCATGCTGGGCACCCTGGGCTGCACCTTCGCGCCCAATACCGCCACGATGGTGCTCGCCCGCTTCGTGCTTGGTCTTGCCGTGGGCGGCGCCTCGGTCACCGTGCCGGTCTACCTGGCCGAGATGGCTCCCAAGCATTTACGCGGGCAGCTGGTTACCCGTCAGGAGCTGATGATCGTCACCGGTCAGTTGCTGGCCTTCACCAACAACGCCCTGATCGCCAATTTCTACGACGGCGACCACACCTGGCGCTGGATGCTGGTGATCGCCACCCTTCCCGCCATCGTGTTGTGGATCGGCATGCTCAGCGTGCCGGAGAGCCCACGCTGGCTGGCCTCCAAGGGACGCTTCGGCGAGATGTTGCGCACCCTGCGCCAGATTCGCGAGGAGCACCACGCTCAAGCTGAAGCTCGTGAAGTTCGCCAGCAGGCCGAAGACGACGCCCGCCAGGGTGAAGGTGGCTGGGCCGACCTCAAGACCCCCTGGATCCGCCGCGTCTTTCTCATCGGCCTGGGCATCGCCGTCACCCAGCAGATCACCGGGGTCAACTCCATCATGTACTACGGCACCCAGATCCTCACCGATTCCGGATTCGCAACGAAGGGCGCTCTGATCGCCAACGTCGCCAATGGCGCCATCTCGGTGGTGGCCACCTTCGTCGGCATCTGGTTGTTGGGCCGGGTCAACCGCCGCCCCATGCTGCTGATCGGTCTGCTCGGTACCACCACCTCGCTGCTGCTGATCGGAGTGCTGTCCCTGATCCTCGAGCCGGGCCTTACCCGCGGCTTCGCCATTCTCTCCCTGACCGTGGCTTTTCTGGCTTTCCAGCAAGGCGCCATCTCGCCAGTGACCTGGCTGATGCTGGCGGAGATCTTCCCCATGCGCATCCGCGGCTTCGCCTTGGGCATGTCCGGCTTCGTACTGTGGCTGGTCAACTTCCTGGTGGGTTTCTTCTTCCTGCAACTGGTGGCCTGGTTCAGCATCTCCACCACCTTCTTCCTGTTCTTCGCGCTAGGACTGGTGGCCTTGACCTTCGTGTTCCGCTACCTGCCAGAGACCCGCGGCCACTCGTTGGAATCCCTCGAACGCTACTTCCGCAAGCTGGGCTGATGCCACTGCTCGCCATTCACCTTCAAGATCATCGTATCCAGGAGTCATGCCATGAAGATCGCCATTGATCCCTACATGTATCGCAACCTGAGCCTCGCGGAGACCTGTCGGCGGGTAGCGGAGTCCGGCTTCGAATATCTGGAGCTCTCGCCGAGGGAAGACTTCCTACCCTGGTGGAAGCGTCCGCGAGCACATTCGGAGCGCATCGCCGAACTCAAAAAAGCGCTCAAGGACCATGGTCTGCAGGTCGCCTCGCTACTGCCCATGTACCGCTGGGCCAGTCCCCACGAGGACGAACGCCAGGCCGCAGTCAATTACTGGAAGGAAGCCATCCAGGTAGCGGTGGAGCTAGGCTGCGACACCATGAATTCCGAATTCGGTCGTGGTCCCTCGCCCGAGCGCGGTCACAAGATCAGTTGCTGTGGCGGCAGCCATAGTCATGAGTCCAGTGAAGCGGCCTGGTGGCGCTCGATGGAAGAACTGGTCCCGATCTTCGAGCGCGAAGGCATCACCCTGAACATGGAGCCGCATCCGGAAGACTGGTGCGAGACGTTGCATCCGGCCATCGACATGCTCAAAAGCATCGGGTCCGCCAACGTCAAATTTCTCTACTGCGCGCCCCACACCTTCTACTTCGGCGACGACATGGCCCAGATGATCGCGGATGCCGGCTCGCTGATCGGCCACGTGCACATTGCCGATACCTGGAACCACAAGGCTTCCTCAGGCCTGCGCTATATCGTCAATCCGCCAGGTGCCCAGGTAAGCGTGCATCAGCATATGAACATGTACCAGGGCGAGATCGACTGGGACCTGTTCTTCTCCTCGCTGGCCAAGGTGGGTTTCGACGGCATCGTCACGTCCTGTGTGTTCGGCTGGGAAGAACGCGCCGATGAGTCGGGGCGTTTCATGCGTCAGGAGATTCAAAAGTACGTAGGCAAGCATTGGCTACGCTGAGACAGCGCCGCGCAAACGCTTGATCGACAAACAGAAATTTCTTGAGCAGAAGGCTTGACAGCCACCGGCGCCTTGCCAATAATGCGCGCCTCGGATGGCTACGTAGCTCAGCTGGTTAGAGCATAGCATTCATAATGCTGGGGTCCGGGGTTCAAGTCCCTGCGTAGCCACCACCTATTTCCAAGGGTCAGCGTAAGCTGGCCCTTTTTTATTGCCCACGAAAAAGTCCACCGTGGCACCGCTTTTAGTCCCCTCTCCCTCCGGGAGAGGGCCAGGGTGAGGGGCCTTTCACTCCGGACCTCAGCCTCGCCCCATGAAAAAGCCCGACCTAAGCCGGGCTCAATCGCACCGCGAAAAGCTTACAGCGCGACCTTCTGCTTGCTCTCCAGCTCTTCCGCAGCAGCCGCGTCCTGAGTATCGATGGACTGCACCAGCGCCTTGGAGCTGAAGGCTCGCAGGTCACGCAAGAAGTTGTCGCGCCAGGAGGCCAGGTCCGCCTGGCGGATCACCCGCATCATGTCCTCGTAGCGCGACTTGCGCTCTTCCAGCGACATGCGCAGCGCCCGGTCCAACGCCTCAGCCATGCCAACGTGGTCATAGGGATTCACGATCAACGCCGAATTGAGTTCGCGCGCCGCACCGGCAAAGCGCGACAGCACCAGCACGCCGGGATTCTCCGGATCCTGGGCCGCCACGTACTCTTTGGCCACCAGGTTCATGCCATCGCGCAACGGCGTCACCAGGCCGACGTCGGAGGAGCGGAACAGCCCCATCACTGTGCGCCGGTCGTAGCTCTTGTTCAGGTAGCGGATCGGTGTCCAGTCCAGCTCGGAGAAGTGGCCGTTGATATGGCCGGCATGGCTCTCCAGCTGGCGGCGAATGTTCTGGTAAGAGACCACGTCTGCCCGCGACGAGGGCGCGATCTGCACGAACTGCACCGCCCGATGATGCTCGGGGAAATGCTCCAGCAGCTTCTCGAACGCCTGGAAGCGCTCCACCAGACCTTTGGAATAGTCGAGCCGGTCGACGCTGACGATGGTCTTGTAGGGCACGCCCTCGATGCTGCGCGAGATGAACTGGCGCCGCGTACGATAGGACTCGGCCTGCTTCTGGATGACGTCCGGCATCACGCCAATGGGATAGACGCCCACGCGGAAGTTGTGACCATAGGCGGTCAAACTGCCATCCTTTTCCAGCACGCCGCGTACTTCGCGGGTGATGTAGTCCTGGAAGGCCAGCTGGTCTGTATCGGTCTGGAAGCCGATCAGGTCATAGAAGCACAGGGTCTTGAGCAATTCGTTGTGCGGCGGAATCGCGGTGAGGATTTCCGGCGCCGGGAAAGGAATGTGCAGGAAGAACCCGATACGGTTGCGAATGCCCAGCATGCGGCAGGCTTCGGCGAAGGGAATCAGGTGGTAATCGTGCACCCAGATGATGTCATCGGGCTTGAGCAGGGGCTTGAGGCGCTCGGCCATGGCCATGTTGACGCGTCGATAGCCGTCGTACTCTTCGCGGTTGTAGCGCGCCAGATCGATCCGGTAATGGAAGATCGGCCAGAGGGTGGCGTTGGAAAAGCCGCGGTAGTAGTGGTCGTAGTCGCGCTTGGTCAGGCCGAAGGTTACGTAGTCGATGTTGTCCTTGGTCTGGGTCTTGGCCGGCCCGTTTTCCTTGACCGTCTCGCCGTTCCAGCCGAACCAGATGCCACCCGACTTGCGCAGGGCGTCCAGCACGCCCACCGCCAGACCACCCGCGGTCGCCTTGCCTTCTTCGATCGGGGCTACCCGATTCGATACCACCACTAAACGGCTCATCCTAATCTCCTTGCTTATAATGTGGCGCGAGGTCGCGGCTCAGCTGTTGCAGCCAGAGGGCTACCGCTTGGACCGAAGGCAGGCGGGTCTTGGCGACCGTCTCCCCCTCCCCCACCTTGACGGTCAGACCGCCTCGCGCATTGACGACGGCGAACCCCTCTTCATCGGTGCGATCATCACCGAGAAACACCGGCAGGCAGCCGGCAAAGGGTTCCAGTTCGAGAAAACGGGCGATGGCTTCGCCCTTGCTCGCCGCAGCGGGCTTGAGTTCGAAGACGCACTTGCCCGGCTGCAACTTGAATTCGGGATGATCGGCCGCGATGCCTTCGGCCAGCTCGCGTACCAGGGCTTCCTTGTCCGGCGCCTGGCGATAGTGCAGGGCGAAGGCCACGCTCTTGCGTTCGAGCAGCAGGTCCGGATGTTCGGCCAGGGCCGCTTCTAGACGGGCACCGACTTGCGCCAGCATCTCAGCGTCCAGGGTCACCCGATGGGTCTTGCCCTGGGGATCGCGCCATTCGGCGCCATGCACTCCAGCCGCGGCCAGCCGCAGCGGCGCCGTGAAGCCATCAATCTCGGCTAGCGGGCGCCCGGAAACCACGGCGACGCCATGGTGGCGCGCCAGCTGTTCGAGGGCGGCGAGGGTTTCGGCGGGAATGAAAACCTGTTCCGGACGTGGCTGCAATTCTGCCAGGGTGCCATCCAGATCGAAGAAGAAGGCCAGCGGTTGGCCCGATGAGGTGAGGCTGTCGAGGTCGATCATGGAAGGTACGACTGCCGGGTCACCGTATGGTTCGTTCACACCTTCCGGCGGTGCCGAGGAATTCCCCTTGCCGACGCGTAGTCGGATTCAGGGAGATGCTCTAGCAGCCCTGCCTTTGGAGACCACCATGAACAAGCCCGACATCACCAAGACCCCCGAAGAGATCGATGACATCCAGGACCGCATGGGCGACATGCGCGAACTCGACTTCAGCGAGCGTAAGGACGAGCGCGGTGGTCGCATCGGCGACGAAATGGACGAGCGCGACTATGCAGGCCAATTCCCCGAGGAGCGCGTGCGCCAGGCCGGCATGACCGGTGGCGAAACCCTGGATCATCAACCGACCATGGACGACGCCAGTCCGGAAACCCTGCTGGACGAGACCGGCGCCCGTTCGCCGACCGACTACGGCGATGCCTGGCCCAATGACAAGGAGCTGAGCGTGGTCGAAGACACGGACATCGGCGGCGGCTCGGGCCAGGACGAAGCCGAACTCGGTCGCAGCCATCCCCTGGACGGCCAGGCGTGGGACGGCGAGGCCGACGAGCCCAACGAAGCCGAAACCCAACGGGACGCCCGCTACGCCGATCTGGACGCCAACGACGAAGACCTCGCCGGTGACACCAGCCTGGATCTGGACGAAAAACGCGCCGATCACTAAAAACCGCTGACGGCCTAGTCGAGCAGCGTACAGGCCATCACCAGCGCATCTTCCCGGCCGCCGACCGCGGGATAATAGTCCCGCCGGCGGCCGATCTCGTTGAAGCCATAGCGCTCATACAGCCGATAGGCCGACTGATTGCTGGCGCGCACCTCCAGAAAGCACTCGTTAGCCTTGGCCTTGCGCGCTTCCTGCAGCAAATGCTCCAGCAGGCGCAGACCGAGACCGCGCCCCTGGCTTTCCGGCTTGATGGTGATATTGAGCAGATGGGCTTCGTCGAGAATGACGTTGATCACTCCATGCCCCACCTGCTGCTCGCCGGCCGTCATCACCCAGCAGTCGTAGGACTTGAGCGCATCCAGGAAGATGCCGCGGGTCCAGGGGTGGCTGAAGGCCTGATATTCGATCTTCAATACCGTGTTCAGATCGGCTTCGGTCATCCGCCGAAAGCTCACCGCATCGTTCATTGCTGTTCCATCCAGCGGCGCCGCTGCGGGCGCATGGCTTGCCAGAGCCTGGCCTTGGCAGCCGGCTCTTCCATCAAGATATCCAGCCCTGGCACCAGCCAGGCCGGTCCCAGGGCGGTGTCCTGTTCCACACCGGTGAGCTGCGCATCCTCGACGCCACCGCAGCGCCGCGCCGCGCCGCCGAGCAGCCAGAGCCCCAGGCCTTCGCCCAGGCGCTCCTGGTGCCCCGAGACGAAGCTCTGCACGAATTCGCAGGCCGCGGCCGGCCCCTGGTCGAGTTGACCGCTGTTGAGCAGTGGCCAGCGAATGGGTTCTTCACTGACGATCCGCGGCGTATCCGGCAGGCCAGCAGCGCGCAGCAGATCCCGCAGCAACAGATAGGCAGGATCGCGCGAACCCAGAGTATCGCCAGTGGGCAATTCCAGCAGCAACAGGCAACGCCCGGCCTGCAACAGCTGCAAGGCGAAGCGCGGCGCCGGCTCGCGCGGTGGTGGAGACACGCGCTCCGGCTCCGCCTCGACCACCGTGGCCGCAGCCGGTTTTACTGCGCTGGGTCGCGGGATCTCGATGCGCGGACGATTCGCCGTCGGTGCCTCGACTACTGCTGCGGCTGGCGCAGCCTTGGCTACCGGCTCCGGGCGTACCACCCGGGCGGCGACGGGCGCCTGCTCCGGTTCCTCGACCCACAGGGCTTCCGGCCGCGAAGGCGCCGCGAAGGGCAATACCGTACGCGGCACCCAGACATCCAGCTGCAGCGCCTGCAGATAGGCGCGACGACGCGCCTCGGCGGCAAGCGAGGGGCTGGTGGAAGGGGCGGGGTCGGACATGGGCGGATCCTTCGGACACGCGGCGGGATTATGCGGGGCGGCATTGTCGCTCGGATCGTCCCGGATCGAAAGGCCGCCCTGCCCATCGGTCCCACCGCGGTCACATCGAAGGCTCTGGCGTCTGGAGTACAATGGCGCTTTTGTCTGGTGCGGTCCCCGCCATGATCGACCCCAAACGCGTCCTGCGTACCCTTGCCGAACACTGGCACCTCATCGACCCGCTGTGCACCCACTTCGACAGCGGTACCCTGGGCCTGGCCGAACTGCGCGCCCGCCTCGCCGAGCAGTTGCCCGAACGCACGCCGGCCGACCTGACGGCCCTGCTGGACACCTGGATCCGCCTCGACATCCTGGTGCCGGTGGCCAAGAGCCCCAACCGCTTCGAACTCAATGGCCAGATCCACGACTTCCTCGGCTACCTCAGGCGCGAACACCGCCTGGGCCTGTGCCTGGAAATCGAGGCCTACCTGCGCCACCTGGAACGCCTCGCCGGCCACATCCGCGAAGCCTTCGACAACCGCGACGGCCCCGATCTCGTTCGCCAGCTGCGCCTGCTGGACATGCGCGTGCGCGACGTCCTCAAGAAGCTCGCCAACGATGGCCATGCCCTGGAAGGCGTCGCCGAACGCGCCAAGACCAGCGACCGCCAGATTCCCCTGCGCCAACGCTATGCCGAGGTGCTGGCCACCTGGGACGAATACGTCGAGCCGATGATCCAGCTGGTGGCCGCCGATGGCGCCTTCGAGCGTGGGGTGCATCGCGTCGAGCAGGTCCTCCTGCACCTGCTGGGCGAACAGCAGCGCCTCGGCCAGCTGGTCGACGACGACCTGCTACTGCGCACCCAGGCGCGCATCCTGGAGATGCACAACGCCGCCCAGCTGGCGCTCAGACGCGCCCGCGAATTGCTGCTGCCGCTGCGCGAGGAAGCGCGTCGGCACAACGCCGTGACCCGCGGCGCCGCCCTGGCCCTGGCCACCATTCGCCGCAAGGGTCTCGACGCCGTGCCCCAGGCCGCCTTGCCGCTGTTCAGCCGGCCGCAGAGCGTCTTCCTCGGCACCACCGCCCAGGTGGAAAGCTATGTCTACGCCCTGGCCCGCTTCGAGCCCAAGCCGGCGCGCTTCCCCAGCCAGACCAGTCGCCCGCGTGACAGCGAACGCCCGGCCGCGCCCCGTACCGCCCGCGAGATGCTCGATCTCTGCCAGGACGCCCTGCCGCTGCCCGACCTCATGGCCTGGCTGCTGGAACAGGAGCCGGCCGGCGACACCGACGAGCTGCTCTACTGGTTCTCGCGCCTGTCCCGGGATACGCGCTTCCAGCGCCAGCGGCTGGATCGGCGCCACTACGACACCCTCGAACACCGCGTCAGCCTATGCTCCTACGCCCTGACCGCCCGATCTCTCGCGAGCGACGCCCATGCAACTTGATCTCAATGAAATGACCCAGCTCGCGCCCATCTTCCGCGAGTTGTTCAAGGGCTATCACCTGTCCCGCAGCGAGCCCGAGAGCTACGCCCAGCTCAGCCAGCTGCAGGACCAGTACCGCGCCCTGTTCCGCGCACTCGGCTTCGAACTGGTCTGCGATCCACGCGGCTTCTACTATTTCGTCCCCGAGCAAATGGGCGCCCAGGTCAACAAGACCGCCCAGCGTCTGGCGCTGTTCACCTTCATCCTGGTCGAGCACCTGGCCGACCAGGGCCGCGACCCCCTGGCCGTGCTCGACGGCGGCACCCTGGGTCGGCACGAGTTGCCGGCGCTGCTGGACAAGTACCGCGATCTCTTCCTGCAGGCCGAGGTGACCACCCAGGAAGAACTGGAGGAAAAGATCCTGCGCCGCCTGACCCAGCTCGGCTTCGCCCTGGACAGCAACGGCACCTACCGCTTCCTGCCGCCCATGCACCGTTTCCTGGATGTCTGCCTGACCGTACAGCAGGACCGCGACCTGGCCGCCGGCCTGCATGCCAGCGACCTGCCGCTGCCGGCTCCGACCCTGGCCAGCGACGAGGAGAGCGCCGACGAGGATGACGAAGAGGCCGCCCTGGCCCGCGCCATCGCCGCAGAACGGGAGTTCGACCTATGATCCGCTACGGCATCAGCCGCTTCGCCCTGCTCAATACCGCCGGCTACAGCCTCGGCCTCTTCCCGCTGGAACAGCCGCTGTCGGTCTATGGCGCCAACAACCTTGGCAAGAGCGCCTCGATCAACGCCCTGCAATTCCCCATCCTGGCGCGGCTCTCCGACATGAGCTTCGGCAAGTACAGCAACGAGCAGTCGCGCAAGTTCTACTTCGCCACCGACACCAGCTACATCCTCATCGAATTGCGCCTGGCCCATGGCCCCCACGTCATCGGCGTGGCCGGTCGCGGTCCGGGGGGCGGCTTCGGTCACCAGTTCTTCGCCTATGCCGGCGAACTTGATCTGGCCCACTACCAGCGCGACGGTGCCTGCCTGCGCCAGCGCGAACTCTTCGCCAGCCTGGAGCGTGCCGGCCTCAAGGCCTACGAGGTCAAACCCGAGGAGTTGCGCCGCCTGCTGGTCGGCGGCCACACCAGCATTCCGCTGGACCTGACCCTGATTCCGCTCCGATCCACCAGCGAACAGAGTCTCAAGACCTTCCGCGCCCTGTTCATCAATCTGCTGCACATGCGCGAGATTACCGCCGCCAAGCTCAAGCAGCTGTTTCTCGACGCCTTCGAGCACAGCCTGAGATCCGGCAGCGTCGACTACATCGCCGCCTGCGAGGAAGCCTTCCGCGACGTACGCCGCATGGAGCAGGACTATCAGTCCCTGGTGGCCGCCGGCCCCCTGGTGGAAGCCCTGGCCAAGGGCGTCGAACAGCGCGATCACCTGAGAGGCAAGCTGCATCGCCTTTCGCCCCTGCTCGACAGCCTACTCGGCACCTGGCAGCACTACGCGATCGATCGTCGCGACGAGCTGCTGGCCCAGACCGAGCACTATCGCCAGGAACAGGACGGCCTGCAGCAGAGCCAGCGCGACGGCACCAGTGAGCTGATGCGCCGCGAGCGCGAGATCAGCAGCCTGCAGCGCTGGCTCGCCGACCTGGCCCAGCTCAAGCACCGCTTCGCCCTGGTGGACTCCACCGCGCCCCTGGAAGCTCAGCTGCTGGCGGCCAAGGACGCCCATGACGAGCTGGCCGGCGCCCTCTCCCAGGCGCGTCAGTTCAGCAGCGAAGACCTCGACCAGCGCGTCCGCGAACTGGAACAGCGCCTCAAGGGTATTCGTCAGCAACTCGATCACGCCGACAACAACAGCTACGCCCGCCTGCGCGAGGAATTCAGCCAAGCCGACGTCGACCGCCTGATGCGGCTGTTCAACGGCCAGTTGTTCAGTCTGCCACTCGGCCCCAAGGGCGTCGAACTGGCCGAAGACGGCAGTTGGGTAAAGACCTTCGAAGGCATCCTGGCACGTTTTCAGGGCGATCACCTCGAACTGCCGGGCCTGTCCGTCGACCTTTCGGGGATCGAGCCGCCCACCCTGCAGGCCCTGGCCGACCGTGCCGCCTTGCGCGACCAGAAAGATCGCCTGGAGCGCGAACTCAAGCAACTCAAGGCCCAGCAGGGCGTCAGCCTTGACCGCCAGGCCAGCAAGGCCCAGGCCGAAGCCCTCTACCAGCAGGTCCTGGATGCCCAGAAGGCCCTGGAAGATTTCCGCCGCTGCCAGACCCTCGGCGCCGAAGAAAACGAAAAACTCGAACAGCTGGCCCAGCTGGAAGCCGCCCAGGACGAACTGAGGCGCGCTGGTGACGCCTTCACCGAACGCGTCCAGCAACTCTCTGCCAAGCTGCAGCTGATCGGCCGCCAGCTGGCCGACCTGGAAGCCAAGGACCGCACCCTGGCCGACGCCCTGCGCCGCCGGCAGCTGCTGCCCAGCGACCTGCCCCAGGGCAGGCCCTTCATGGAAGCGGTGGACGATTCCCTGGAGAACCTGTTGCCGCTGCTCAACGACTACCAGGACACCTGGCAGGCCCTGCAGCGCGCCGACACCCAGATCGAGGCGCTCTATGCCCAGGTCCGCCTCAAGGGTGTCGCCAAGTTCGATAACGAGGAAGACCCCGAGCGTCGCCTGCAGCTGCTGGTCAATGCCTATGCCCATCGCCAGGACGAAGCCCTGACCCTGGCCAAGGCCCGCCGCGCCGCCGTCACCGATATCGCCCGCACCCTGAGAAACATCCGCAGCGACTACGACAACCTGGAACACCAGCTGCAGCTGTTCAACCGCGAGATCAACCGCAAGCAGGTCTCCAACCTGGAAAGCTTCCGCATTGTCCTGGCGCCCAATAAGGAAGCGCTCAAGCACATCGACCAGATCATCCACAGCGCGGGTCAGTACGAGGAAGGCGAGACCCTCTCGGTGTTCGATCTCACCCAGGACAGCAGCCAGGACCAGAAGAACGAGGACGCCAAGGAATACCTGGCACGCCTGGTGGCCGCCAACGGCAACCAGCTCGGCCTCAAGGACCTCTTCGAGTTGGCCTTCGAGATCACCAAGCAGGGCGGCCAGCCGATCCTGCACACCGACATCGACGGCGCCGCGTCCAATGGCACCACCATGACCATCAAGGCGCTCACCAACATGTACCTGTTGCTGCACCTGATGGACCGGGAGCAGGCCGCCAAGATCCGCTTGCCCTACTACCTGGACGAAGCCGCCGACATCGACGAACGCAACCAGCAGGCCCTGATCGAGACCAGCCAGCAACTGGGCTTCGTGCCCATCCTGGCCAGCGTCAAACCCCAGGTCAGCGCCCAGGTCGCCATCGACCTCGAAGGTGGCAGCGGCCCCGGCGGTATCTACATCGACGAAGCCGACTGGAAGTACATCGCCAAACGCGACCTGGCCCTGCCCGACCCCGCTTGAGCCCTTCCAGAACGCAAAAAGCCCGGCACACGCCGGGCTTTTTATTGCTCGCATAACGCTGTCGTAGGTTGGGCTGAGCCTAGCGAAGCCCAACACCTGGAAGCCAACCTCGCCTCCTCGACGCTCCGCCGCAGTGCGCTTGATCCCTGCAGCAGACCTGATCGTTTGGCTTCGCTACGCTCAGCGCCAACCTACACCGGCCCCTTGCTGCGCTTCAAACACGACAGCCCGGCGTAGCCGGGCTGTCGGTGCTCTTGCAGACCTCAAGCCGCACCTTGGCTGTCAGGTAGCCCTCAAGCTCCC
>NZ_ANBZ01000068.1:0-310 GCF_000316965.1 Pseudomonas sp. 313
CTCTTTTGACGGCGAGCGCCGAACTGCAGTGCCGTTTTTGGCTAAGGCCTATTAATTGCCGTAGGCCCGTTACTGTTTACGGAGGGTCAAGCGACGATTCACTTTCGTTAACCGTATGGGTTGGGTCACTAGCCCCAAACCCCCGTGCAATTCGGGAGTTACACGAAGCTGTTACCAGTCATCGTGTCCCCTTTCGGGATGGGAACGTTGTCGATCAGGCTTCACACCCCAGGGTTGGCCCCCGACGCATGCTGATCTAGTGAACTGGCAGGTACATGCCAGGCTCGATACCCCCTGGATCAGCGGAGTT
>NZ_ANBZ01000069.1:0-2786 GCF_000316965.1 Pseudomonas sp. 313
GAGCAATGCACAGCGGAGCGGTTGCTCCGTGCTTGGACGAGATACCCTAGCGTCTCACGACGTTGGCATGGGCCAAATGAGATCAAGGCATCCTAGGGATAGATTGACCCCTTGCGGGATCAGATCGCCCACAAGGAGTCTTGTTACATTTAGATACAATTCCCCTATCGGAAATTGCGCTCAGTTACGTCTGATTGATCAATTTGTAGCCAGAAACGGCCAAAATTAAGACGTACCAACCCTAACGAGCAGGGATTGTGTCGTCCCCACAGGTGGGTCAAAGCAGACGCGGCAGGACCGGTTCTCGTGCTTCTTTAGGCTTTAAACCCTTGTAAAACAAGAGTTTAGGTGCCAAGGCAAGCTGCCAACCAAGCACAACACGAGCATTCGTGTCGCACCAAAAGCCACAGTATAGGTTTTCCTTTACCATACCGCTCCCCCTGAACCCTAGCCGCCTCCCGGGACCCGCCATGACCACCGCTCTCACCCCCACTCTGGAACTCGCCTGCGACCTCATCGGCCGGGCCTCGGTCACGCCGCTGGACGAAGGCTGCCAGGCGCTGATGATGCAGCGCCTGGAGCGCCTGGGCTTCGCCCTGGAACCGCTGCGCTTCGAGGAGGTGGACAACTTCTGGGCCCGCCGTGGCGGCGAGGGTCCGGTGCTGTGCTTCGCCGGCCACACCGACGTGGTGCCCACCGGCCCGCTGGAGGCCTGGCAGCAGGCGCCCTTCAATGCCCACGTGGATGCCGATGGCATGCTGCGTGGCCGCGGCGCCGCCGACATGAAGGGCAGTCTGGCGAGCATGATCATCGCCGTGGAGCGCTTCGTCGCCGACCACCCGGACCATCGCGGCGCCATCGCCTTCCTCATCACCAGCGACGAGGAAGGCCCCGCCCTGCACGGCACTCGTGCCGTGGTCGAGCGCCTGCGCGAGCGCGGCGAGCGGCTGGACTGGTGCATCGTCGGTGAACCCTCCAGCACCCGGCTGTTGGGCGATGTGGTCAAGAACGGTCGCCGCGGCTCGCTCAATGGCCGCCTGACCGTGCGCGGCAAGCAGGGCCACGTGGCCTATCCGCACCTGGCGCGCAATCCCATCCACCTGGCGGCCCAGGCCCTGGCGGATCTCGCCGCCGAGCAATGGGACGACGGCAACGCCTTCTTCCCGCCCACCAGCTTCCAGATTTCCAACCTCAATTCCGGCACCGGTGCCGGCAACGTGGTGCCGGGCGAGCTGCAGGCACTGTTCAACTTCCGCTTCTCCACCGAATCCACCGTGGAAGGCCTGCAGGCCCGGGTCGAGGCCATCCTCGATCGCCACGGCCTAGACTGGCACATCGACTGGTCGCTGTCCGGCCTACCCTTCCTCACTGAGCCGGGCGACCTGCTCGACGCCGTCGCGGCCAGCGTGGAGGCGGTCACCGGCTATCGCCCCGAGGCCTCCACCAGCGGCGGCACCTCGGACGGCCGCTTCATCGCCACCCTGGGCGCCCAGGTGGTGGAACTGGGTCCGGTCAACGCCACCATCCACCAGGTGGACGAGCACGTCCTGGCCAGCGACCTGGATCTGCTGACCGAGGTCTACTACGGCACCCTGGTGCGGTTGCTGGCATGAAGCTGATCTGTCCGCTCTGCCAGGCCCCGCTGGCCGAACTCGAGGGTGGCGTCGGTTGCGCCGTCGGCCATCGTTTCGACCGCGCCCGCCAGGGCTACCTGAACCTCCTGCCGGTGCAGCACAAGAAGAGCCTGGATCCGGGTGACAACGCCGCGATGGTCGAGGCGCGCCGGCGCTTTCTCGATGCCGGTCACTATGCGCCCCTGGCCGAGCGCCTGGCGCAGCTGGCCGCCGAACGCGCACCTCAGCGCTGGATCGACGTGGGCTGTGGCGAAGGCTTCTATACCGCGCGTCTGGCCCAGGCCCTGCCCGCAGCCGACGGCTATGCGCTGGACATCTCCCGTGAGGCGGTGCGCCGCGCCTGCCGACGTACCCCGGCGCTGACCTGGCTGGTGGCGAGCATGGCGCGTCTGCCGCTGCCGGACGCCAGTTGCCAGCTGCTGGCCAGTGTCTTCAGCCCCATCGACTGGGCCGAAGCCCTGCGCGTGCTGGCACCGGGCGGCGGAATCCTGCGCCTGGGTCCGGCCAGCGCCCACCTGCTGGAGTTGCGCCAGCGGCTCTATGACGAGGTGCGCGACTATGCCGAAGACAAGCACTTGCAGGATCTGCCGCCAGGTCTGGAACTGGCCCACAGCGAAGGGCTCGAATTCGTGCTGCCGCTGACCGAGCGCCAGACCCGCGAAGACCTGCTGGCCATGACGCCCCACGGTTGGCGGGTCAACGCCGAGCGACGCGAGCGGGTTCTCGCCGAGCCCTTCGAGGTGCGGGTGGCAGTACGTTACGATTGGATCGTCAAATCCGGAGCCTAAGCCCCATGCGCCAGCCCGATATCGAAATCTACCTAAAGGACGTCGACCAGGACGCCGTCTCGGCCTGGCTCGAACAGGTGTTCGCCATGCCTTGCGCCTGGCAGGCGCGTGGGCAGACCTTCAAGTGCACCCTGCGCTATGGTGGCGAGCCCATTCCAGTCACCTGGCTGCCGAAGGCGGTGGGCAAGTGGCACAGCCTGCTGCTGGAAAGCGATGTCTCGCCCTGGGTGGACGACCTGGCCTGTGCCCGCGACGCCCAGGCGGCCCTGCAGGTGCAGGTACGCTGCGCCCCGAGTGGCTGGAGCGAGGAAGAAGAGGAAGAAACCGCCGATCGCTGGCTGAAGGTGACGGACGAGGGCGTCGA
>NZ_ANBZ01000070.1:0-29950 GCF_000316965.1 Pseudomonas sp. 313
GTAGTAGTTGACGCGGCCGAAGATGGCGATGGGGCCGCATTTGCGCAGCACTGGGCAAGGTCTATCGTCATCGCTACACAAGAGTCTTCTTCGCCGCTTGATGGAGACTCACTCCGCGCGCTTATCAACGCTGAGCAAGACCGGCTGAGATCGAAGTTTTCGATTGAGAAAGCGGCTTATTGTTGCGTATTCGTTGACCTACGCGTCCTCCAAGTGGAGGTACTTTATGCAGGCGACTGCCAGCTAGGCATCCTGAAGACCGATGAGTCGGTTACCTGGATAACGGTTCCGCATACGCTCAGTCGCCAAGCGGAACTGCTGGGGATTTCAGCGCCGGTCGATGCACGGCATGTGCTGACGCGATGCTTAAAGGTGCATCGTGCGCACGTCCCAGAAAGCTGCAGCGTTACCTATGCTCAACCGGATCGGCTAATCGTATGTACAGATGGCCACTGGTACAAAAGCCATGCTGCGCAAGATGCGATAGCAGATGGATCAGATGACGCCAGCGTACTTACCCTTCAGTTCGGCGGCCGGACGCAGTATGTTGAGTCCGACTGCGAGAACTTTTTTCCTTGCGGCCCTCTTGAATAGCATGACGACGCCTAGGATGTATGGAGCCCGAGGAAGCTCGATAGCTTCCCCGTACAAGCCCCGCTTCGACGTTTTTTGTGCCTAAAGCTTTTCTATCTACCGCCGATAATCATGCCAGAACTCAGTATGGAAGGTGGATATGAACGGTAGGGCATGGAAATTTATTCTGGTATCGAGCGTGCTCGCTTGCAATTGGGCTCACGCTGACTTCCCAAGGACGTCCGTCGAGTGGAAAGCTCAGGAAGAAGGCGAAGCTCCCACCTCTCGCTACGATGTTTATATCGATACACTCCGATTCGAGTCTGACGATGGCAACGCCGATTCGCAGATTCAGCTCGCTCAAGAGCTACTGATGAGCACTAAGCTCAAGTCAGACGACCTTCCAAAAATCAAGCTTCTGATAGACGCAGCCGAAAGCAAGCTTGGAGCGGAAAAGGTAAGCATGGCCCGCAGTCTGCTAAAGGGTCAGGAGGGCAAGGTAGCGGGTACCACTATCATTTCTGAGCCTATCGTTGTTGGTCTATCACCCAAGCGTCCTCATAGCCCAGAAAAAGCGGAGTTTTATGCACGTTGCTCAGCAATGGCGTCTGTATTAAATGAAGAAATCGAAAAAGCCAAGGGTGCTACAGACCAGCTGTTCACTGATTTTTCTGTCAACTCCGCGGTCGCTTCGATTTTATACTCGGATTCCGCATACTTTCTAAAAATTTATCAGCCGAACGAATATAGCTACAAATACCAAATGGCCAGGCACCGGGCACAAACTATTTATGCATTGCAAAACACAATGAATGCCTGCATGGCGAGCATGAAGAAGGATATCGCCGAAATGAAGCCATTCGAGAAAAGTGCGCGTGATGATTTTTTTAAAATGGCTGATAACAGTGTAGGATTTAAATAATCCCGTCAGTTGTAAAAGTTTTCTAACCAGTAAGGCATTTTTCGTCATCCTTGCTGGCTGCACATCGTTTCGAACCGCGTGCACGGATTCTGGATCTGATCTTGCGCCATGACCGGTTGTAGGCACGCACGGCCGCCCTGCCCGGCTGCGCGTCCTGTCAAGGCTAAGTAGAGATGTCGCTCTGACAGCTAAGTAAAAATGTCATTATGACCTTACGTCCGAGCCTAACTCTTATCGGAGTGACATCAATAGTTGGTACCTAGCTGCAGGACTGCTGATAGTAGCCGCCGTCTTCTAGCTTCACGAAAGCAGCGATGACAATCGCAGCTCGGTACTGGCTTCTACCAGAGGCTTCGTGCTGTTCACGGTGGTTTCCGCCAGGTTTGGGCAGCTGAGTGCAGGCGTACATGGCCGGACCGGGACGCCCAATGCCCTGAAGCCGTTACAGGTCAGTGAAGTGACTGATGCAATTAAGTGTGACGGAGGCATAGATGGTGAGGGCAGCCGAGCCGCCCCACCTCTGACTGACCGATATCAGGCGGCCATTCGCTCGCATTCCTCGGCACAGCGCATGCAGGCCTCGGCACACGCCTGACAATGCTGCGCCTCGTGCTTGGCGCACTCTTCGCCACAGGCACGGCAGATCGTGGCGCACAGGGCACAGAACTGCTTGGCGTACTCGCTCTCGCGAGCCATTAGCGTGGCAGCCATGTAGCAAATGTCGGCGCAGTCTCGGTCGAGCTCGATGCAGCGCGCCATCATCTTCACGTCGTCTTCGCGCAGGCAGGCGGAGGCGCAGGTTTCACAGACGATAGCGCAGTTGGAGCAGGCCTGGATACAAGATTCGAACATAGAGTTTGTCATGGTAAATCTCCAGATTGGGAAAGAGTGACGAACCTGAGTGGCCCCGAAGTGAGTAGGCAACTCCACTCGCGTGAGCGGCTGCCGACCTCGGTCCAGAGGACCCAAAATATGCGACCGGCGCCTGCCGCAATTGGTTTTGCCTGGAACATTACAATTCTGTAAGCCATTCCCGATGGTAGTTTTGAAAGCGCCCGTAGGTATGGCCCGCTCACCGGTAGCCATCCGCTCAGGTTTGCATGCCAACAGGTCGCAAGAACGTCAGGGTGAAGGCCGTTCGGCCTCTTTGGGATGTACAGTTGATCGTGCCACCATGCGCCGTCATCAGCGACCGGGCGATGGCCAACCCGAGCCCCGCATTGCCGTCACCTTCGCGACGTGCTGGATCCACCCGATAGAACCGGTCGAAGATCCTCGCCTGGTGCTCCGGTGGAATTTTGGGGCCGGGGTTTTCGACGCGAAGCTCAACGCTGCTGCCGTGATCCTCGATGTTGACCTCAATCGTCGCCCCGGACGGTGTATAGCGCAGGGCATTGGACAGCAGATTCGACACGACACGGTCGATCATCACGCTATCCGCAAAGATCAAGGCGCTTCCCGATGCCTTGAGCTGGATACCCTTATCCTCAGCCAGAAGCTCGTAGTATCCGAACAGCTTGCCGATGACCCTACCCAAATCCAGCTCGACCGGTTCAGGTACGATCAGGCCGTTGTCGGACTTGGCCAGGAACAGCATGCCGTCGATGATTCCCGACAGGCGATTGAGCTCTTCCAGGTTGGAGGTCAGATTCTCCTCGTACACGTCCGAGTCCCGCTTTTGGGCCAGGATCACCTCGGTATGAGTCCGCAGGTTGCTGATCGGGGTTCGTAGCTCGTGTGCGATGTCGGCAGAAAAATTCGATAGACGTATGAACGAGTCGTCCAGGCGACCGAGCATGGAATTGAAGGCGGTGATGAGCTCGCGTAACTCATCGGGCACGGGCTCCAGAGGAATACGCTCCTTCAAGGAGCCTGCGGACATCGAGGCGGCTGTCTGGGTCACCTTGGCCACCGGCCGCAGCCCATTCTTGGCAACCAGCCAACCAAGTGCGGCACTCAGCACGGTGCTGGCTAGCAGAACGCCCCAGAACCAGCGCTCCAGCATGGCGAAGAAGTGCATATGCGTCGTGACGTCCAGTACCAACCACATGGTCAGCGGAGCAGTGGCTTCCGACGACGAGACTGGCGCCTTCAAGGCCCTGAACATGTGTCCGTCACTTTCCCACTCCCACACGCCATCGTGCTCGGTCGCCTGAGCAAGGGACGGCACCGATGATCTGGGAGGCTCCGCAAAAAAGAGGCTTCCGTCAGCCTGGAGAAACACCGCGCTGAGCTCGGAATGTGCTCCCAGCAGCGTATGCCAGCGAATCTTGAGCTGGTCCGAATTCGCGCCGGGCTCTTGAGCAATCTGGGTGATCGCTTCAAGCTTTTCTTCCAGCGCCTGCGCATCAAGCGCGCGGAAGTGGTGACGGCTTAACTCGTTGAAGGCAATGCCCACGATCATAAGGACGGCAGAAACTGCTACTACGAATAAGAGGCTCAAGCGTAGCGTGAGTGAACCTGGCTTCATCCTTCGTCCTGTGCGTCCAGCATGTAGCCCATTCCTCGGCAGGTGTGGAGCAGTTTCGCCTCGAAGTCATCGTCAATCTTGGCCCTCAACCGCCGAATCGCCACCTCGATGACATTGGTGTCGCTATCGAAATTCATGTCCCATACTTGTGATGCTATAAGAGACTTTGACAGAACCTCGCCTCGCCGACGCATCAGCAACTCCAGCAAGGCAAACTCCTTAGCCGTAAGGTCAATTCGCTTGCCGCCTCGCGTAGTGCGGCGCTTGAGTAGGTCAACCTGCAGATCTCCGATCTGCAGGTTCGTTTGAATCGGTGGGCTACCATGCCCGCGCCTTAATAGCGTTCGAACACGTGCCAGCAGTTCTGAAAAGGCAAAGGGCTTGACCAGGTAGTCATCGGCGCCCAGCTCTAATCCTTTGACTCGGTCATCCACGCCATCCCGTGCCGTCAGAAACAGCACCGGTACCGACTGACCTGCAGCACGCAGGCGTGTTACCACCCCCCAACCATCGAGGCCGGGCATCATCACGTCGAGAATCAGCAGGTCATAGGCTTCAGTCTGCATCTGATCGATGGCATCCGTTCCAGTGACCACTCGATCTACCGTGAAGCCAGCCTCTCGCAGGCCCTGCTGCAGATAGATTCCGGTCTTGGGTTCGTCTTCGGCTACCAGCAGTTTCATGCTTCACCCTCGGGGACACGATCTTGGCGAGACGGCACGACGGGGGAAGGCAAACTTACTTCCCCGCTTCCATCTCGGGAGACAGCGTACCAAGCCAAGCAATCAACCCAAGCACCAAAATGGCGGAACCCAGTTCTAAGGCCATGCTGTAGCGAATAGACCGTGCCGCACGCGTGTAATCGCCTTGGTGGACTGCTTGCTCCAATGCCGGGCTCAAGAGAAAGCGGTTGGCCGAAGCCAGCCCGATCATCACGCCGAAAAGGCCCAGCTTTCCCAGCAGCAGCAGGCCATAGGTGCTTTGCGCCAGTCCCCTGATTTGGGGTCCGACGATGAGCAGATAGTTCATCACACCTGTGAAGACGATCAGCACCACGATCACCGCCCCGGCTCGCTCGAAGCCGGTAAGCGTGCGCGATAGGATCTGGACTGATGCCTGCGTTTCCGATTTGCTGGGCCGCAGCAATAAGGCAAAAGCCACCAGCGCGCCGAACCAGCCACTGGAGGCCCATAGGTGAAGTATGTCTGCGCTGAAGTGCCAGAAGCGGCGGGAGCCTTCGTCCATGGCGCCGTGCCCGGCCCACGCCAGTGTGGCCAGCGCCACGCCTGCCAGCAGCGAAACCACGGTCAGGCTCGCCATTGGCCAACGAGGATTGAAGGCAATGGTCACAGCAGCGGCCACGAGGGCGGCCATACGGATAAGCCAGGCGGTGCCAAGCTCCGTCTCGGCGATCATCATCTCAACATGCGGTATGGCCTCGCCCCATTCCTCAACCCCGCTCATAGCCTTGGCCATTTGCACCATGGACACGACCGAGAGCAAGAGGCCCGTCGCCGCGCTTGTAGCCAGCAGAGGCAAGAACGGCAATACCATGCCCGAGCGGCGCTCAGGGCCACGCAAACTATAAAGGCCGAAGAGCGCCAGCCCGAACAGCATCATCAAATCGGCATACAACGCGAAGCGAAGTCCGATGCTGAACGGATCTTCCATACTTACTTGACCTTGAATGTCACGCTACCGGTGATGGGGTGGGTATCTGATGACACTGCCCGCCAATCGACCTTGTAGGTGCCGGCCGTCAACGGCGAGGCAGGTGCGATGACCATGGTCTTAGGATCACTGCCACCCGAAACAGCCGCCTTGACCGCCATCGGCGGATGCTCCATACCCGACATCGCCGTCATGACCAGCTTCGCGCCGGAAAACTGAGTGACCAGGTTTTCAGAAAAGTGCAGCTCGATCTTTGCCGGGGCGGCGCCTTCAGTTCCTTCGGCAGGCGTCGAAGACACCAGCTTGGGATGGGCTTGAGCCAGGGCGCTAAACAGCATTCCAGCGGCAAAGAGCGTGATGAAAGGTGCACGATTGAACATGCGAACTCCTACAGCCCAAGGGGCGTTCGTGGGGAATGAGATTTGGTGTCTGGTTAGAACCACATACGTACACCCAGGACCAGTCGGGCTTCGCTGCGGTCTTCCCCTTCCTCCCGGGCAAAATCGGCAGTGTTGCCATAGGAGCGGTTCCAGCTGACGCCAATGTACGGGGCGAACTCTCGGTAGATTTCGTACCGCAAGCGCACTCCGACTTCCGTCTCGGACAAGCCTGAGCCGATTCCGCGTTTGGGGTCGTTCTGCCCGTAAAAATTAGCTTCGGCGGTGGGCTGCAAGATCAGGCGATTGGTCAGCAGGATGTCGTAGTCGCCTTCCAGCCTCAACGCAGTTTGGCCACCCTCTCCAAGGAAAGCGGTCGCTTCGGCCTCGAAGTTGTATAAGGCCAGACCCTGGAGACCAAATGCGGCCCACGTCTGAGGCGGCCCTGGTTTGAAGTCCTGCCGTACGCCACCCACCACGTCCCACCACGGGCCGATCGAGTGGCCCCACAACGCTTGTAGCTCGGCGGATTCGGTTTTGCCGTTGGTGCGCTCCCCCTCGGAGCGAATCCACAGCCGATCAATATCCCCCCCTACCCAACCGTTGACGTCCCAACTCAGCACACTGCCGTTATCAGCGTCCTGCCACTCAAGCTGATCGAACAACAGGAAGTAGTTGAGGGCATCGTCATGGACCGTGTGACCTTTGCCGCTTTGATAGACGGCCGCCCGGTTGGCATCCGTGATGGGCGGAATAGGTGTGCGGCTTTGAGCGAGGGCTGCCGGCTTGCTGGGCGCCATGGTGGTCATTCCAGAGTCCATGCCCTGCATCTTGGAATGATCCATCCCCTGCATCTGGCTGTGGTCCATGCCCTGCATCTTGGAATGATCCATTCCCTGCATCTGGCTGTGGTCCATGCCCTGCATCTTGGAATGATCCATCCCCTGCATTTGGCTGTGGTCCAGGTCAGAACTGCCCGCTTCGGCAGCAAAGGCACCAACCGAAGCGATGCTGAAGCTGGTGATGGCAAGCAGCGAACAAACGTGGAGTCGATTCAACGCGGTCACTAGCTTCACTCCTCTACCCGGACTTCGCGGAACATACCCATCTCCATGTGGTACAGCAGATGGCAGTGATAGGCCCATCGCCCCAGGGCGTCGGCGGTGACGCGATAGCTGCGCTTGGATCCGGGTGGCATATCGATGGTGTGCTTGCGAACCAGGAAGTTGCCTTCCTCGTCCTCCAGGTCGCTCCACATTCCGTGCAGGTGAATCGGGTGCGTCATCATCGTGTCGTTCACCAGCACGATCCTCACCCGCTCCCCGTATTTGAGAACCAGAGGGTGAGCTTCGGAGAACTTGATCCCATCGAAGGACCAGGCAAACTTCTCCATGTGTCCTGTCAGGTGTAGCTCGATGGTACGGCTTGGCTCGCGGCCATCAGGGTCTTCAAAAGTGCTTTTGAGGTCGGCGTAGGTGAGTACCTTGCGTCCGTTGTTACGCAGGCCGAGGCCGGGATCATTCAATTTGGCGGTAGGCGTCATCGCCTGCATGTCGACCAGCGGGTTGTTCTTCTCACTCGTGGGATGACTTTGCATCGTCATGCCGCTCATCCCAGACATCGAACCGTGGTCCATCCCCGCCATAGCGCTGTGATCCATGCCCTGCATAGAGGACATCTTGCTGTGGTCCATGGCTGGCATAGGGCTGCCTCCCATGCTGCTCATGGTCTGCATATCATCACCGGCCACAGAATTCGTACCCTTCATGCTGCCGTGGTCCATGCCGCCATGGTCCATACCGCCCATACCCATGTCGTCCATCGTGACCAAGGGCCGAGGATCAAGCGGAGGGACTGGAGCCACCAAGCCATCTCGCACGGCAAGGGTGCCGCGGGCATAGCCGGTACGATCCATTGACTGGGCGAACACCGTGTAAGCCTCCCCTGTGGGCTCGACGATGACATCGTAGGTTTCGGCCACGGCGATACGAAGCTCGTCGACCTCAACCGGGTTCACGTAAAGACCATCAGACGCTACTACGGTCATTTTCAGGCCTGGGATACGGATGTCGAAGTACGTCATGGCGGAGCCATTGATGAATCGAAGGCGTAGCTTCTCGCCAGGACGGAACAGGCCAGTCCAATTCATGTTTGGAGCCTGGCCATTGAGCAGATAGGTGTAGGTTGCACCGCTCACGTCCGCAAGATCCGTGGGGTTCATCTTCATCTCAGCCCACATCTTGCGATCCGCCAGCGTCGCGGCCCAGCCCTTGTCAGCCACGTCGTTGACGAAGTCGCCAACGGTGCGCTTGTGGAAGTTGTAGTAGTCGGACTGTTTTTTCAGCGTGCGCATCAGCGAAGCCGGATCTTCATCCGTCCAGTCCGTCAGCATCACCACATGCTCACGATCGTATTTGAACGGCTCCGGCTCCTTAGCCTCGATGACCAAAGGCCCATACACACCGGCCTGCTCTTGGAAGCCGGAGTGGCTGTGGTACCAGTAGGTCCCGTTTTGCTGGAGCTTGAACTGGTAGACATACATGCCGCCTGGCTCGATACCCGCGAAGCTCAGTCCCGGTACCCCGTCCATATTTGGAGGCAGGATGATGCCATGCCAGTGTATGGAGGTAGCCGCATCAAGCCTGTTGCGCACGCGAAGCGTCACCGTGTCGCCCTCCCTCCAACGCAACAGGGGGCCCGGCAATCCGCCATTGATCACCATCGCCGTACGGCGCTTCCCGGTGATGTTCACCGGCATCTCGCCAATCGACAGATCGAACTCTGTACCCGTCAGTGTGCGGGGCGTTGTCGACCCAGCCGCCGCCCAACTGGGCGAACGCCACAGACCCAGCCCACCAAGCATGCCAGCAGCCGTGAGGCCTTTGACGAAGGTACGTCGAGAGGTTCTTGATTCCATACGAGCAGGTCCTGGTAGCGAGGACGGCACCGGTGCCGTGTACAGGAGTTAGAAGACTAGTCAGGAAGATGTCACAGCGCTTTGTAGGGTGTGATTACATTTCTGTAAGCATTGGGTAGGCCGCTTCGCTAGCAGCAAGCCTTGCCGTCTTCATCTTTTTTTCTGCAGACGTGCCAGCTAGCCTCGGCTCGGCTTTCTTGCTTTGCGCTGCTTGTTGGGCGTCCATCATGCGAGTGAAGACGCGATCGGCACCGCCTTCAGCAAAAGCAGACGAGGAAAGGGTTAAAGCAAGAGCGAGGAACACAGCTTTAGAAAGGTTCATGACGAAGCACCTCAGGCAAATACAGCGGCACATGCCGCGGACCACAAGGTAGCGCTGGAAAGCTTTCAGTTGACTGAGCCGAGGATTACAAAAGAGTCAGGTTTCGATCCTGAACCCTCGTATTCCAATACCCTGTGCATACCTATTGAGCGCATCGAGTGACCGAAACACCCTTATTAATTCGCGCCGGGAGCGGAGAGGAAAATGTCGGCTCTCTTTGCTATAACGCACCTGCAATTGCCACCCATGGCCCTCGGGACCTGGAATTGCGCGCACGTCGTATGCGGCCCCGGCCGCTACAAGCGCACTGAGCCCTTCAGCGCTGATTGACTGACGCATGACGGCTACGCTTCGGAGACCGCCTTTTATCGAGGGCGGCCACGATGTCCTCCGGTGTGAAATCTTTCGCCTTCTTCTTCGGCGGCTCTTGGCGCTGCGCTTTGGTTGGCTTTGGATTGCCAGGTACCGCTTGGGAGCGACGGTTATCGCGCTGCTCTTGCATCCGCTTCGCGACCTGCAGGACGTGGCCCAGCCGCTTGTTTTCCACGATGTGCCTTGGCTGACCTCAGGCAACTGATCCAACGTCTCGTAGGAAAAGGTAATCCCTGCTGATCGGACCTCAATCCGGCCGTCAGGGTAGTGATAGATCTCTGCGTACCGGCCTGGTAAAGCTCGTGCTTGTACCGTGTCGTGCAGGACATAGAGACGTCTGTCGTACTGCAGCGTGAGGCTTTTCGATACCCGCCGCGGTTCGCGCCATGTGAAGATTAGAGATAGGTCCTCGTCGTCGCGTACTGGCCGGTGCGCATCGAAGTCCGAGCGGGCAACTTTACCGAAGCGGCGATTGTAATCGGCCATGAAGAGCGGCAGATAAGCGTTAGCGGGTTCGACGGTGCTGATGTTTCGTAGTCGCAGTTCCTTGACCAGACGATCCTGCAAGGTGAGGTGTGCTCGCTCAACACGCCCCTTGGCCTGGCTGGAGTTAGCGCAGAAGGTATCGATGTTCAGCTCGAACATGGCTCTGGCGAACTGGGTGTGGCCATCACCGCCCTGAGCATCCTTGCTATTGACTCGAAATACGCTGGCCTTGTCGCTGTAGAGCGCCAACGGCTTACCGTGATGCTCTAGATAGGCTTGGGTAGCCTGGAAGTAGCTGAAGGTCGATTCGCTGCGGGTGAATGCCAGGTGCATCAGGCGACTGGTGGCGTCGTCGATGTAGACCAGAAGGGTGCATGCCGGTGCTCGGTCCTCGAACCAGCGATGATCGCTGCCATCGATCTGGATCAGTTCGCCCAGACAGGCTCGGCGATTGCGCGGCTGGTACACCTTGGGCGGTCGCTGCCGACGCGGCGTCCATAAGCCGGCATCCATCATGATGCGCCGGACCGTTTCCTTGGCCAGGCGTAGGCCGTGACATTCAACGAGCTTTTCGGCCGCAAGTGTCGGGCCGAAATCCCGGTAGTGCTGCCGGATTAGAGCGGCGGCGCGCTGCTCAAGACCAGGCTTCAGCTGATGATTGCTGGGCTGGCCGCGCTTACATGAGATCAGGCCCGAAACGCCGGCGTCCCGGTAACGTTGCACCAGGCGGTGAACCTGCCGGGAACTCAGCTGCAGGCGCTGGGCGGCGCGTGTTGGCGTAAGGAACCCCTCGGTCACCGCCTGGATGACCTTGAGGCGACCAACTTCACGTAGGCTCATCGTGATCCGCTCGTAGGCTGACATCCTGATCGCTCCGCATCGGCTGCAAAGCCGGTAGGCTAGCTGCAATACGTGATCGGGACATTTCTATCTGGCTGGATCGCGACATTACTATTTGGCCGTAACACGTCCACTTCGCATAACACAACTTATGTTAAATTGGATATGGGTCTAGGCTAACGACTGCCCTTTGCCTTCCCATCCAGTCTTTAGCTTTACCCCTGATACGGCCCCCAGCTGCGACTCTCGCTTCCCTACCCTGGTGTTGTCGATCAGCCTCTTTTGCGAAATTCAGGATTTCTTGGAGTGACGATCCTGAAAACGCGTCCGTTACGAACGACGCCTTCAGGATCTCTCGACGGGTCACCCGCTTGCCAACGGTTCTCTAGCTCGCCAACAGCTGCTCCAGTCGCTGCAGGCGTTCACGGTAAAGACGCCGTGCGGCCAGCGCGTCTTCCAGGGTTACCGCCACGAACCGCCGTCTAGTACGGCTGCAGCTGGCCGATCAACTCAAGGTCGCTGCTGATGATCGTGCCGATCATGGCAATGGACCGTACTGTTGGTAGTGGTCGTAAGCTTTGCGAAAGCACACGTGCGAAAGCGGTAGCCTGATCGGGTTTGGCGTGGGAATTTCGCAAATTCACGCTTGAGCTTAGGCCCTAGACCCAGGCCTCGTAGGTATGCCGCCTACCAGATAGGTGAAGGCGTCTTGAGAAGGGCCTCGTCCTCCCTCCTTCACCTCCGGCCGCTCGCCACCTGTCGGCAGGTACAGCATGGTTAGGTCGATAGGTGCTGAGCAAAGCGCCCCACGGCGCCGACCACGCGCTGAGCGCCGTCCTGGATCTCCACGATCACCTGGCCGGCCTGACCCGCCAGTTCCAGGCCCTGCTCGGCCTGGCGACGGCCGTTCTCGATCACCGTCACCGCTTCGCCGGCCAGTTGCTGATTCTGCTGCACCACCCCGACGATCTCCTCGGTGGCCTTGCTGGTGCGCGAGGCCAGCTGCCTGACCTCGTCGGCCACCACGGCGAAGCCGCGGCCCTGCTCGCCGGCCCGGGCCGCCTCGATGGCCGCGTTGAGCGCCAGCAGGTTGGTCTGCTCGGCGATGCCGCTGATGGTCTTTATGATGGTGCCGATCACCTGGGACTGGTTGTCCAGCGCCTCGATGCCCTTCACCGCCTCCTGCATCTGGGTGGCCAGGGCACGCATCACCTCCACCGTCTGCTGCGCCACCGCCGCGCCCTTGCGGGCCGTGTCGTCGGTGTGCCGGGAGGTCTCGAAGGCCACGCTGGCGGCTTCGGACACCGCCTGCTCCTGCTGGACCTGATCGGTGATCACGGTGGCGAACTTGACCACCTTGTACAGCCGGTCATGGGCATCGATCACCGGGTTGTAGGAGGCTTCCAGCCAGACATCGCGGCCATGGGCATCCAGGCGCTTGAAGCGATCCACGACGAATTCGCCGCGACGCAGGCGCGCCCAGAATTGCTCGTAGGCCTCGGAATTGGCCTCGGCCGGCTCGCAGAACAGCCGATGGTGCTTGCCCTTGATCTGCGCCAAGGAATAACCCATGGCCTGCAGGAAGCGCTCGTTGGCATCGAGCACCTCGCCCTGGAGGTTGAACTCGATCACCGCCGTGGAGCGGCGCAGCGCTTTGAGCAGGCTTTCATGCTCACGCGAGGTTTCGATGGTTCTCGTCAGGTTGTTGCAGAACAGTCGGAAGCGCGTCACCTGGCCCTGGCTGTCATGGAAGGGGTGCAGGATGCCGCGCAACCAGGCTTCCTGACCGTCGCCACGCAAGAGATGCAGGGCACCGCTATAGGGCTCGCCGCGACTCAGCGCCTGCTGCAGTCGGCGGCTGTATTCCTGGTTGCGGACGTGCGCCGGAAGGAGGTCCGCCAGGGGGCGTCCCAGCAAATCCGCGGCGCGCACGCCCATCTCCTTTTCGAAGTTGGCGTTCACCGCGGAGATGCAGCCGCGGCCATCCAGTTCCAGGCCCAGCATTTCCACGTCGAGCTCGGCCTTCAGCCGCTTGAAGGAGTCCACCTGCTCGCGGAGGCGCTGCAGTTCTTGTTTTAGGCCTTTGTTGAACATGACGCGCCCCTACCTGGAAGAGTGAATGAGCGATGTATCGGTGAAATCAGGCGAATCTAAATCCGCGAGATAGGAAGATTGACCAAGCGGTCTTATTTTTAAGACAAGCGGTTATGTATGGCCATTATATGACCCATGGCTCGTAGGTCATGCGGGCTTAGCAGGACCAAAGACACAAACGCAATAATCGGTGCTGGGCGATTGGAATTAGGAGCCCTCTCGTGAAGCACAAGCCTAACATTGAATCACCCCGGGTTTCGTGGAGGCCGTTTCGTTTAAGTCAGGCCGCCACGGCCTGATCTGTTTGCTGCTGGTGGAAGTTTGCCTCAGCCTCCGCAGGCGGGATATAGCCGATTGAGCTCAGCAGGCGTTGGTGGTTGTACCAGTGCACCCATTTCAAGGTCGCCATTTCGACGGCTTCGCGGCTCTTCCATGACTGACGGTAAATCAGCTCGGCCTTGTACAGCCCGTTGATGGTTTCGGCCGGGGCGTTATCGTAGCTGTCTCCCTTGCTACCCACCGAGGGCTCTATACCGGCCTCTGCCAATCGCTCAGTGTAGCGAATGGAGACGTACTGACTGCCACGGTCGCTGTGATGGATCAGCCCACCTGTGCAATGCGGCTGACGGGCATACAGGGCTTGCTCCAGGGCATCCAGTACGAAGTCTGTCTTCATGCTAGTACTGACTCGCCAGCCGACGATCCGGCGTGCAAAGACGTCGATCACGAACGCCACGTACAGCCAGCCCTGCCAGGTCGATACATAGGTGAAGTCCGACACCCACAACTGGTTCGGGCGGTCGGCATGGAACTGGCGTTGGACGCGATCCAGCGGGCAAAGAGCCTTGTCGCCAGCCACCGTTGTGCGCACGACCTGGCCACGCCTTATGCCCTGTAATCCAGCACGACGCATCAATCGCTCTACCGTGCACCTGGCAGCTGCGATGCCTTCTCGCCGTAACTGCTTCCAGACCTTCACTGCGCCATAGCACTGCATGTTGGTGTCCCATACGCGCTGGATTTCCATGATCAATGCGTCATCGCGTCGAGCGCGGCAGCAACGTAATTCGGGGTTGCGCTGCTGGGCCGCATGCCTACGGTAACCGGACGGGGCGATCTGTAAGACGCGGCAGATCGACTCGACCCCAAGACGGTCACGGTACTGATCGATAAAAGCCCTCAGGACTTGGTGCGGCGGTCGAGCTCCGCCTGGGCAAAATACGCACTGGCCAGACGCAGAATTTCATTGGCTTTGCGCAGTTCGCGGTTCTCCCGCTCCAACGCCTTGATGCGTTCGCGCTCTTCGGTTGTCGGGCCTGGACGCTGACCTGCGTCGGTCTGATGACGGCGAATCCAGCCATGCAACGCCTGCGCTGCACAGCCAATCTTCGGCGCGATGGCTTCAATGGCGGCCCACTCGGAGGGATAGTCGTTCAAATGCTCCAGAACCATGCGCACGGCACGTTCACGGACTTCAGGGGAGTAGGTCGTAGTCTTTTTCATGGCCTCATCTTCTCAAGAGTTGAGGCCTCCACGAAACCCGGGGTGATTCAGTACCAGGCAACTCCGGCGCCTATGTAAAAACGCTGCAAGCGGTGCAGCGGGATGGGGCTCAAGGGGCTGAGCGGATAGGGGAAGTCCGCTCCGGTGTCCGTCAGGCGGTTCGCCAGATTGGCGTCCGAGGCTGGTGCACAGGGCGATGCCACGGCCATTGCAACCAAGGGCCAGGGTGACCCCCGGCGCCGGTTCGTGCAGGTGCGGCAAGAAATCACGAGTGATGGCGATGCGTCCTGCCCAGCGATGGCCGTAGCGCGGCTTGCCGAGTTGAGGAAAAAGCAATTCCAGGGAACGCTCCAGATGGGCGAAATCACCCGCGCCTTGGGGATCGTCGAAATGGCCACGACCGCCCATCAATAGCCGACCCTCGGCATCGCGGCGCAGGTAGAGCAGCAAGCGTTGAGCGGTGGACGCGGTTTCGCCGCCGGGCAGGATGCTCGCCGCTGCCTCGCCGGTCACGGGTTCGGTGGCGACGATGAAGCTGTTGGCGGCGAGGATGGTCCGCTCCAGGCCCGGCCAGAGCGCGCCAGTGTAGCCTTTGGTGGCGATCACCACCTGCTCGGCGCTGACCGAGGAACCGTCCGCCAGGCTGGCCTGCCAGCGTCCATCCCGAGAATGGAGGCCAGTGACCGGGCTGCGCTCGTGCAGGCGCGCGCCCGCCGCCTCAGCCGCCCAGGCCAGGCCAGGCCACGCAGATAGGACAGCGGCTGGATGCCGCCGGCCCGGCCATCGCGCCAGCCGCCGGCGAAGGCCGTGGTGCCCATGCGGCTTTGCAGCGCCTCGGCGTCCAGGCAATCCGCGGGCACGCCACGGGTCTGCCACTTGCGGGCCCGGGCATGCGGCCCCGGCACGCCCTTGGCGGAGTAGGACACCTGCAGTCAGCCCTGGCGTACCGAGGTGCAGTGCATGCCATGGCGGGCGATGAGGTCGAAGACCAGGTCCGCGGCACCCGAGATGGCCGCGATCAGGGGCTTCGCTCGGGACGGGCCGAACAGCCGTTCCAGTTCATCGGATCGTACTTGAGGGTCGGATTGACCTGGCCACCGTTGCGCCCCGAAGCGCCCCAGCCCAGTTGGTGAGCCTCCAGCAGGCAGACATCGACACCGGCCTCGGCCAGATGCAGGGCTGTGGAAAGACCTGTATAGCCGCCGCCGATCACCAGGACGTCGGTGCGTTGGGTACCCTGGAGCGGCTGCAGGGGTGGGCCAGGGATGGCGGTAGCGGCCCACAACGAGGGCGGCAGCGGTTGTCCTGGGGAGAGACGGGCAGCATCCATCAGCGCGCACCCCCGCTGGGTGTCAGGACCCGGCGCAGGACGTCCTGGGTGCGAGGATGCTCGGGCGCACCGAGCACCTGCTCTGCCGGGCCGCTCTCGACGATGCGACCGCCGTGCAGGAAGCAGACGCGGTCTGCCACCTCGCGGGCGAAGCCCATCCCGTGGGTCACTCGTGGGTCACCACCACCATGGTCATGCCATCGGCGGCCAGGTCGCGCATCACCTGGAGCACCTCGCCCACCAATTCGGGATCGAGCGCCGAGGTGGGTTCGTCGAACAGCATGGCGGCCGGCTTCATGGCCAGGGCGCGGGCGATGGCTAACTGTCACGACAACGCGGTCGCGGAAAGCTTTTTCCAGTTGCTGAAGCGGGAATGCATCCGACGGAAAACCTACGGAACCCGCGAAGAAGCCCGCAGTGATGTGTTCGATTACATCGAGATGTTCTATAACCCAAAGCGCCGGCACAGCAGCGCTATGCAGCTATCGCCAGTGGAGTTTGAAAAACGCTATTTCCAGAACTTGGAGAGTGTCTAGGAAAGCTGGAGCGATTCAGCTCAACGAGTTGTGGACGAAGGTGGCAATCGTCCTGGCCAAGACTAATGATGAGTTTAGGGAGAATTTATTAGGCCTTGCTGACCGCCATTTTGCAGAGTCTGAAGCTGGTTTGACCAAAAAGTCTGGGGGTGATTCAATACGCCCATTCTCTCTCGAAGATATATGGCACGGGCATCTTCGTGAGGCGAGAGTCGATGATTCTAGTTGGCCTTGGGTGGAAATATTAGCTGAGCTGGATTTCGACAAGCTTTTTGGCTGGCTGGATCAGGCGAAAAATCTCTTATTAATAAATCGAGTACTCGATAGTCCAGAGCTTTATCACAACTACGATTTGTGGGAGCGGCTTACTCTTCAAGCTTCTCAAAGCTTTAAAGACGATGGGTCGTGGAGCGGGGCGCTATTGCTACCTAGCTTAGTGAGATACGGAAGCGCAACGATCATTAATATCGCCGATAGTCGTGAGTATCCACCTGAGGTGTTGAAGGCTCATGCACAATCATTGCTTAGCCGTTTCGTAGATGTCCTTTCAAGCAGGGCAGATTTTTTGGGATTGTTCAAGCGTTGGGGCATTTGGCTAACTCGGCAACATCTGAGGTTTCCTGACAAGAGCGTGCATCAAGAGCGAAGGTTGGAGGGTCAAGATATATTTTGGGCATTGGCTGACAAAGTCCGCTCTCCTTACTGTCCCGCTTTCTCCGATCAGTTGGATAGTTCTTGGGAACCGTGGGTTTACCAGTCCATGCAGGCTTTGCTACATTCAAGAGACCCTGAAAAGGTTCCGCCGCCTGATGTCAGTAGCTTTATCGAAGAGTGGAGTTTGACGCCGACCGAGTGGGAATCAGCGAAAGGGGATATGCTGAGGGCGCATATTCGTGAATATAATGAAAGTCTTCCAAACAGCTATGCATGCCGAGTGCTAGGATATTCTGTTGCGTTACGCAGCCAGTTTGCCACTGACTGGATCAATATGTGGGATTCAAGTTCGAGTGTTAGAGAGATTCTCGAGTTTCGCCCAACGTATAGGATTTCCGAGAAGTGGCGGCCTTCAGATGTTTCAGATCTGATGGGTACTCTAGTCGACGTAGGCCTCGGAATTTTAGACTGTAACGCGAATGAGCAGGAGCCGACCGATCCAGTTGCTCTCAAACAGTCCGCTGCGCTCTATAACGCGTTGTGGGAGGCTACTAATGAGATGATGAGTATCGATTTCTACGGAGAGGAGTTCTGGCAGGTTATGCAGCAGCATCTTGTCATTCGTCGTCTCCAATGGGCACTCGAGGCAGAAAGTGAAAATGGTGAAGATTACGCTAAATGGCTAAATGACACCGCTTATCCGACCGCACACGGGGCGCTTGCCCTGTTATCAACTAATTCGTCTTCCTTTATTTCTGTGCTTCCGTTGCTTCTGCAGAATAACATCCCGAAAAAAGACTTAAAGGAACTGATTAGGAAGGCGGGCATCGATTTAAATCCTATTGCCGATAGCGCAGCTAGATTTCGTGATGGCCCTGAGAGGAAGCTCAAGATTAACTCCGGACACGTCCGTTTGATCAACGACCTAGCTTAGTCAGGAATGATCTCAAGTTTTGGGCTTTTTCGAACAGTCCGGCGAGCTTCCGAGGGAAGCTCGCGTTCTTAGTGGCTCTCCTTCCGTGCTGGACCTCGTCGCTCCAAGTGCCCGTGGTTAGCGATGCTGATTTTACAGCGGGTGTCGCATATGGCGCCCACCTGTTCCTGTTGCTCTATTGCCGTGAAGAAGCTCTTTCACGAGGGCTTTTTTGGGCTCGCTGGTCGGGCGTCGCTACCCCGCGGTGATGCATTACCCGGCTTTGGTGGCCGATCGCTATAGGTCACACCGCCTCCATCTTTCACGGCTGAAGCGTTGTTAGCGCCCTAAAAGGGAGTGAATCGAACGCTTTTGGTCCGCGCGAATCCCTAGCCTTGTGTGCATCGAATCAATCCTCCGGATGCGCGCATGATCTTGTCCGTCGCTACGCCCGAAGCTGTCACGAGCTCGTTCACCCCCACATCCAGCCTATCGGGCCTGCTGGACACCTACGGCGACGTGATGACGCCGGAGCAGATAGCGGAGGCGCTGGAATACAGCGTCGGCTATGTCCGCAAGAAGATCGGCTGCGCCAAATTCCAGCACCTCCCTTGGGTAGCAGCGATCGCCCCACACCGGCGCCGGCAAGGGCTCAACTGGGTCTACGGCACGCATGGCGTTGCGTCCTTCCTGGACAGCCAGCGTAGCTCGCTGGAGAGCATTAGCGCCCCTTCGAAACATCTACCTAAGCTCCTGCAGGCGTATGGACCGTCGATGCCGGTCGCCCAGGTGGCTGATGCACTCGGCTACAGCGTTACCTACGTCAGCAAAAAAATCGGCAATGCCGACTATCAGCACCTGCCGTGGGTAAGCGCGATCGGATCGCACCGACGCAAACGAGGCTCGCGCTGGGTGTACGCGACCGTCGCGGTCGCCTTGTACCTGGACGGTAGGAAATGAGGCGCGCGCTTTTGGCTGTAGCCGTCGCTGCAGTACTCTCGCCGGCTGCATTTCCAGGTAACGCGAGCGCGGCGGACAACGCTGCGGATGGCGTGAAAGATTCTTTCGCTGCGCCTGGTAGCGAAAGCTTCTACCGCGGTAAGGCAGAGGGCTGGTTTTGGTACAAGGATCCGCCCGAGGAGGAGCCGGAGCTCGAGGTAAAGGCGCCTACCCCTCCTCCGCCCCCACGTGCGCCCATCCAGAAGGCTGAGCCACCGGCCCCTCCGCCGGCGCCGCCAGGGCCAGAGCTGTTCAGCGTCGCCTGGATCCGCGACAACCTGCCCAAGTATCGCGACCGCGCGATCGACAATCCAACCGATGCCAACGTGCAGGCCTACTACTACCTGCAGCGCGTGATGATGGACAAATCGTCCAAGTTCTCCGAGCGCTCCAGCCAGGTGATCATGCGTGATCCCTTCCTGGACGAGGATAGCCGGCGGCCGGTGGCCACCTACGCTGCCAATGCGCTTAATCGGGAAGTCTCGAACAACCGAGATAAGGTGCTCAAGGGCCTGGCCAACAAGGTCGGCCTCTTCTTCTTCTTCAAGGGCAATTGCGTGCTCTGTGCTGAGCAAGCGGCCGTGCTGCAGTCCCTCACCGCGGCCACCGGCATCCGGATCATCCCCGTCTCGCTGGATGGCGCGCCCCTCGACAACGGGCTGTTCGCGAATTACCGCACCGACGATGGCCAGGCCAAGAAGCTCGAGGTCTATCAGGCCCCTGCCCTCGCCCTGGCGATCCCGCCGGGCCGCACCGAGATCGTCGGTTACGGCGCCATCACGCTGGACGTGCTGTTCAACCGGGTCTTGATCGCTGCGCGCGAAGCCTCGCTTATCGACCAGAAGACCTTCGCCTCCACCCAGCCGTTCTTCGACAACGGCCTGCTGACCCTCGAGGACAACGACGGGCTCAGCCAAGACCAGATCGACCAGGACCCCGCCGCATTCGTTGAGAGCATGCGCCGCAAGCTCGCCCGCAAGACCATAGATGGAGAGGTGCCCCATGAGGCGCAGCAGTAAGCAGTCGTTGTGCGCAGCCGTGCTGGTTGCGGCCCTCGCGCCCCTGGGCGCCTACGCCAACATCGAGAGCCAGCTGGACTCGATGTTTAACTCGATGTCCAACAGCACAGACCCGGGCATGTACCAGACGGCGACTCGAGGCGTGGTCAGTGGCGGCTCGATGCGGATCCGGAATCAGATCGCAACGGCGCCGGTGGTCTCCTTCCGACCACCCTCCTTCCAGGCCGGCTGCGGCGGCATCGACATGTTCGCCGGCTCCTTCTCGTTCATCAACGCGCAGCAGTTCGTTCAGTCGCTGCGCTCCATTGCCTCCAACTCGGTCGGCGTAGCGTCGGGCTATGCGTTCAAGCTGGCGCTCAAGGCCATGGGGCCTACGGTGGAGAACACCATCGCCAACCTGCAGGAGACGATGCAGGACCTCAACGGCCTCATGTCCAATAGCTGCCAGCTTGCCCAGGGCCTGGTGACGGACGCGTTCTCGGCCTTCGAAGGTAAGGAGAATATGCAGACTGCCACCGGTAACACCATCAAGGGATTGGCCGATAGCTTCGGATCGCTGTTCTCCGGAAGCAGCAACTCCAAGTCGCCGATCGAGATGAAGACGGATGCCGGTAACGTAGTGAGCTGCGAGGACACCGGCAACGTCGTCTGGTGTGCAATGAAACAGTACAACAGCCAGCAGTTCTTCAAATACGGCTCTCAGCAGACCGACGAGCTCATCATGTCCTTCACCGGATCCGTGATCATTCCCGGGCTAGAGCAGGCTGAAGATGGAAAAGGCAAGGTGATCGTCACTAAGCCGCTGATGCCGACTGGCATCTCGCTGCAGGACATCGTCGAGGGTGTCAAGACCGAATCGGTGCCGGTCTATTCGTGCAAGGAAGATGCAGTCTGCCTGGAGCCGCAGCTCTCTAACCTGGCCTTCGACGGCCTGGCGCAAAAGATCATCAAGATCTTCAACGGATCGGGAAACTCCGTCGGCATCGTCACGAAGTGGGCGACGAATACCGGCACCTTTGGTTCTGATGAGACCGGCTTACTGAACATGATGCAAAAGCCCGGCTTCTCCGCGATGGTGCAACGCCTATCGCAAGGCAGCGAGTCGATGGCGAAGGGGTTTGTTACCGGCCATTCCAAGATGCTGGCGCTCGAGGGCGCCTACTCGCTCGTCAAGTCGTACATCGATACGGCCGAAGCCGTGATCACGAAAGGCAAGATGGTCGACAAGCTCGGCATGCCTGCCGGTGATTTTATCGGTAAGGCGAGGGAACGGCTGATGCAGGAATACCAGGTGCTGCTCACCCGGTATGGCAACGAGAATGACCTGCTGCTCGACTACCAGGCGCGCATGCGATCGCTTCCTCCGCCTGCGGCGTTTATCAACGTCGAGAAACCTGTGCAGGGGGGTGAGTGATGGAGTTCTCTATCTATTCCATTGGCTCCGCTACCTACCTGGAGAGCATCCTCAACGCCGTGGCCATGATCTCCGGGTCGGGCAGCATCGAGTCCCTCGCCAAGGTGGGGTTGTTGATCGGTACCCTGTTCCTGGGATTCCAGGCGGTCTTCAAAAACCAGGCTATCCCCTTCCAACAGGTTGGCGTGGCGCTGATCCTCTACATGGCGCTCTACGGGCCTACCGGGCGCGCCGTCGTAGAGGACGTCTATGACGGTACCGTCGTGGTGGTCGACAACGTGCCTATCGGTCCCCTCTTCGTGGGCTCCGTGGTCTCCAACATCGGCTACAAGCTCACCAAGGAGATGGAGCAGGCCTTCTCGACGCCGGCGATGACTACCTATGGGTTCGCTGATCCCCTCACCACCCTAATGAAGGTCCGCGGCGCGACGCGCAATGTGTTGGCTATGCCGTCTGTGATGGGCGAAAGCAACGCGGGCGGCGATTTCGTACGCTCATGGACGAACTACATCAAGGAGTGCACTTTGGTCGGTGTCGGGCGCAACATGACGGCCTATGGCGCCCTCATGCGCAGCAATAGCCCGATCGACGCTATGCGCTTCGATAGCGACGTTTACGGTACCGAGATTTACGAGGGCAAGACGGGTACAGGCACCTACTACAACTGTTCCCAGGCCCATACCCGGCTCAAGGCTCTCAGCGTCTCGGCACAGCCGGGCGTCATGGATGATGTCTCGAAACTAGCGTTCCAGAAGCCGGGCAAAGTCGTTACAGGTGACGATCTGACCACCCGCGTGGACGATGCGCTGCGTGGCCTGAATCTCCAGGTGGCGGATGCACGTGCCTTTACCATGGCGTCCATTCTGCTGCCGATCTTCGAGCGTGCGCCCGCCCAGAAAGCGCTGGAAGACCAGCAGAGTGCCTACGCGATCATGCTCGCCCAGGCTCAGGCGCAGCAGGCCACGCAGTGGGCCGCCGAAGGCTCGATGTTCACCCGGTACGTTCGCCCGTTCCTGACCTTCTTCGAAGGACTCATCTACGCAATCACCCCGTTGATGGCGTTCCTGCTCGTGATGGGCACGTTCGGCATGAATCTCATCACCAAGTACATCACCATGCTGTGCTGGATGATGCTGTGGCAGCCGATGCTCGCGATCGTCAACCTCTACACGAACTGGTACACCGGCACGGTCATGGAAGGCCTGCTCGCGACGACCAGCACGGTGACAGACGGCAACGCGCTGTCATTCGAGATGCTGAAGCAGATGCTGCCGGCCTTGGATAGCGCGATCGGGGTGGCTGGCCTGATGGCTTCATCGGTGCCAGTGATCAGCATGTTCCTGGTTTCCGGCAGCGCGTTTGCGTTGACGAGCATGGCCCAGCGCCTCGGTGGCACGGATCAGATCAACGAGAAGATAGTGACGCCTGACGTCGTGAAGCCCACCGAAGGTTTGGCGACTACGCCCTATATGACGAACGACTTCGTCAATGGCACTAGAGTTACCGGATCCGAAAACACCCGTGGCAACATCAATATTGGGCAGTCTCTATCTAGCGCAGCCCAGTCGCAGAAGTCTGTTGCTGAAGGAGCATCGGAAACCTTTACAAAATGGTTGACAAGTGCTTACGGTAAGCAATTTGAACAGGCAAAAAATATCAACGAACAGGCCGCAGTAGGCCGTAGCGTTGCCAATTCATTCGGGCTATCAAATGACGCAAGTTATCAAAACTCCGTTAATGAACTGCGCGCGCGGGGATTCAATCAGAATCAGATAGATGCGGTCACTGGCAGCATTGCTCTCGGGGGATCGGTCAGCGGCGGCCTAGGCCTTGGCAATATGGGAGGTAAAGAAGGGGCGGACGGAAAGGCTAAGGGCGGAATTGATTTTGGGGGTTCAGCACAAATCAATGGCACTACTCAAAGTTCGACTACGCGCAATGATGGTCAGAGCTCGAATGATGTAATGCAGGCAGCTAAAGCTGCAGGCTTAGTCGAGTCGATCTCAAACTCCTTGCGTCATGAAAACTCGTCAAGTCTTGCGACGTCATTCCTAGGATCAGAAAAGTTAGGTCTCAGCCAGTCGGATCAAGAAACATTGTCACGATCTGCCCAGCAAGCTATAAGTACGCAGAAGCAGTACACCGAAACTGCGGGCTATCTTCAGCAGTCTGGTTCCTCACTTTCGATGACACCAGATGCTTGGGCTGGAAAATTAATACGCGAAGGCAAGGCCGATGCTGTAGTTGCTGAAGCCGTCAACAACTATGGCTCGCAGATGAAAGAAGCAGAGCGACTTTTTGACACCGTTGATCCGAGTCGCAGGAGCGTCGCAGCTGCACTGCATACTCTGGCGAAAAACAATGACCTCGGTGTTCTAACGAGTGGCGTTTCCGACAGAGACATGTACACAAACCCAAGGCACAGTGGTGAGCTTGGAGATCAGCCTACCTCCCTTCAACACTCGAGCTTCACCAGCCTTCGCGAGCCGGCCGCGCGCGACCTAGACGCTGAAACATCCCGTGCTGGGCATTCTGTCAACGAAGGAAGTTTTGGAAGTCGATTTGATTCCGGAAACGCAGCCGCTCGCGACGAAAAGCAGGTCGAAGCAATTCATGATGGCCATAATGCCGATGTTAATAAGAAAGCCTACACGTTCGGTAATCGGGCGACCAGTGACGGCGTGTTCGAGGCGACAAGGCGTCTTGAAGAGAAAGGCAAGGGCTTGAGCGACCTTGGTGAGTCCGTTATGAGTGGCATTCCGCAGAAATTTATGAATGCACTAAGTAGCGCCGCGGGTACGCGTGGAAATATAGCTGAGTATCAAAATGAAGGCATGCGCCTTGGATTGGATAAGGATCAGGCGCATGTGTTTGCTGCTGCTCGAACCGGCGAGTTGAATAATAATGACCGGGGGGCATTCATGGAATATGCAAGGCATAGAGGATTCAACGACAACATGGCTTCGGGTATGTTTGATAATCTAGTTCAGGCCGGATTGAACGATAATGGGTCAAGCGCAGTTATCAATGATATTGTCGCGATTAACAACAGCGAAAAGCTAGATAGAGAGTTTGTTCTTGGTAGGTGAAGAAAAGGCTGCGAAAGCAGCCTTTTATCAAAGGTAACGGTCGGGTGCAGGTACTTCTGTCCCATAATTCATATTTCGCTGTACGTCTTCCGAGCTTCTCGCGATGCTTGGTGTGTAGGGGTCAGCAAGTACCGTATGGTCAATAGTGAACCTGTCATCCAGTGCGTCAGGAAAATGATTTATGCTATTGCTACCTGACTTGCATTTAAGGTCCATCACTAATGTTAGCGCGCTGGCTAGCGATAGCAATAAGGCCGACATGCCTGGATGATAGGCAATGGCGATAACGATGCAGCTAGCGAGCAGCGTCGCTGAAAGCAAAATCACATTTCTCCCACTACTCAACTTCGAGTTGGTGGCAGTGCCGAAAGAAGCTACCGCATACAAGGCCATTACTGCAAAGTATAAGTACTGGTCATGGTCCATCTTACTGCTATTGCAGTAGACAACGCCGTAGAGAGTGCCGAGTATAGCGATACCATGCCGCACAAGAGAAAGTGCTGCACTCTCTTTTAGATTGCTCTCAAGCTTCTCTATACGATGACGAAAGAAGTTACTCCAGCGTTTGGCAGTCTCTTGCTCCAAAAAGTCAACCGCGTTGATAACATAAGCAAGTTCTTCTTGAGTCGGATATGACTCCATGGCTATCGCCTTGAGCCGACCAACTGTGCGGGATATTGATGGAGGGATATTACTAAATCGATCAATCTCGAATTTTTCCAGACTCACTGCCGACGAAGGTAGCTTGAGATATCTCTCCAAAAGAGCTTCGGCTTTCCGAAATTCACCAGCGATAATCGGATGCATGATGCACCTCCTGATTCGATAGACCTATGGTATCGCAGGTCCCAAAAACGCAAGGGTCGCTAAGCCGCCGTTCGCGCCGCTGATGCGCCCTTCCCTCCGTGTTATGGGCCGCCGCTAAGGCGAGCCAAGCTCTGCGCCAGGCGCCGCTGCTTGATCGCGTGCGAGAAGGTTCGCCTCGAAATGGCCGATAGCCACACGCGCCGCCTCAGCAAAGCTTGCGATTGACAGGGCCACCCACAGGAGATGCGGTTCGGCCTCGTCGTCCAGATGATCGACTGACACCGCATAGGCGCCGCCCCAGCTGGATGAATCCTGGATCTGGACGCGTGTCGGTTTCCCGCAGTGCTGAAGCACGAACTCGGGGTCGCTAGTATCGGTCCCGGCTCGTTTCTTGAAGCTGTAGCTGGTCATGGGGCCATGCCGAGATAAGGGGAAAATTCACTCACATCTCTCCTACCTGATTGATTTATCGGGCCTTTTCCATGATGGGGATTTTTATGGAAGCATGACGAGATAACGGAGAAATTAAGACATTCAAACCATAAATGTTTGATTTCTAGGCTTTGTGTTGCTCTCACATGCTTGCGCATGTTCGCCCACCCCCAATAAATCTCAAGATATCCTTCTCCCCAGTGATGGTTCGAGGCGGCCTGCGCGACATCTTCCATTTTCGGTCTCGAATGTGGGCTCGATGGCAGCTGTAAACCTTCTCTCCTCGGAGGTGAGGATCATGCGGCACGTTGCAATGCAGCCAACGGAAACGACTTCAGACGTTACCTGTGACGCTTGTTGCCAAAGCACAAGTATTGAGGGCTATGGCCAGCAGTTTGGCGTTCTTCAAGCGTGTTGGAACTATGGTTCCAAGCATGATGGTGAGCGTTATGAGGTTCACCTCTGCGAGCCCTGCTTTTTCCGAACGCTGGCCATGCTACGTCGGGAGCGAATGGTTAACACCATGTTTGATGATGATCTTGACACCAATCAGGATGAGTTCGGTTTGGTGCGCAAGGATGATTTTTGGGCCGAAGGTTGAGTATGCCGGCCAAAGACCGGTTCGTAGCATCTCATTCACGACGATGCGACCCTGACAAATCCAGTCCGTCGGCGGCGTTGCTCCGTTGACGCCCGCCCAAGTTAAGGCGTGTCTGCTTCTGGCCCCGGTAACGGTTCATGGCTATCCGCACCGCCTTTGGCAAGCGGTGAATGCTCAATCAGCTTCAGTTGCAAGCCAGAAATACATGGTCTACTTCAGACCATCCCTAGCGGTCTGGCGCGTCGATCAAATAGCCCATCCCACGCGCGGTTTGTATGAGCTTAGGTTCGAACTCATCATCGATTTTTGCTCTCAGCCGTCGTACCGCCACCTCAATCACATTGGTATCGCTGTCGAAATTCATGTCCCATACTTGGGAGGCGATAAGTGACTTTGAGAGCACTTCCCCGCGACGCCGAAGTAATAGCTCAAGAAGAGCGAATTTCTTTGCAGTTAGGTCTATTCGTTTCCCCGATCGCGTAACCCGACGCCTGAGCAGATCGACCTCAAGGTCGAGGAGTTTGAGTATTGTTTGGTTGGGAGCATTATTGCCGCGGCGAAGCAACGTACGGATCCTTGCTAGCAATTCGGAGAAGGCAAACGGCTTGATGAGATAATCATCAGCGCCCAACTCCAATCCCTTTACTCGATCCTGAACCCCGTCTCGGGCGGTGAGAAAGAGCACGGGAACCTCATTACCGGCAGCGCGGACTTTCTGTAAAACCTGCCACCCATCCAGGCCAGGCATCATCACGTCTAAGATGAGCAAGTCGTATGTGGTATGAAGCGCGTGCTGAGCAGCATCGGTCCCGTTTTCAACTCTATCGACTGTGAAGCCTGCCTCTGAGAGCCCCTGCTGTAGGTAGGTGCCTGTTTTCGGCTCGTTTTCAGCAACAAGAAGCTTCATGAAAGTATTCCCTCCGGCATTTGGAACAGTGTGCCGATTGTCAGGGCGTGCAGCCAGTACCTTACAGAAACGTAATGCTCGCATCATCTGTCTGACAGCTTGTAGCGTTAACGTCTACATCAGCAGTTGCTCCCACACTCTGCTTTTTGGCCTTTCCACGCTCCTTTGGCCTATCGGCGCCTAAATGGCGCCTTTTTTTTGACCGCTGGAAGCAAGGCCGCTTGCGCTCACTGCTTGTCTGCATTGCTGACGAAACCGTAATGTCCAAATCAGCATTTTGACAGGTACGCTCGGTTAGCTTAGACACAAGCCCAAGCCTCTGTTTATGGAGCTGCGCTGGGTCTCCCGTGTCTTCGAACGAGGTAACAAGTAATGAAATTTTTCAGATCCCTTTCTGTACTACTCGCCATCGCAGCAAGCTCTTCCTATGCAATGGCAGAAGGTGGTGGTGATCGTACCTTTGCTCGTATGGAGCAGGCTCGCCAAGTAGCGATCGCTAATTATCAGGCTGACCAGAAGGACCAAGCCCAAGAGGTAGCCTCAGAGGCAGCCTCAGCGAAGCACGCTCACGCTAATTGCTGAGGCGAAACCTTCGGCAAATGTGATCACGCAGATTCTGAACTATGGCAGCTACTACGAATGTTGAAGCTGCCACGGTGTTGGCACTGCAACATCAGTTGTTAGAACCGACGAAGTCGGTATTAGCTACGCTGAACCTTGTCTCGTTAAAAACGTTACCTAGCACCCCCGCACCAAGCGGGTGAACCGTATATTGGCTAGTTAAAAATCAATCTTCTTTAACGGCTAAGTTGATAATTGTTGAATGAATCGCCCCAGCTTTCCTAGACATTCTCCAAGCTCTGGAAATAGCGCTTTTCAAACTCCACTGGCGATAGCTGCATAGCGCTGCTGTGCCGTCGCTTGGGGTTATAGAACATCTCGATGTAATCGAACACATCACTGCGGGCTTCTTCGCGGGTTCCGTAGGTTTTCCGTCGGATGCGTTCCCGCTTCAGCAACTGGAAAAAGCGTTCCGCGACCGCGTTGTCGTGACAGTTACCGCGTCGACTCATGCTGCTGATCAGATTGTTGGCCTTGAGGAAACTCTGCCAGTCCGAGCTGCTGAACTGGCTGCCCTGGTCGGAATGGATCATCACTTCCTGCTTGGGCTTGCGCCGCCACACTGCCATCAGCAACGCATCGATGGTCAGATCGCTGCACATCCGAGGCTTCATCGACCAGCCGATCACTTGGCGAGAAAACAGATCCAGCACCACCGCCAAGTACAACCAGCCCTCATACGTGCGGATGTAAGTGATGTCGGTGACCCAGACCTTGTTCGGTTCACTGACATTGAACTGCCGCTCCAGACGGTTGGGCGAGGCCACCGGCGGCTTGCCACCGTAGTACCCGGGGCGCCGGCGATAACCGGTCTGAGAGCGCAGCCCCTCTCTCCTCATCAGGCGAGCCACACGGTGCCGGCCACAGGGCTCGCCCAGCTCACGCAGGTCGTCGTGGATCTTGCGGTAGCCGTAGACCCCGCCGCTTTCCAACCAGGCATGCTTGATCAATCCGAGCAGACGCTGATCTTCCTTGGCACGCGCGGATTTCGGCTCGGCCAGCCAGGCGTAGTAACCGCTGGGATGCACCTGGAGGGTCTGGCAGAGACGCCGCACCGGGTACTCCACCAACAGTTTGCTGATAACGGCGTACTTCAGCCGGACTCCTTGGCAAAGTACGCAGCGGCCTTTTTTAGGATGTCTCGCTCTTCGGTCACCCGCTTGAGTTCCGCGCGCAAGCGACGCAGCTCAGCCTGCTGATCATCTACCTGCTGCCGCTGTATTTGGGGTTTGCTGTAGCGCTTTACCCAGGCGTACAGGCTGTGCGTGGACACGCCTAAACGCTCTGCTATATCAGCAACGCGCAAGCCGCGTTCAGTGATGTGCTTGACCGCTTCAATCTTGAATTCTTCGGGGTAACGCTGGTTGCTCATGGCACCTCCTGCTGGGTCTCATTATGAGGCTTGGAGGTGTCTACGAAACTAGGGGCGATTCACGTCTCTACCGAGGAGCATTTGGCTTGGATGGAGAAGCACGACAAATTGGTAGACGACGTACTGGAACAAATGATTCGCGAGCATAAGCTGATGACGGCTGATAGGGAGTGTCATCAGTAATAATTCTCTAGTCTTCCAGGATTACGATTACAACGCTCTCTGGCTCTGCACCGCCCGACCAGGTGCCAGGTCGGGCGTAAATCCTATGGGGCTGATCGACGTAATTGTGATCAGCACTGGTTTTCTCCCAACTTGATAGGATCGTTGATGAGGATTAGTTTCGAAAAGGCTGTAGGCGGGCCAGAAAAAACGCTCCTCTACACTGCCAAAAGAGCAGAGGTGCTGAGCAACAATATAGCCGATGCTGGTACACCCAATTTCAAAGCCAGGGATTTGAATTTTGCCTCGGTGCTTGCCACTCAAAACAAGCAGGCAATTAACACTGAGTTTTCACTGGCCAAAACTAACCAGAGTCATATAAATACTGGTGGCTTGGAGGTTACTCTTAGCGATGCGGCCCTACTCTACAGGGTTCCCAATCAACCGTCGCTTGATCAGAACACAGTCGACGTTCAGGTTGAACAAGCAAAATATGCGGAAAATTCGATTCGTTTCCAGGCTGCATTTACTCGGCTGAACGGCGCAT